>JBLNCI010000020.1:0-12885 GCA_050260515.1 Gemmatimonas sp.
CGACCCTCGTGGAGAAGGTAAAAAGTGGATTTCGCTAATCCGCTGACGACGACGTGTGTCCGCGCCGAGGTGGCTCCGAAGCGCGAACCCACCGGCCCCTCACCGGTCCCCCGCTCCCTTCCTAAGGAGCGGGGGACTTCGGTGTGCCTGGCGGCCGTGCGTCCGACCACGCCGCCGTCGGAGCTACGCGACCTTGGCGAACTCGGCCTGGACGCTGGCCTCGTAGGCGAGCAGCTTCTGCACGCTCGGCCGGCGCTCCATGCGCTCGAAGTGGGCCCGGCAGTTGGGGAAGGCCGCGAGATCGAGCGCGAACTGGGTCGCGCGCCGGAACGCCCAGTAGAAGTGCGCGTCGCACGCGGTGAAGTGGTCGAAGAAGAACTCGCGGCCGGCGAGCCGGTCGTTGGCGATGGCCAGATTCTCGAACAGCTCGTCCTGGGCGATCTGCTTCACGTTGGCGTCGGTGCCGGGCACGTCGCACGCCTTGGCGGGATTGTTGAGCCGCGCGAGCAGCGGATGCAGGCCGGAGGCGATCCACGCGAGGATCGAGACCGCCTGCGCCTGATCCCAGGCGTCGGTCGGCAGCAGCTTCGCCTGCGGGAACGCGCGCGCGATCCAGAGCTGGATCGCCACGTTCTCGGTCAGCGGCTTGCCGTGGACCACCAGCACCGGGACCTTGTGGCGCGGATTGAGGCGCAGGTACTCGGGCGCGAAGTGCTGGCGCTTGCGGAAGTTGAGCGGGCGGACCTCGAACGTCGCGCCGGCTTCGGTCAGCGTGACGTACGGCACCAGCGAGCACGCGTTGGGCGAGTAATAGAGCACGAGGTTCATCGGCATCTCCCTGCACTGTGCCTGGGGGGATTATAGGCGGGAGCGGATGTCGCGGTAACGCAGCGTTTCGCTTGGGTCCGGTCGCGTCCGAATTGCCGGGACGGGGCGGGAACTTGAGCGGTTCCCGTGCGTCTTGCCACGTCGGCGCTCGCGCCGGATTTCGACAGGGGCCGTCATGAGAGCGACTTGGCTGGGCGTCGCCGCCATCGTGGCGGCGTCCGTCGGCGCGGCGCCGGCGTTTGCGGGATCGCCGCGGGTTGCCGATGGGAGCGCCGCGCCGGAGATCGCCGCCGGTCCCAGCGGCGCCGATCGCTATCCCGAGCGCCGCGTCGCGTTCCCGGGCGGCGTCGTCGGGCTCGCCGATCTCACTTACGCGACGCCCCCCGGATTCCGGCCGCTGACCCTCGATCTCTACCTGCCGCCCACATCCGCGGTCGTGCCGCCGGCCGGCTTTCCGGCGGTCGTGTACGTGCATGGCGGCGGCTGGGCGGGCGGCGACGCCCGTCGCACCGATCCGTTCGCCGCCCTTCCGGCGGTCCTCGCCTCGCTCGCCGCCCGCGGCTACGTCGTCGCGTCGGTGAATTATCGCCTCAGCTCGGAGGCACGCTCGCCGGCGGCGGTGCTCGACGTGAAGACCGCGATCCGGTGGCTGCGGTCGAAGGATGCCGACTACCGCATCGATTCGGGCCGTGTCGCGGTGTGGGGCACGTCGGCGGGCGGCACGCTCGCGGGCGCCGTCGCGGTGACGTGCAACGTCGAAGCATACAATCCCGATGTCTCAACGCCTCCGGGCACGGTCGACGCCGAGGGTCGCCCGATCACGCGCGTGCTGCCACCGCAACTCGCGCAGCAGTCGGACTGCGTCCAGGCGGCGGCGTCCTGGTACGGCGTGTTCGACTTCGCGACATTCGCCGAGCAGCTCGGCGTCCAGGATGGCGCGCCCGAGCTCTCGCAGAACTCCGGATTCCTCGGCTGCGAGGTGCCGCAGTGCCCGCCGGGACTCGTCGCCGGCGCCAGCAGCACGACGTACGCTGGGCGCGGCGCGCCGCCAATGCTGCTGATCCACGGGATGGAGGACGCGACCGTCCCGCACGAGCAGTCGGAGGAGATGGCGGGAAAGCTGTGGGGCGCGGGCGCTCCGGTCACGCTCATCCTGATCCCCGGCGTCGGCCACAGCCTCAACGGCAAGACGCCCGAAGCGACGCGAGCGGCGGCGATCCAGGCGCTGAACGCGACCTTCGATTTTTTCGACCGCACCGTCGGCTCCGAGGGGCCGTCCGGGGGTGGGGCGGCGAGTCCGGTGGATACCGGGATCGGGGCTTCCGGTCGCTGACTAGAGCGGGAACGACACGTCGAAGCAGGCGCCCTCGCTTCGCCGCTGCACGGACAACACCCCGCCGAGCTGGGCCACCTGCGACGTGACCACCTTCATGCCGACGCCCTTCGCCGTCGCGGGATCGAAGTCCGCCGGCAGCGCGGGGCCCAGGTTGCAGACCGTGAGCCGCGCGGCGCCGTGTCCGGTGCGAAACGAAATCCGGATCTGCGGATCGTCGGTGCCGGCGTGCTTGCGCGCATTGGTGATCAGCTCGGTGACGATGAGCCCGAGCGGGATCATCCGGTCGGCGGCGAGCGCGACGCCCGCGTCGGCATCGACGGCGATCGCGTCGCGCCCGAGGAGCCCGAGCCCCAGCTCCCGGCAGAGGCCGGCGAGGTAATCGGCAACGTCGGAAACGAGCTGCTCGCGGTCGGGATGATACAGATGCCGGTGGATCAGTCCCATCCGGCGAACGCGATCGCTCGCACTTGCGAAGGCGGCCTTGCTCTCAGGGCCGGCGCTGCGTCCCTCGATGTCGAGGAGGGCCGCGACCAACGACAGACCATTGCTGATGCGATGCGTGAGCTCCCGCATCAGCAGGCGCTCGCGCTCGGCGACGACCCGAAGCTGCTCCTCGGCGCGCTTCTGGTCGGTGATCTCGACCACGGCCACTAGCGCCGCGCGCACGTCGCCGCCTTCCTTCAACACCGGGCTGATGTTCTCGACCCAGGCGCGGCGCACGCCGGGCATCGCGGCGGTCTCGCCGACTAACTCGATGTTGAGGACCTGCTTGCCGGTCTCGAACACGGACCGGAACATTGCCTCGACCTGAGGCGCGAGCTGCGGCACCACCTCGTGAATCGTGCGGCCGATGTGGTCTTCGGGTGAGACTCCGTTCATCTCGGCGAGCGCGCGGTTGATCTTCAGGTATCTGAGATCGCGGTCGAGCAGCGCGAGGCCGATCGGCGCCTCGCGGTAGATCGCGTCGAGCTCCTGGGCGTCGAACGGCTCCCCGGCCATGGACCTTTGCCCCTCACCGCCGCCGTCCGCCGGGCGGTCCGATCGGGAGGGCGCTACGCCGCACGGTTGTTCAGTAGCGACGTCTTCGGTGCCCATGGCGACCTCGCTCGCGAACTGCAAACCTCACGATAACCTATTGATCTTGGTGAACATGATCAAGCCACGCCCGGGCAACCGCTCGCGCCATAACGGCCCTGTCGCGGCCACGTTCCTTCGCCCGTCACCGCAGGCGTTCGATCAGCGCCATGGCCGCGGCCGGGTTTTTCACCTTCGCGCCGGCGATGAAGTAGGCGTACACGTCGCCGCGCTCGGCCCAGCCGCGAAGGCGTTTCGCCGCTGCGTCGAGCTCGTGGTCGTCGACGCCGCGCGCCTCGTCCTCCCGGGTGATCATCAGGCGGGCGTAGGAGAAATCGGCGGTGGATTCGTCGATCTCGGGAACGTCGCCGCCCGTCGCGCAGACGATGGCGACGTTGTGATCGCGGGCGAGGGCGGTGAACGCCGGGGTGGTGAAGGTGGGACTCCGCACCTCGATCGCATGGCGCAGGCGCACGCCGTTCTCATGTTCCGGTAGAAGTCGAAAGAACGCCGCGAAGTCCTCGCGATCGAACGCCTTGGTCGCGAGGAATTGCCAGTTGATCGGCCCCAGCTTGGGGCCGAGCTCGGTCAGTCCCTGGCCGAGGAAGCGCGCGATCGACTCGCCCGCGTCGGCGAGAACCCTGCGGTTGGTCACGTAGCGCGAGGCCTTCACTGAGAAGACGAAATCATCGGGCGTTTCGTCGCGCCACTTGCGCCAGCTCTCGGGCTTGAACGACGAGTAGTACGTGCCGTTGATCTCGATCGAGGTCAGGGCGCGCGACGCGAACGCGAGCTCGCGCTTCTGGGGATGTCCCTTCGGGTAGAACGTCCCGCGCCACGGCTCGAACGTCCAGCCACCCACTCCGATGCGGATGCCGCCCACGATGTGTCCTCCCGGTCCAAGGATAGCGCGGCGGCGGGGGCGTGCGGAGGGCAAGCGTCGGACACGACTTGCGCGGGCGCGGATCGCCGCTACATTTCGCGCACTGGGAGGACCGCCATGGCCATCACCATCTACGGCATCAAGAATTGCGACACGATGAAGAAGGCGCGGGCGTGGCTCGATGCCAACGGCGTCCGATACGAGTTCCACGACTACAAGGCGTCCGGCATCGACCGCGCGCGGCTCGAAGGGTGGGCGAAGAAGGTCGGCTGGGAAATCCTCCTCAACCGTGCCGGGACGACCTTCCGCAAGCTCCCGGAATCCGATCGCGAAGGCCTCAACGAGCGCAAGGCGATCGCGCTGATGGCGGCGCAGCCCTCGATGATCAAGCGCCCGGTCCTCGAGACCGGCGGCCGGCTTCTCGTCGGCTTCAAGCCCGACATCTATAAGGCCGAGCTCGCCCGGCGCTAGAGGTGGCCGGAAACGGCCGCCGTGTCCGCGCGGTCCCGGCGCGGTCGCTCGACAGATTCGGCCGGTCCGGCGTAACCTTCGGTCCGCCACGCAGGGCCACGCGAAGAAGACCCCCATGATCCCGAGGAACCGATGATCCCGAGCCAGGCCGCCGCTCTGTTCTATATCGGAGTGTTCGCGCTCCTCCTCGTGATCCTTTCGGTGCGGGTGAGCCTGGCGCGACGGCAGCATCACGTCGCGCTCGGCGACGGCGGCAAGCCCGAGGTGCTCCGCGCGATGCGCGCCCAGGCCAACTACGTCGAGTATGCGCCGACGTTCATGATCCTGCTTGCGGCCCTGGCGTTCGTGCGTGAGCCGTCGTGGATGATCCACGCCCTCGCACTCATCTTCCTCGCCGGTCGTCTGATCCACGCCTGGGCGATGACCCAGGAAATTCCTGCGCAGTTGCGGGGTCGGGTCGCCGGCATGACGCTGACCTGGGCGGCGATCGTCGCCGGTGCCGTCATGCTGCTCGGCCGAGTTATTGTCGGCCCGATCTTCTGAGCGGGTCGGCCACAATCAGCCGGCGAGCCGCGTCTCGTCGAGCGCCGCGCAGACGCGGCCCACCACGTCGTTCCAGCTCGCGGGCTTCGTCGAGCGGAACAGCCGCAGCGTCGGATACCACGGGCTGTCGTCGCGCCCTTCCAGCCATCGCCAGTCCGGCGGCATCGGCAGCATCACCCACCCCGGTCTGGCCAGCGCGCCGGCGAGGTGGATGACCGACGTGCAGACGGAGATCACGAGGTCCATCTCCGCCGTCAGCGCCGCGGTGTCGTCGAAGTCGTGAAGGTCGTCGCCATGGACGGCAAGCTGCGGCAGCGCGGCCAGCGTGGCGCGGTCGGTGTCGCGAATGTCCTTTTGCAGCGCGTGGAATTCGAAGCCGGGCTTGCCGAGAAGCGGCGCCAGGCTCGCGAGCGTCATCGACCGGATGCGGTCCGCCTGTTGGTCGGGATTCCCGGTCCACGCGACGCCGATCCGCGGCTTGACGCGCGGCCCTAGGCGGCCGCGCCAAAGCGCGAGCTTCTCGGGCGACGGCGCGAGGTAGGGCACGGTCGCCGGGATCGTCGCGAGGTCGGTCCGGAACGCGAATGGCAGACTCATGATCGGGCAGTGGAGATCGAACGGCGGCAACGCCTCGCCCGCCGCGTAGACGGCGCTCGCGCCGGCGAGTGTCTTGAGCAGCGGCTTGAGCGGCGGCTGCACCTCGAGGATCACGCGAGCGCCGCGGTCGGCGAGCAGCTTCGCGTAGCGGCAGAAGTGAATCGTGTCGCCGAGGCCCTGCTCGGAGTAGATCAGGATGGTCTTGCCGGCGATGTCGCTCTCCCCGCGCCAGAGCGGCTGCGGGAAGTCGCGCCGGAAGGGCGCGAAATCCGGCTTCTGCCAGCGCGCCTCGTAGTCCACCCAGCCACGTGCGAAATCGCCCTTGTAGAGCGCGATTAGGCCACGGTTCCAGCGCGCGACCGCGTCCTCGGGGCGTCGGTTCAGCGCCTGATCGTAGTGGTGCATCGCCTCGTCGCTGCGTCCCATCCGGTGGAGCGCCGTGCCGCGGTTGGTCTCGGCCTCGACGTTGCCGGGATCGCTGGCCAGCGCCTGGTCGTAAACGGCGAGCGCCTCGTCGTTGCGACCGAGGGCGCTGAGCGCGCTGCCGCAGTTCACCAATGCCTTGGGATGCCCGGGCGCCAGGTCGAGCACGCGGCGGTAGCAGGCGAGGGCCTCCTCGTCTCGTCCGAGCCCGGTGTAGGTCGCGCCGAGATTGTAATGCGCCTCGGCGTAGTTCGGCGCGAGGTCGATCGCGCGGCGATAGCTGGAGATCGCGTCGTCGCTCCGTGCGAGCCGGGTCAGGATCGAGCCCATGTTGGCGTGGATCTGCGGATCGCTGGGCGCGACGGCGGCGGCGCGCTCGATCGTCGCCAGCGCGTCGCCGAGGCGTCCCTGCATGAACCGGACACCCGACAGGATCTTCAGCGCCTCGACACGATCGGGGTTCGCGGCGAGCGCCGTCTCGCACTGTCGCGCGGCGTCGTCGAGCCGGCCGGCCTGGGCCGCCTGAAGCGCGAGGGGGAGCGGGTCCGTCGAGGGGCTCATGCGTGAACTGGGTGCTGCGGGAGGCGCGAGCGTCGATGAAAAAAGCCCCACCGTCAACGGTGGGGCTTTTCGCACCGCGGTGACGTCGGGCTATTCGACGATTTCCTTGGCCTTCATCGCAAGGTTCTTCGGGGTCGCGAGGACCTTGGCGACGATCTTCTGCATGTCCTCGCCGCGCACCGGCTCGACCTCGATCTTCATCTGGGCGGCGTCCTTGAGGAACTCCGGGTCCTTCATCGTCGCGTCGAAGGCGTCGCGCAACGCCTTCACGCGATCCGCGGAGACGCCGGGCGTCGTCGCCAGTGGACGTCCGAGATAGGTACCCGAAACCGCGAGCTCGATGATCTGCCGGTCGTCGTCGTTGGCGGCGAGCGACTCGAGCGACGGAATCGAATCCGGCATGTCTTTGGGTTTGGGCCCCGCCCAGGCGATCACCTTGATGGTGCCGTCCTTGAGCCAGTCGGGATGCGTCGTCTTCCAGCTCGACCACGTGTTGTTGCGGCCCTCGACCTCGCCCTTCTCCATGGCGAGGTTGATGGCGTTGCCGCCCTCGTATCCGGTGACGATCTTGAATTTGGTGCCGAGGATCGCGTTCATGACGGCCGGGAAGACGTAGGTGATGGCGCCGCGCCCCGACGCGCCGACGACGACCTCGCGAGTCTTCGCGTCGGCGACCGAGTTGATGTTGGCGGTATGCCAGACGGTCAGGGTCTCGACCGTCGGGGAGATGGAGCCGATCCACAGGAACTTGTTGGCGTCGAACTGGACGCCATTGCCCTCGACCGCCTGCACCATCGGGAAGTTGTTGGCGATCATGCCGATCGCCGTTCCGTCCTTCGGGGCGACGGCGTAGAGGAAGTTCGCCATCTTGAGGCCACCGGCGCCGGTCATGTTCTGCGGCACCACATTGGGATTGCCGGGGATGTGCTTGCCGATCCAGCGCGCGGTCAGGCGGGCATGCTGGTCGTATTCGCCGCCGACCCCGACGCCGATCAGCACGTCGACCTTCTTGCCCCGATAGAACTCGGCGGGCGACTGCGCATGGGCGGCCGGGACGGTCGCGAGCATGGCTACGCTCGCCAACGTCGCGAGCCCACGGATTCGGATGGTCATGCTTCCCCCTGTTGGACGTGCTGGTTTGAGTCAGTGCGTAACGAGCTGCAGGCCCTTCGGCAGGGCGGCGAGGACTTCGACCAGCGTCGCCGCTTCCTTCACGCGCCGGGCTCCCTGCAGGAGCCGAAACGGCCGCCCGCGGCGCGACCTGGTCTTGATGATCGTGTACAGCGGGTCCGCCGCCGCATGCCGGAACACCGAGAAGGCGGCGAATCCCGGCTCGACATCGAGCGCGTATGCCTTCCATTCCCCGGCGCTGACCCGGCGGCTGTAGACGCTGAGCAACTGGTTCATCTCCGCCCGGGTGAAGCAGACGAGGCGGGGCTGGCGACGGTAGTCCGCGAGGCGGACGGGTTCGGTCATCGCGGTACGGCGCTTCCGTTACTGAACACACTCAGGTTCCGGGCGGCCGTGAACCGCCGGAGCTGTGGCCAAGTTTCGCCCATCGGGTCGGCTCCGTCCAGAGGCGGGGGGCAGGGCGGGGTTGCCCGACGCTCCTGTCAACAACGCCTGACTTCCGCCCAAGTTTCCGGCCCAAAGTCGAGCCGTCAGCACGCCGGAGCGGCACCCTCGGAGCTTTCCATGGCGCGCCGTTTGGGGTACCCATACACCCGCCGCGCGGGAGGGCTCCGGAAGAGCCGGATGACCCTGTTTCCCGCCGCTCATATGCCGCAGGCCGCGGCCGCTCCATAGGAAGTGCCGAGTCGATGAGTTCGCCGCTGGACAGCCTGATCGAGGAAGTTGACGAGGACCTGCGCCGCGACCGTGCCGTTGCGCTGATGCGCAAGTACGGGCCGTACGTCATCGCGCTCGCGCTCGGCGTCGTCATCAGCGTGGCGGGCGTCATGGTGTGGCGGCAGTACAAGGCGGAACGCGAGATGGAGCGGTCGACCGTCTACGCGACCGCTCTCGACGCGATCAACCGTGGCGACGCCGAGCAGGCGACGAAGCTCCTGGGCGACGTGAGCTCCGCCGGACCCGCATCGGGGTACGGCGTGCTGGCGCGCCTGCAGGACGCGGCACTGAAGGCGCGTGCCGGCGACCCTTCGGGCGCCGCGACGATCTACGACGGGATCGCGACGGACTCCCGGGTCGACCCGCTCTTCCGCGAGCTTTCCCAGATCCTGTATGCCCTCACCGCCTTCGACAGCACCGATCCGGCGCAGCTTGCGGCGCGCATTCAGCCGCTCGCGGACGGCAACGGTCCGTGGCGGTTCTCCGCGAAGGAGATCGCCGGCTACCTCGCCGTGAAGACCGGCGACGCGGCGCGCGCGAAGGATCTCTTCGCGCAGATCGCCGACGATCCGCGGGCGCCCGAGGAAATCCGCGGGCGCGCCGCGGCGATGGCGTCGACGCTGGGGAGATAGCGAGGTGATCCGCTCTTCGTCGCTCCTCCGTCTCGGCGTCGCATCCATCGTCGCCGCGGGGCTCCTCGCGGTCGCGGCCTGCGGCGGAAGCTCGCAGCCCAAGCTGAAGGGCGAGCGCATCCCGGTGCTGCTGTTCGATCCGACGCTGAAGCCCGATCCGGCGCTCGCCGCAGAGGGCGTGTCGTTGACGCGGCCCTATGCCAACGCCGACTGGCCGCAGGTCGGCGGAGCGCCGTCCCATGCCATGGAGCACGTGGCGCTGAACGACGTGCCGAAGCGCGTGTGGTCGGCGGGGATCGGCGAAGGTTCCGACGATCAGCGCAAGCTGCTCGCCCAGCCGGTGGTCGCGGACGGCAAGATCTTCACGCTCGACGCCGTCGCCGAGGCGCGGGCCTATCGCGCGGCCGACGGTCGCCGGTTGTGGCGCGCGGAGCTGCTCCCGACCCAGGAGTCCGGGGGCGGCACGATGGGCGGAGGGATCGCCTACGACGAGGGCCGGTTGTACGTGACGACGGGCTTCTCCGACGTGGTGGCGCTCGACGCCGAGACCGGCAAGGAGATCTGGCGCCGGCGCGTGTCGGGCCCTTCGCGCGCCGCACCGACCGTCGCTGACGGGCGCGTGTTCGTCACCACGGTGGAGAGCCGCACCCATGCGCTCGCCGCCGACGACGGACGCCAGCTCTGGACCCACGACGGCACGTCGGAGGTATCGGGTTTCCTCGGCGGGGCAAGCCCGGCGGTGTCGGAAGGCATCGTCGTCGTCGCTTATCCGTCCGGCGAGATCTTCGGCATTCGCGCCGACAGCGGACGCCAGGTCTGGTCGGAGTTCCTGCCGCTGCCGAGCCGCACCAGCCAGGCGAGCGACCTCGCCGACATCCGCGCCGCGCCGGTGATCTACCAGGGCACGGTGTTCGCGATTTCCAACTCCGGGCGGATGGCGGCGATCAACCTCCGCAGCGGGGCCCGGCAGTGGGAGCAGCGCATCGGCAGCATCCAGCCGCCGTGGGTTGACGGCGACAACGTCTTCGTCGTCACGTCGGATGCCGAGATCGCCTGCCTCAACCGTCGCGACGGCCGGGTCCGCTGGGTGCGCTCGCTGCCGCGCTGGGAGAACGAGAAGAAGAAGCGGGATCCGATCGCGTGGACCGGGCCGGTGCTCGCCGGAGATCGCCTGATCCTCGCCGGATCGCAGAGCATGGCGGTCGCGATCTCGCCGTACACCGGCGACCTCCTCGGCCAGGTCGAGATGCCGGATCCGATCTCGATCCCGCCGGCGATCGCGGACAAGACCGCTTTCTTCGTCACCGACGACGCCGACCTCGTCGCGCTGCGGTAGGCCTCGACATGGCCCCGCGCGCGGCGCCGCCCCGCATCGCTATCGTCGGACGCCCGAACGTTGGCAAGTCGACGCTGTTCAACCGCCTTGCCGGGCGTCGCGTGGCGCTGGTGTCCGAGACGGCCGGCGTCACCCGCGACGTCCGTGAAGCGCCGGCGCGAATCGCCGATCTCGCGTTCGTCGCGCTCGACACACCGGGACTCGAGGACGCGCCGGCGCAGGCGCTAGAGACGCGGATGCGCCAGCAGGCCGAACGCGCGCTCGAGGGTGTCGACCTCGTGCTGTTCGTGATCGACGCGCGCGAAGGCGTGACGCCGAACGATCGCTATTTCGCCAATTGGCTGCGGCGTCAGAACATCCCCGTCGTCCTCGTTGGTAACAAGGCCGAGGGCCGCGCCGGTCTTCCCGGACTCGGCGAGGCGTTCGGTCTCGGCTTCGGCGATCCGGTCCCGGTCTCGGCCGAGCACGGCGAGGGACTGGCCGACCTCTACGAGGCGATCCGCGCGCACGTGCCGGACGCCGCTCCGGACGAGGCGGACGTCGCCGCGACCGACGTGGACTCGGGCGACGAGGAAGCGCTCTCGGGCCCGCTCCGGCTTGCCATCGTCGGTCGGCCCAATGTCGGCAAGTCGACGCTGGTCAATGCGCTGGTCGGCGAGGAACGCATGCTCACCGGGCCCGAGGCGGGCATCACCCGCGAGGCGGTGCCCATCGACTGGGACTGGAAGGATCGCCCCGTGCGCCTCGTCGATACCGCGGGGCTGCGCAAGCGCGGGCGGATCGACGAGGACCTTGAGAAGATGTCGGCGGCGGACACGCTCCGCGCGATCCGCCTGGCGCAGGCGGTCGTGGTGGTCGTCGACGCAACGCAGCCCGTGGAGCATCAGGACCTCTCGATCGGCCGGATCGCCGTCGAGGAGGGGCGCGCCGTCGTGATCGCCGCCAACAAGTGGGACGCGGTTGACAACCCCAATCGCGCCGCGCGCCGCATCGAGGAGCGGATCGAGCAATCGCTGCCGCAGGTTTCCGGTGTCGCCGTGGTCCGGGTCTCGGCGCGGGCGGGCGAAAACCTCGATCGGCTCATGAACGAGGTGTTCGCCGCTGTCGGGCGCTGGAACAAGCGGCTGTCAACGGCCCGGCTCAACCGCTGGCTCGCCGACGCGCTGCAGCGCCATCAGCCGCCGGCGCTCAAAGGGCGCAGGCTCAAGATCCGGTATCTGACGCAGGTGCGGGCGCGACCGCCGACGTTCGCGCTGTTTGGGAGTCGGGTCGAGGAACTGCCCGAGGACTACCAGCGCTATCTCGTCGGATCGCTCCGTGACAGCTTCGGCCTCAAGGGCGCGCCGATCCGGCTTTTGCTCAAGGAAGGCGAAAACCCGTACGAGCCGAAGCGGCGGCGCGACTGACGCCGGGGGCTTTCGTGCGACGTCACCGCGCGGTCGAGGGCAACGGCATCCGACGCGAGCGGGGCCGCCGCAGCGCGATCGCCGAGGGACGCAAGCAGGCGCAACCAGAACTGTTGCTGACGAATAACGGCAACGGACAACGGACGCATGGCGACGGACTCGGTTGCGCTGACTTTGCGGGTACCGTCGGAAACTCCGTGACCAGCGCCTGAGTTCGGCGGTCACCGAAAAGCTCCCGGTGAGGCGCAGCGATGACCACCGCGCCAGGCGGCGCCACGCTGCACTCCCGGTGCGCCGGTTCGGTGGTGACGCGCGGCAATGGCCGCTCGGGAGGCGCCGACCAGGAGTCCACGTTCGGGCCGGCAGGTCCTCGCTCCGCGGTACCAAGCGGCGAGCGCCAGTTACCGTGAAGTAGCCAAACAGCCGTGACGAGGGAGACCGGGTCAGAGCTTGCCGTCCAACAGTGGCCTTGGGACGGCGACCGGATTTGTGACTATGTCGGCGGATGGAGCGTGAGGTGACGTAGTTCGCATAGGACATTGAAATATATGGGCAAACAGTGTTGCCGATCTGCAACGGCCGCGATGAATTATATAAGAACTCATATATAAGAGTTTTCCCGGTTTCCCTCCCATGGCACCGTCTCGCCCCGACAAGAAGAAAATCCATGGGGGAAGTGCTCCGACGCTTGGGGCCCGAAAGGGCACCTCAATCGCTTCGCCGTTCTGTTCGCGGCGAGGCCAGCTCGGAGGAAATCAGCGTAATGAAAACAAAGAGTGCACTACTGGGGACGACGGCGATCGTCGGCGCATCCCTTCTCGCGGCTCAGCCGGCCGCTGCGAAGCCAGAGGTCACCCTTGGTGGCGGCATGGACTTCCAGATGGGCTGGACGTCGCAGGACCGTGAGGGCTGGTCGCCGACGCCGGGTGGCGTCCAGGGCCCGTCCT
>JBLNCI010000021.1:0-4685 GCA_050260515.1 Gemmatimonas sp.
AGCGTAGCCGACACTACCGATGCTGCCTCAGTCGCCGGATCGCGACGCTGGTTATGTCGGTACCTGAGAAGAAGTGCGTCGCGACCCGAAGGGGAAGCGCCGTTGCCTCTCAACTCATCCACCGCGGCCGTCCTCGTTGTCGGAGGCCATCGCTCGCGGTTTCTTCGCTTCAATGAGAGCGCTATTGCGCAATAGCTCCCCTCGCTTGTCGCGATGCGGAGACGATGCGCGCAGGCGAAACGCGGCACAAGGGGGCTGTGGAAAGTCTGGGCGGGTTCGGGCGCGCCCTGTTGAAAGTTCGGCAAGAGGCACTTAGCGCGCGCCGCACTCTCCTTTCGTCATGCCCGGCCTTGCGCCGGGCATCCACGTGTTTCTGTTGGCGCGACGAAAAACAGAACGTGGATGGCCGGGACAAGCCCGGCCATGACGAACAGGAGAATCGGGCGAGGCGCAACCCGCCCGAGGCCCGGCCATGACGTAGTGTTCCTGACACCGCCGAGTCGCCGCCCTGGACCTCCGCTTTCGCGGAGGGGTCGGCGCCGATCCACAACCGGTGTGCCCCTCACCCCTCTCCCCGTCGGGGAGAGGGAGAAAAAGCTCAGTGGTGATCCGGGGCGCTCTGGATGCCGCGGCGGAACGCGACCCAGCGGGCGAGCAGCGCCACGCCCGCTGTCATCGCCACGATGATCAGGCTGATGATGCCCGCCACCTCGCGCGCCGCGCCGTCGACCGACGTCATGTACTCGAGCGCGAGCAGCGACAGTGTGATGGTGTTGCGGTCGGCGAGCAGGATCACGCTGCTCGTGGCGCCGGCGGCGAGCACGAAGTTGTAGGTGCCGAGCAGCACCAGCGTCGGCGCGATGAGCGGCAACCAGATCCGGAAATAGGTGTAGAGCCAGCCCGCGCCCGAGGTGCGCGCCGCCTCCTCCATGTCCTTGCCGATCTGCAGGAACGTGCTCTTCAGCGTCTGGGTGCTGGTGAGCTTGCCCTGCAGGATCGAGACGATGATCAGGATCCAGATCGTCCCGAACAGCCAGTTGAGCCCGGGCGTCGCCAGGATCACCCACAGCAGGCCGAGGCCGGAGAGCATGCCGGGGATGCCGGCGCTCAGCCAGAACATCGAATCGAGCAGCGTCCGCCCCGGCCAGTTCCGCCGCACCAGCACGTAGGCGACCATCGAGAACAGCAGCGGGGCGACGATCGCCGTCGTCAGCGCCAGGATGAAGGTGGTCTCCAGCGCCCGGAAGAAGATCGGGTCGGACAGCACCAGGTGCCAGTGGTTGAGCGTATAGGTCGGCGTCGCCTGGAAGAATCCGGCGCGGGTCATGAAGCTGCCGCCAAGCAGCGTCAGCACCGGCACCGCCGTGAGCAACAGCGCGACGGTGAGGACGAACGCGAACGCCACCGGCTGCAACGCCCCGAGGCTGGTGACGCCGGCCCGGTAGTTGCTGCTGACCGTCGTGTAGTTGCGGCGCGTGAACAGCCAGCGCTGCAGCGGAATCAGCGCGAGGATGATCACCAGCGTCAGGCTCGCGAGCGCCGTCGCCTGACCGTAGGCGCTCGGCCCCACCCGGTGCACGAGGTTGTAGATCTCGGTCGAGTACACATAGAACTTGATCGGCGTGCCCAGGATCTGCTCGGTCTCGAACGAGTTGAACATCCGGACGAGATTGAGCATGAACACGACCACCATCGCCGGGACCATGACCGGCAGGGTGACGCGCATCATCGTGCGCAGCCGTCCGGCGCCGGAGATGCGCCCCGCCTCCTCCAGCGTGACGTTCATGTTGCGGAACGCCGGGGTCAGCAGCATCACCTTCTGCGAGATCGCGCTGCCCATCAGGTGGGCGAAGACGATCCCCTCGACGCTGTAGATGTTGAACACCGGGCCGTCGACGAGGCCGAGGTCCTTCAGCCAGACATTGAGGAACCCGAAATACGGGTCGAGCATCAGCGTCCAGCCGATCGTCGTCGTCAGCCCGGGCAGCATGAACGACACCCAGAACATGAACTCGAGGCCGCGGCTGAACGGGATCTTGGTGCGCGCGATGATCCACGAGATCAGGACCGCGACCGGGAAGCTGATCGCGGTGTACGAGAAGTACACGATGATGGTGTTGAGCAGGCTGCCGAACGTGCTCGGGTCCTGGTAGGCCTTGACCCAGTTCTCGATGCTGAACCGGTACTCGCCGGCGATGATGCCGGCGGCGTTGAAGCTCTGAATGAAGATCAGGGCGATCGGGTAGACGATGTAGAACCCGAACAGCAGGATCAGCATCGCCATGACGAACTTGCCGACCTCGCGGGAGCGCGACTTCCGCGGCAGCACTTCGGCAATTTCCAACGTCGACATCTACGCCACGCCCCTCTGCTCCGACGCGGCGGTCCGCCGCGTCGCGGTCCCTACCGGTAACCGGCCTCTTTCATGATCTCGCGCAGCCTCGCCATGATCTGCGTCTGCTCGGTCTGGTAGCGGTGATCGGCGAAGGCGATGAAATAATCGACGTCGTGCCGGCGCTGGTATTGCGGTGACAGCATGCTGTCGTCGATGTCCTCGCGGAGCGAGTCGGTGGTCCGCGACAGCTTGACGATTTCCTGCTGGACCTCGCGGGTGAGGATCCAGTTGGCGAAGAGCTGGCCCGCCTTCGGGTGCGGCGCGCGGTCCATGAGCATGATGTTGGTCGCCGACGAGGTCAGCACCTCGCCTTCCGCCATCGGGTGCGGCAGATCGCCGCGGATCGGGAACCCCTCGCGGCTCATCTTCTCGGCCTGGGTCGCGATGCCGAATAGCCCGATCGGGAAGCGGCCGAGCGCGACCCATTCCGCGCCCTGGCGGACGTCGTCGATGAGCGTCACCTTCATGTCGCGCGCCCAGCGAGTGAACCACGCCTCGCCGACCCTCGGGTGCAGGTAGAGCGCCACGGTCGTCGCGGCGGCGCCTTCCATGCTCGGGTTCCACGCCACCTGCTTGCCCTTCCACTTCGGGTCGAGCAGGTCCTCGTAGGATTTGATCTGCTCGGGGTCGAGCAGCTTGGTGTTGTACGAGATCGGACGCGCCGGCTGGGCGCCGAAGGCGAGGATGTACTTCTGGTCGGGGTCCACGTAGTAGTGGCGGCCGCGATACCACTTCGAGAGGTCGGTCACGTCGGGATCGACCAGCTTGTCGTTGATCGGTACCAGCGCGTTGTTGGGCACGAGCTGCGCCAGCGCCGTGTTGGCGCCGCCGAGCCACGCATCGAGCGTGTAGCGGCCGACGCGGCGCTCGGCGAGGATCCGCTGGCCGTTCTGGTCGCCGCCGCCCACCTGGAAGTTGATCTTCACGCCGTAGCGCTTGGTGAACTCCGGCATCAGCGGCCGCAGCTTCGCCGGGACCTGCCCCGACAGCAGCACCTCGACGCTTCCCTCGGCCTGCGCCGCCTTGATCAGTTCCTTCATCGCCGGGGCGTTGTCGTCGGCGCGCACGGGCGTCGCCGCCACGACCAGGGCCGCCGCAATGACTGCGAACACAGGCGTTCTGAACATCGTCATGTCTCCCTGAAAGCCGCGTTGCAGAGCGCGGATCACGCCGGCGTGGCGGACCCCTCGGGCGACCACACGCTGTGGCCTCCGGACTTGATCCGGAGCCACACCGGGTCGCCGTCGGCGAGCCGACTCTGACGCTCCGCGTAGAGATCGCAGTCGGTCTGCCCGTCGATCGCGATGCGGTACTCGTTCCGCTCGCCGACGAACAGCGCCGCCTTGACCCGGCCGGGCACCATGCCGGCGGGAACCGCGCCGCCGGTCGCGGACACCAGTTCGATGTCCTCGGGGCGGACACCGACCACCACCGCCTTGCCGGTTTGGAACCGTCCCGCTTCCGCGGTGCGCGCCGACACCACGCATTCGGCGGCGCCGTCGAGCGCGATCGTCACCGTTCCGCCCGCGTCGCACGACCTGACGCGGCCCTTGAACAGCAGCGTCTTGCCGACGAAGTCGCGGACGAACTCGTTCACCGGCTCCTCGTACAGCGTGCGTGGCGACCCGAGTTGCTGGACGACGCCATCCTTCATGATCGCGATGCGATCGGAGAGGCTGAGCGCCTCGACCTGATCGTGGGTGACGAACAGCACGGTGATGTTGAGGCGCTGCTGCAGCAGCTTCACCTCGATGCGCATCTGCTCGCGGAGCTTGGCGTCGAGGTTGCTGAACGGCTCGTCGAGCAGGAGGATGCGTGGCTGCTTCACCAGCGCGCGCGCGAGGGCGACGCGCTGCTGCTGGCCGCCGCTGAGGAGCGGCCCCGGACGCGACTGCATGCCGCCCATGCCCACCAGCTCCAGCGCCTGCGCGACGCGATCCTTGATCTCGCCGCGCGGAACCTTGAGCGCGCGCAGCGGGAACGCGACGTTCTCCTCGACGGTCATGTGCGGCCAGATCGCGTAGGACTGGAACACCATGCCGATGTTGCGCTTGTTGGGGGCGACGAACACCTTCTGCGAGGCGGAGAAGAGCACGTGCTCGCCCAGGCGGATCTCGCCGGCCACCGGCCGCTCGAGCCCCGCGATCGAGCGCAGCGTCGTCGTCTTGCCGCAGCCGCTCGGACCGAGCAGGGTGAAGAAGGTCCCTTCCTCGACCTCGAAGCTGACGTCATGGGCCGCGCGGACGGCCTTGCCGCGTCGGTCCTGGCTGGCGTAATCGGTGCACAGACC
>JBLNCI010000022.1:0-241705 GCA_050260515.1 Gemmatimonas sp.
AAACCTCGGCTGGCGTGAGGGGGGGCCGCGCCCGGGATTTTGCGCCGGGGGTCGGGGGGGGGCGCCGATGTAACGGGCGCCCCGCGACGAGATTGAGCAGAGTTTCCTCGCGGACCGCGGGAGGCGCGATCCCGAACAGGCGCTCGGCGATGCCGAGGTCCTTGCGGCTCCACCAGAGATAGGGATACGAGATCGCCGTTTCGTCGATGGCGAAACCCGCTTCCTTCAGCATCGCGATGTATTCGTCGGCCGACCGCTGCACCGTCAGATCGTGGCGGAACAGGAGTCGGATGATCCACGAGTGGATGTACGCGCGCGTCGATTCGGCGAACATCAGAATGCCGCCGGGGCGCAGCACGCGCCGCAACTCGCGCATCGCGGTCGCCTGATCGACGACGTGGTGGAGCGTCTGGTGGCAGAACGCCACGTCGACGCTCTCGTCCTCGAGCGAGAGGCGCGCGAGATCCTCGACCCGGAGATCCACCTCGATACCGGCGTCCGCCGCTCGCCGATGGCACGCGGCGATCATCTGCGGATCGATGTCGACGCCGATGAGGCGGCTCGGCCGGAGCGCGCGGTTGAGAAGCTCGATGGATGCGCCCCAGCCGCATCCCGCATCGAGCACGACCGGGCGTTCGGGCAGGCGATCGGCCAGTCTGCGAAGGTCGGCAAACGCCCGGAACAGCACGTGGATTCGCCACGTCTCCGTGCCGAGGAACCACTTGCCGAACCGAGACTCCGGAACGTGTCCTGGACGCTGATTGTGCACTAGAGCGACCATCGCACCGCGGAATGGTCCGCCCTACTGCTGTTGCGGCTTCGTGGTCTGTCGGTCCGACGTATGGCGCTCGGCCGACCCGGTGATCTTGTTGCCGAGGGTCGACAGGTCCTCGCCAAAGCCCTTTGCCGTGTTGCAGCCGGTTGCGAGCAGGCACGCGGCGATGACCGCCGCCGTCGTCAAACGTGTCCAGGTGCGTCGCATCGCTATTCTCTCGATCGTGATCAGCGGTGATGTTGCGGACGACTACCTAGCACACCTCGCCGGTGTCGCCCCAGTGTTCAGTCGTGCCCGGACGGGCGATCAATACGGCGTGCCGTCCTTGTGGGTGAAGGCCCACACGCCGGGCGCCTTCATCTCGGCGCGGATATCGTCGTCGGGATAACTGCCCGAGTCGCCCGCCGTGCGGTCGCCGGCCTCGAGGTAGACGACGTCGCGGTCGGTGCGGTTGACGAGGTGGTGCGCGTCGCCGGTCCCGGCCTTGAAGCCTGCGCACATCCCGGGCCGGAGCCGGGTCTCGCCGGCGTTGGTGATAAGCGTCGGCTCGCCCTCGAGGATGTAGATGAACTCGTCCTGCTTCGAATGGGCGTGGCGCAGCGCCGATTCGCCGCCGGGCAGGATCCGCGTCAGGTTGACGCCGAAGTTGGTGAGCCCGAACAGATTGCCGAGCGGGCGCTTCTCGCGCTTCAGCATCCGCGAGAAGAAGGGCTCAGGATAGTTGGACTTCTTCGTGTTCAGCGGCGCGTCGGCGGCGACGATCGCGACGGGAGTCTCGGCCATGGCGGGTCCCAGTAAGTCGGTTGGGGGCTTTCGAGGTCGAAGGCGGCGCATGATAGCCGCGCCGGCGCGCCCGCGATATCTCACGCCGGCATGGCTTCGTTGCTATACTCGCACACATGATGCGACTCGACCTGATGATCTCGCTCGCGGCTCTCGTCGTGCTGGCCGGCGGCTCGGTCGCGGGATTCCGCCAGCCGCTGCCGCGCGACGCGCGATTCTGGGGCCTGGTCGGAGCCGGGCTCGCGGGCAGCGCCGCGGCGGCGGCGATCAGCCTGCATGCGACCGGGTTCGGCATCGCGACGGCGCTGTGGCTCACTGCGGCGACCGCGCTCGCGGTGTTCGCGGCGCTCGCCTGGATCCGTCCGGTGTCGGCGCGGCTCGGGACGCTCCTGTTCCCGTATCTCGCGGTCCTGGCGCTGGTCGCGATCGCGTTCGCCGGCGCGCCCGGCGACACCGCCGAGACCTCGGCCTGGGGATTGGCGCACGCCGGCGTCGCCTTGATCGCCAACGCGCTGGTGACGGTGGCCGCTGTCGCGGCGCTCGCCGTCATGATCCAGGAGCGCGCGCTGAAGGCGCGCCGCCGCTCGGCTCTCGCCGGCGTTCTCCCGGGTGCCGCCGAGTCGGAGGGCGTGCAGGGAACCCTGCTCGGATTCGCCGCCGCCGCTCTCGCGCTCGGCGTCGCGACCGGCTCGGCGCTTCAGCTCGTCGAGACCGGACGCCTGCTGGTCCTGAACCACAAGACGGTCCTCACCGTCGGCGCCATGGCGCTGCTGGCCGGACTCTCGGTGGCCGACCTCCGGAGCGGGCTCGGCGGGCGCCGGCTGGCCCGCGGGATTCTCATCGGCTGGCTGGTCCTGACCCTGGGATTCCTCGGGGTTATCTTTATCAAACAGATACTTCTGGCCTAGTTTTCGCCTTCTGCATGAGGCTCTGGTGGCCGCCGCTCCGGCATGGCCGCCCTGCGCGCGCTTGTGCGCGCCCGGCTTGATCCTAAGCGGGGCAGCGCGTATACAGGGACCTATGCACAACAAATGTTCATTTGAACATTGTGCCTAAAAAGTAGGCTGCTGCGCATGGCCGCACCCGCTCAGTTCTCGCCTAAGGAATCGACGTCCGACGTCAATCGGCTGGGCGCCGATCCGGTGCAGCGCTATGAGGCCATCCTCAATGCGCTCGCCGATCCGGTGATCGTGGTCGACGCCGACGAGCGGATCCGTCTCGCGAACTCCGCCGCCGAGCAGTTCTTCCAGGCCAGCGCGGTGATGCTGCTGGGCCGCGCGCTCGCCGAGCTGTTGCCGGGCGACAGCCCGCTTTTCACGCTGCTGCATCAGGCGCGCGAGACCGGCGCCAGCGTGTCCGAGTACGGCGTCACGCTCGAGACGCCGAAGATCGGCAGCCATCTGACGACGATCCAGGTCGCGCCGATCGCCGAGTCGCCGGGTGCGGCGGTGATCGCGCTGAGCGAGCGCTCGATCGCCAACAAGATGGATCGCCAGCTCACGCACCGCAAAGCGGCGCGCTCGGTGACGGCGATGGCGGCGATCCTCGCCCACGAGGTGAAGAACCCGCTGTCGGGAATCCGCGGCGCGGCGCAGTTGCTGGAGCAGAACGCGGGGCCCGAGGACCGCTCGCTCACGCGGCTCATCATCACCGAGACCGACCGTATCTGCGCGCTGGTCGACCGCATGGACATGTTCGCCGAGAAGCCGAACATCGAGCGCGAGGCGGTGAACATCCACCAGGTGCTGGAGCACGTGCGCCAGATCGCGCAGTCGGGATTCGCGCGCCACGTGCGCATCACCGAGACCTACGACCCGTCGCTGCCGCCGGTGTACGGCAACCGCGACCAGCTCATCCAGGTGTTCCTCAACCTGGTGAAGAACGCCGCCGAGGCGGTGCCGGAGAAGGGGGGCGAGATCGCGCTGTCGACCGCCTACCAGCCGGGCATGCGGCTCGCCGTTCCGGGCTCCGACACCCGCACCCAGCTCCCGCTGGTGGTCAGCATCGCCGACAACGGCAACGGCATCCCCGACTCGTTGCGCGCCAACCTGTTCGACCCGTTCGTCACCACCAAGGTCAACGGGACTGGCCTCGGACTTGCATTGGTCGCCAAGATCGTGGGCGACCACGACGGGATCATCGAGTTCAGCAGCCAGCCGAGGCGCACCGTGTTCCGTGTCTATCTGCCGATCGACCAGACCGCGACAAGCCAGCCAGCGAAACGTCACATGGAGGGCGCGTAGATGTCGGATGCCACCATCCTCGTCGCCGACGACGATGCAGCGATCCGCACCGTCCTGACCCAGGCGCTCGGCCGCCAGGGCTACCGCGTCCGCGCCGCCGGCAACGCGGCGACGCTGTGGCGGTGGGTAGCCGACGGCGAGGGCGATCTCGTCATCACCGACGTCGTGCTGCCGGACGAAAACGGCCTCGACCTCGTGCCGCGCATCCGCAAGCAGCGCCCCGAGCTGCGCATCGTCGTCATGAGCGCGCAGAACACGCTGCTCACGGCCGTGAAGGCGACGCAGCGCGGCGCGTTCGAGTACCTGCCCAAGCCGTTCGACCTCAACGAGCTCGTCTCGGTGGTGAACCGCGCGCTGACGCAGCCGGCCCCCGGCGAGGCGCGGCCGGAGAAGCCCGAGGACGCCGAGGGCGAGCTGCCGCTGATCGGGCGGTCGCCGGCGATGCAGGAGATCTACCGCACGCTCGCGCGCCTCGTCGGCACCGACCTGAGCGTGATGATCGCGGGCGAGTCCGGCACCGGCAAGGAGCTGGTCGCCCGCGCGCTCCACGATTTCGGCAAGCGCCGCGGCGGGCCGTTCGTCGCCATCAACATGGCGGCGATCCCGCGGGAGCTGATCGAGTCCGAGCTGTTCGGCCACGAGCGCGGCGCGTTCACCGGCGCGACCCAGCGCCACGTCGGCCGGTTCGAGCAGGCCGAGGGCGGCACGCTGTTCCTCGACGAGATCGGCGACATGCCGCTCGAGGCCCAGACGCGTCTGCTGCGCGTGCTGCAGGAAGGCGAGTACACGCTGGTCGGCGGCCGGACGCCGATCCGCACCAACGTGCGCATCGTCGCCGCAACCCACCGCGACCTGCGCCAGCTCATCCGTCAGGGTCTGTTCCGCGAGGACCTGTTCTATCGCCTCAACGTCGTGCCGATCCGGCTGCCGCCGCTGCGCGAGCGCACCGAGGACGTCCCGCTGCTCGTGCGTCACTTCCTGACGCAGGTCGCGGGCGAGGGGCTGCCGCTCAAGCGCCTCGACGAAGCCGCGCTCGCGCGCCTCAAGGAGTACCGCTGGCCGGGCAACGTGCGCGAGCTCGAGAACCTCGTCCGCCGCCTCGCCGCGCTCTACTCGCAGGAGGTGATCGGCGTCGACGTGATCGAGGCCGAGCTCGCCGAGACCCAGCCCGCGGCGCCCGCCTCCGATCCGCCGCCGGGCGAAAGCCTGTCGGGGTCGGTCGAGCGCCACTTGCGCGACTACTTCGCCGCCCATCGCGACGGGCTGCCGCCGAGCGGCCTCTACGACCGGGTGCTGAAGGAGATCGAGCGGCCGCTGATGTCGCTCACGCTCTCGGCCACCCGCGGCAACCAGATCCGGGCCGCGCAGCTCCTCGGCCTCAACCGCAACACGCTGCGCAAGAAGCTGCGCGAGTTGGACATTCAGGTCGTCCGCGGAATAAAATGACCGCCCGCGTTCGTCGACCGCCGCGGGCGGCCGGCGACGCGTCCAGGTGGTGCGGTGCGGACAGCTCTCCGACGGAACGAACAGGGACGGGACGGACAGGCCCCCGCGCGCTCCGGCGTGCGCCTGACCCGCCGCTTCCAGCGCTTCAACGCCTGGATCGAGCGCACCGGGCTGCTCCGCCACCTCGCCGTGGCGCTCGCCGCCGCCGCCGCCGTGTGCGGCGTCGCCACCTACACCGCGCTCACCGGCGCCGCGCCGTTCGGACCGAGCCCCAAGCTCGTCCTCGTCCTCCTCAACGTCGACCTCGTCCTGCTGCTGGCGCTCGGCGGCCTCGTCGCGCACCGCATCGTCTCGGTGTGGACCGAGCGGCGGCGCGGCTCCGCCGGCTCGAAGCTCCACGTCCGCATGGTCGTGCTGTTCAGCCTCGTCGCCGCGGCGCCCGCCGTCGTGGTCGCGATCTTCTCCGCGCTGTTCTTCGACCTCGGCATCCAGGCGTGGTTCAGCGAGCGGGTGCGGACCGCCGTCGACGAATCCCTCGCGGTCGCCGAGTCGTATCTGAAAGAGCACCAGCAGGTGATCCGCGGCGACCTGCTGGCGATGGCCAACGACATCAATCGCGACGGCCCGCTGCTGGTGAACAGCCCGACCGAGTTCAACGACCTGATCGAGACCCAGGCTGCGCTGCGCTCGCTCACGGACGCGGTCGTGTTCGACGGCGCCGGGCGGGTGATCGGGCGGTCGCGGTTCTCGTTCGTGATGCAGTTCGATCCGGTGCCGCCGGACGCGCTGGAGAAGGCACGGCGCGGCGAGGTGGTGGTGTTCCTCAACGAGGGCGACAGCCGGGTCCGGGCGCTGGTGCGCCTGTCGACGCTGCCGAGCGCGTATCTCTACGTCAGCCGCTTCGTCGAGGCCCGCGTGCTGCAGCACATGCAGCGCGCGCAGGAGGCGGTCGCGTCCTACCAGAACCTCGAACAGCGCCGCTCCGAGATCCAGATCACGTTCGCGATGATCTTCATCATGGTAGCCCTCCTGCTGCTGCTCGCGGCGGTGTGGATCGGGCTTGCGCTCGCCAACACGCTGGCGCGCCCGGTGATGAACCTCGCGGCCGCCGCCGAGCGCGTCCGCGAGGGCGATCTTTCGGCGCGGGTGCCCGAAGGCCCGGCGCGCGACGAGCTCGGGTCGCTGTCGCGCGCGTTCAACCGCATGACGAGCCAGCTCGAGGCGCAGCGCCGCGAGCTGATCGAGGCCAACCGCCAGATCGACCAGCGCCGCCGCTTCATCGAGGCGGTGCTCGGCGGTGTCTCGGCGGGCGTCATCGGGCTCGACGGCGAGGGGCGGATCAACTACCCGAACCGCGGCGCGTCGTCGTTGATCGGCGTCGACCTCGACGCTCATGTCGGCGAGCCGCTGGTCGCCGTGGTGCCCGAGCTCGGAGAGCTGATCGCCGCGGCGCGGAGCCGCCCCGGGCGTCTGCGCGAGGCGCAGATCGAGATCGCCCGCGACGGCAGCGCACGCACGCTGCTCGCGCGCGTGTTCGTCGAGCAGGAGGAGGGCGTGGTGCGCGGCTTCGTCGTTACCTACGACGACGTCACCGAGCTGATGTCGGCGCAGCGCATGGCGGCCTGGGCCGACGTCGCGCGTCGCCTCGCCCATGAAATCAAGAACCCGCTGACGCCGATCCAGCTCTCGGCGGAACGCCTCCGCCGGCGCTATCTCGCCGAGATCAAGAACGATCCCGAGACCTTCGCGGCCTGCGTCGACACCATCGTGCGCCACGTCGAGGACATCGGCGGCATGATCAGCGAGTTCTCAGCGTTCGCGCGCATGCCGGCGCCCGACAAGGACGTGCACGACATCGAGGAGATCATCGGCCGCGTCGTGCTGCTGCAGCGCTCGGCGAATCCGGCGATCACCTACACGACGGTCGCGCCGACCCACGACGTCCGGGTGCTGTGCGACGATCGCCAGACGTCGCAGGCGATCACGAATCTCCTGCAGAACGCCGCCGATTCGCTCAACGCGCGGCTGGCGCGCGCGCCGCAGCCGCCCGGCGAGATCCGCGTCGTCGTCGACGAGCGCGACGACTCCGTCGTGGTGTCGGTCGAGGACAACGGCCTCGGCCTGCCGCAGGAGCATCGCGACCGGCTCACCGAGCCCTACGTCACCACCCGCGCCGAGGGCACCGGTCTCGGGCTCGCCATCGTGAAGAAGATCATGGAGGACCATGGCGGACGGCTCGAACTCGCCGACCGCAAGCCGATGGGCGCGCGCGTCACCTTGATTTTCCCCAAGGTGGAGGGTAATACCGCCATCGAGGCCAATGACAGAGAGCCGGCGCGCACGGGCGCGGCGCGCAGTCAAAGCCGGTCATGAATCACGACATCCTCATCGTCGACGACGAAGCCGACATCCGCCTGCTGATGTCCGGCATTCTCCGCGACGAAGGCTACGGGACGCGCGAGGCCGGCGACAGCGAGACCGCGCTCGCCGCGGTGCGCGCGCGCAAGCCGTCGCTCGTCCTGCTCGATATCTGGCTCAAGAACTCCAAGCTCGACGGCATGCAGATCCTCGGCGTGCTCAAGCGCGAGCATGCCGATCTTCCGGTCGTGATGATCTCCGGCCACGGCAACGTCCAGACCGCCGTCGCCGCGATCAAGGAAGGCGCCTACGACTACATCGAGAAGCCGTTCAAGGCCGATCGGCTGCTCGTCGTCGTGTCGCGCGCAGTCGAGGCGGCGCGCCTCAAGCGCGAGAACCAGGAGCTCAAGCTCCGCGCCGGTACCGAAGCCGACCTGATCGGCCAGTCGCCGGCGATCCGCCAGCTCGATTCGGCCATCGAGCGGGTCGCGCCCACCAACAGCCGCGTGCTGGTCTCGGGTCCGCCGGGCTCGGGCAAGGAGGTGGTGGCGCGCCTCGTGCACCGGCGCTCGGCGCGCACCTCGGGGCCGTTCGTCGCCATCAACTGCGCGATCATGGACCCCGACCGCTTCGAGGCGGAGCTGTTCGGTGTCGAGGGCGCCGCGGGCGACGGTCGGTCGCGGACCGGCGTGCTGGAGTCGGCGCACGGCGGCACGCTGTTCCTCGACGAGGTCGCCGACATGCCGCTCGCGACCCAGGGCAAGATCGTGCGCATCCTGCAGGAGCAGGTGTTCGAGCGCGTCGGCGGCAGCACTCGCGTGCAGGTCGACGTCCGCGTCGTCGCCGCGACCAACCGCGACCTCAAGGCCGAGATCGGCGCCGGGCGCTTCCGCGAGGACCTGTTCTACCGGCTCAATGTCGTGCCGCTCCGCGTGCCGTCGCTCAAGGAGCGCCGCGAGGACATCCCCCTGCTGGTGAAGCACTTCATGCACCACGCGGCGGTCGCCTCGGGGCTGCCCGAGCGCGAGATCGGCGAGGACGCGATGACGGCGCTGCAGGCCCACGAGTGGGCGGGCAACGTCCGCCAGCTCCGCAACGTGGTCGAGTGGATGCTGATCATGGCGCCGGGCGAGGGCAAGGGCCGCATCAGCGCCGAGATGCTGCCGCCCGAGATCCTCAACATCACGCCGGCGGTGCTGCGCTGGGAGAAGGGCGACGAGATGATGCGCCTGCCGCTGCGCGAGGCCCGCGAGGTGTTCGAGCGCGAGTATCTCGCGGCGCAGATCGTGCGCTTCGGCGGCAACGTGTCGCGGACCGCGGCGTTCGTCGGCATGGAGCGCTCGGCGCTGCACCGCAAGCTCAAGTCCCTCGGTCTCGGCGGGGCCGTCAACGGCCACGACCGTCCTCCCGCGTAACCCAGCAGAATCCCGATGTTCCGAATCGCCTACGTCAACGGTCGCTACGTCCGTAGCGACGAAGCCGCCGTCCATGTCGAGGACCGCGGGTACCAGTTCGCCGACGGCGTCTACGAAGTGGTCGCCGTGAAGAACGGCGCGCTCGTCGACGAGGCGCCGCACATGGCGCGGCTCGCGCGCTCGCTGCACGAGATGGAGATCGCCTGGCCGGTGTCGGAGCGGGCGCTCGCCCACATCGTCCGCGAAGTGGTGCGCCGCAACGCGATCGGCGACGGCATGATCTATCTCCAGATCACCCGCGGCGTCGCGCCGCGCGATCATGCGTTTCCCGCCCATGCGCGTCCGGCGCTCGTCGTCACCGCCAAGCGCCTCGCGCCGCAGCGCCCCGAGCTTGCCGAAAAAGGTGTGGGCGTCATCTCGATCCCGGACGTCCGCTGGCGGCGCTGCGACATCAAGTCGGTCTCGCTGTTGCCCAACGTGCTCGGCAAGCAGAAGGCGAAGAACGCCGGCGCGTTCGAGGCCTGGCAGGTCACCGAGTCCGGCGTCGTCACCGAGGGCACGTCGACCAATGCGTGGATCGTCGATCGCGACGGCGCGATCGTCACCCATCCGGCGGACTGCGCGATCCTCGACGGGATCACGCGTCAGGCGGTGCTCAAGGTCGCGCGCGAGTCCGGCCGCAAGGTCGTCGAGCGTCCGTTCACGCTCGACGAGGCGCTCAGCGCGCGCGAGGCGTTCCTGACCTCGACCACGGCCGCGGTGCTGCCGATCGTCACCATCGACGGGCGCCCGATCGGAAACGGCGCGCCAGGCTCGACCACGCTCGAGCTGCGCGAGCGCTACCTCGCCGAGGTCGAGCGCCAGACCGCCAACGGAGGAGCGGGGCGGTGACGACGTCGCTGCCGCGGCCGAAGGCGATTTTGTTCGACTGGGACAACACCCTGGTCGACAACTGGGGCGCGATCCATTCGGCGATCAACCTCACGCTCGTCGCCATGGGCCACGCGCCGTGGACGCTCGAGGAGACGCGCGTCCGGGTCGCGAAGTCGCTGCGCGACAGCTTCCCGGCGCTGTTCGGCGACCGCTGGCCGGAGGCGCGCAAGATCTTCTACGAGAGCTTCGAGGCCGTGCATCTCGAGCAGCTCCGCGCGCTGCCGGGCGCGGCCGAGATGCTCGCGGACCTGAGCGGCAGCGGCATCTACCTCGCCGTCGTCAGCAACAAGACCGGACGCTACCTGCGCGCCGAGGCCGAGCAGCTCGGCTGGACCGGCTACTTCCGCCGCCTGGTCGGCGCGACCGACGCGCCCGCCGACAAGCCGGCGGTCGAGCCGGTCGAGATGGCGCTCGCGGGCAGCGGCGTCGCGCGGGGCGCCGAGGTGTGGTTCGTCGGCGACGGCGCGATCGACCTCGAATGCGCGGTGAATGCCGGCCTGACGCCGATCTTTTTCGGTCAAAAAGAGGGCCTGGCGGGGTGCGCCCATACGCCCGCCTGGGTCTGCGGCGACTGTGGCAGCTTTGCTGACCTTGTGACCGCCGTAAACAAGCCCATATAAGGAGCACCGGCGGCGCTCCGAGCCGTGCGGCGAGCCCCGTCCGGACCCGCTGCGACGACCGCTGCGACAATGGATGGACGCGGCCGGGCATACGCGACAAACCGCCGTCCCCGTGGTACGGAATCACCGGGTGCCCCTGGCGCCCCAACAAGACAAGAGCAAGAGCAAGATAAAAGGAGCCAATCGATGGCCGGCGACAAGTCCCAGAACCTGCAGGACGTGTTCCTCAACAACATCCGCAAGAACAAAACCCCCGTGACGGTGTTTCTTGTGAACGGCGTGAAACTGCAGGGTATCGTCACCTGGTTCGACAATTTCTCAGTGCTGCTGCGGCGCGACAACCACTCCCAGCTCGTCTACAAGCACGCGATCTCGACCGTCATGCCGGCGGCCCCGATCCAGTTGTTCGAGGGCGAGAAGGAAGACGCGGCGAGCTGAGCGTCCGCTTGACCAAGTCCCCCCACGTCGAGTCCCCCGAGTCCGAGAGTCCGGAAAAGGGAGCCGAGCGCGCTCGGCGCCGGCGCAAGGACGCACGCGCTGCGGCCGAGGCCGCGCAGGTGCGGCTCGGCGAGGGCGTGCGCGCGATGGTGCTGCATCCGCTTATCCGCGAGCGCAACACCGAGCCGACGCTCGCCTCGCGCACGCCGGAGGCGCGGCTCGACGAGGCCTGCGGCCTTGCCGCCGCCATCTCGCTCGACGTCGTCCATTCCGAGATCGTTCCGGTGCGTCAGCCGAACCCGAGCACGCTGCTCGGCGGCGGCGCGGTCGAGCGCCTCAAGACCGTCGTCGAGGAGAAGGAGATCGCGGTCGCGGTGATCGACGGCCGGGTGTCACCGATCCAGCAGCGCAATCTCGAGGTCGCGTGGAAGTGCAAGGTGCTCGATCGCACCGGGCTCATCCTCGAGATCTTCGGTGAGCGCGCGCGGACCCGCGAGGGCCGGCTCCAGGTCGAGCTCGCGCGCCTCAGCTACCAGAGAAGCCGGCTGGTCCGGAGCTGGACCCACCTCGAACGGCAGCGCGGCGGCTTCGGCTTCCTCGGCGGTCCCGGCGAGACCCAGATCGAGGCTGACCGCCGGCAGATCGCTGATCGCATCGAGCGCATCAAGGAAGAGCTCGAGGACGTGAAGAAGATGCGCGGCCTGCACCGCAAGGCGCGCAAGCGCGTGCCGTATCCGGTGGTCGCGCTGGTGGGCTACACCAACGCCGGCAAGTCGACGCTGTTCAACCGGCTCACCGGCGCCGACGTCTTCGCCAAGAACCTGCTGTTCGCGACGCTCGATCCGACGATGCGGCGCGTGAAGCTTCCATCCGGGCGCACCATCATCCTGTCCGATACCGTCGGCTTCGTCTCCGACCTGCCGCACGATCTCGTCGCCGCCTTCCGCGCGACGCTCGAGGAGGTGCTCGAGGCCGACATCGTGCTCCACGTCCGCGACATCGCCCATCCCGAGACCGAGGCGCAGCGCGAGGACGTGCTCAAGGTGCTGAGCGACCTCGGGCTCTCCGAGCGCCAGCAGGAAGCGACGATCGAGGTCCTCAACAAGACCGATCTGCTCGATGCCGAGACCCGTCAGCGCATCGAGCGGCTCGCCGCCGCCGACGAATCCGTCGCCGCGGTGTCGGCGTGGACCGGCGAGGGCATGGACTCGCTGCTGCACCGTCTCGACCAGCGGCTCGCCGCCGGCCGCGGCATCGTGACCTACCGGCTGGAGCCCTCCGCGGGCGCCGCGATCGCCTGGCTCTACGCCCACGGCGAGGTCGTCGCCCGGCGCGACGGCGCGACGGCCATCGATCTCTCCGTGGCGCTGGAACCTTCCGCCGCCGCCCGGTTTTCGGAACGGTTCGGGGTCCAGCCGGAAGTGCCGAGCCGCCGCCGCGCCGCCCGCGCGGTCTGACGCGCGTCCTCACCACCGTTGACTCCCCGCGGGTGCGAGCCTATAAGGCTGGCACTCATTAAACCTGAGTGCTAACAGGCGTCCGGTTTCCCGGATTTGCTTGACGCTTCAAAGAATTAGGAGAACCGGCATGAAGATCAGGCCTTTGCATGATCGGGTTCTGGTGAAGGCGCTGGAGGCGGAACAGAAGACCGCCGGCGGCATCATCATCCCCGATACCGCCAAGGAAAAGCCCATGGAGGGCAAGGTCATCGCGGTGGGCCCGGGCAGCCGCGGCGAAGACGGGAAGCTGCATCCGCTCGACGTCAAGAAGGGCGATCGCGTCCTTTACGGCAAGTGGTCCGGCACCGAGGTGCGGGTGGACGGCGAGGATCTCCTCATCATGAAGGAGTCCGACATCATGGGCGTGCTGGAATAAACGGAGAACCCAATGGCTGCCAAAGAAGTCAAGTTTTCGACGGATGCGCGCACGCGGATGCTCCGCGGCGTCGACATCCTCGCTGATGCGGTGAAGGTCACGCTGGGTCCGAAGGGCCGCAACGTCGTGATCGAGAAGTCGTTCGGCGCGCCGCGGATCACCAAGGACGGCGTCACCGTCGCCAAGGAGATCGAGCTCGCCGACAAGTTCGAGAACATGGGCGCGCAGATGGTGCGCGAGGTCGCGTCGAAGACCGCGGAAGCCGCGGGCGACGGCACGACCACGGCGACCGTGCTGGCCCAGGCGATCGTGCGCGAGGGCACCAAGGCGGTGGCCGCGGGCATGAACCCGATGGACCTCAAGCGCGGCATCGACATCGCGGTCGACGCGGTCGTCGAGGACCTCAAGAAGCGCTCCAAGAAGGTGAAGAGCAGCGACGAGATCGCCCAGGTCGGCACCATCTCGGCGAACGGCGAGACCGAGATCGGCCACATGATCGCGGAAGCGATGGAGAAGGTCGGCAAGGAAGGCGTGATCACGGTCGAGGAGGCCAAGGGCCTCGAGACCGAGCTCAACGTGGTCGAGGGCATGCAGTTCGACCGCGGCTACGCCTCGCCGTACTTCATCACCAACCCGGACAAGATGACGGTCGAGCTCGAGGATCCGCTCATCCTGATCCACGAGAAGAAGCTCTCCAGCCTGCAGCCGATGCTGCCGCTGCTCGAGGCGGTCGTTCAGGCGGCGAAGCCGCTCCTGATCATCGCCGAGGACATCGAGGGCGAGGCGCTGGCGACGCTGGTGGTCAACAAGCTCCGCGGCGGCCTCAAGGTCGCGGCGGTGAAGGCGCCCGGCTTCGGCGATCGCCGCAAGGCGATGCTCGAGGACATCGCCGTCCTCACCGGCGGCCAGGTGATCAGCGAAGATCTCGGCATCAAGCTCGAGACCGTCACGCTGAACATGCTGGGCCGGGCCAAGCGCGTCTCGATCGACAAGGAGAACACCACGATCGTCGACGGCGCCGGCAAGAAGAACGACATCTCCGCCCGGTGCAACCAGATCCGTACCCAGGTCGAGGAGACGACGTCGGACTACGACCGTGAGAAGCTGCAGGAGCGGCTGGCGAAGCTCGCCGGCGGCGTCGCGGTGATCAAGGTCGGCGGCGCCACCGAGGTCGAGGTGAAGGAGCGCAAGGACCGCGTCGACGACGCGCTCCACGCGACCCGCGCCGCGGTCGAGGAAGGCATCGTTCCGGGCGGCGGCACCGCGCTGCTGTTCTCGATCCGCGCCCTCGCCAACCTCAAGGGCGGCAACGACGAGCAGAAGGTCGGCATCGACATCGTCCGTCGTGCGCTCCAGGCTCCGGCGCGGCAGATCGCCGAGAACGCCGGCGCCGACGGCGCCGTCATCGCCGGCAAGCTGCTCGAGCAGAAGAGCGACAACTACGGCTACAACGCCCAGTCGGGTGAGTTCGAGGATCTGGTGAAGGCCGGCATCATCGACCCGACCAAGGTGGTGCGCCACGCTCTGCAGGACGCGGCCTCGGTTGCCGGTCTCCTCGTCACCACCGAAGCGATGGTGGCCGAGCGGCCGGAGAAGAAGGATGCGCCGGCCGGCATGCCGGGCGGCGGCATGGGCGGCATGGGCGATATGGGCTTCTAAGCCCTCGCTCACGTCACACGGAAAGGGGCCGCGCATCGCGGCCCCTTTTTCGTTTCCGGCGCTCCGCGCCGGCTCGGCTACAATTCCCGCGTGGTGTCCGCCCGATGACCGTTCCCCGTTTCGATGTCGCCCGCGTCGCGCAGCTCATCCGCGATGTGGCCGCTGCCGAGATCACGCCGCGCTTCCGGTCGCTCGCGGCCGACGAGGTGCGCGAGAAGAAGCCGGGCGACTTCGTGACGGTAGCCGACGAATCCGCCGAGCGCGCGCTGATCCCGGGGCTTCAGGCGCTGCTTCCGGGCTCGATCGCCATCGGCGAGGAGGCGATCACCGTGGATCCCGAGCTGCTGCGCCACCTCGACCACGCCGAACGTCCGGTGTGGGTGATCGACCCGGTCGACGGCACCGTCAACTTCGCCCACGGCCGGCCGCTGTTCGCGGTGCTGGTCGCGCTGGTGGTCGGAGGGCGCACGGTTGCCGGCTGGATCCACGATCCGCTGACCGACGCGATGGCGGTCGCCGAAGTCGGCTCCGGCGCATGGGACGGCGAGCGGCGGCTGCGCGTCGCCGAGCCCGTCGCGCCCGAGCACATGCGCGGCCAGTTGCTGGCGCGGCTGTTCTCCCATCAGGGCCAATACGAATTGCGCAAGCAGGGCATCGTGTTCCATCACGATGCCGAGGCACTGCGCTGCGCCGGACAGGAGTACCTGCGGCTGCTCAACGCCGAATGGCATCTCACCGGCTACGGGCGGCTGCGGCCGTGGGACCACGCGGCAGGCATGCTGATCCATCATGAGGCCGGCGGCTTTTCCGCCTACCTCGCGGACCGGACGCCCTATCATGTCGGGCGCGGCGAGGGGCCGGTGATCACGGCGCCGAGCGCCGAGTGCTGGGACGCGCTGATCGCGTATTTCCGTCGTTTCGCCAGGGAAGGGGTGACGCTATGAGCCAACAGACGGTCCGCTCGGTCGCATTCATCGGGCTTGGCGTGATGGGCTTCCCGATGGCGGGCCACCTCGCGGCCAAGGGCTTCGCGGTCACGGTCTACAACCGCACCCGCGCGAGGGCGGACGCATGGGCGCAGAAGCATCGAGGCACGGTCGCGGCGACGCCACGCGAGGCGGCGAGGGACGCGGACGTGGTGCTCGCCTGCGTCGGCAACGACGACGACGTGCGCGCGGTCGCGCTCGGGCCCGACGGCGCGTTCGCCGGAATGAAGCGGGGCGCCATCTTCGTCGATCACACGACCGCGTCGGCCGACCTCGCCCGCGAGCTGTCGGGCGAGGGGCAGGCGAAGGGCGTCTCGTTCCTCGACGCGCCGGTGTCGGGCGGGCAGGCGGGCGCCGAGAACGGCGTGCTCACGGTGATGGTCGGCGGCGACGCCGAAGTGCTCGAGCGCGCGCGGCCTGTCATGGACTCCTATGCGCGCGGCGTCACGCTGATGGGCCCGGTGGGCGCGGGACAGCTCACCAAGATGGTGAACCAGATCTGCATTGCGGGTCTGGTGCAGGGGCTCGCCGAAGGGATCAACTTCGCGCTGCAGGCCGGGCTCGACGTGCCGCAGGTCGTCGACACCCTGTCGAAGGGAGCCGCGGGGTCGTGGCAGATGGAGAACCGCGGCCGCACCATGGGCGAGGGCAAGTTCGACTTCGGCTTCGCCGTCGACTGGATGCGCAAGGATCTCGCGATCTGCCTCGCCGAGGCCCGCCGGAACGGCGCGCGGCTGCCGGTCGCGGCCCTGGTCGATCAGTTCTACGCCGCCGTGCAGGAGCGCGGCGGCCGCCGCTGGGACACGTCCAGCCTGATCGCTGTGCTCCGTCCCGAATCGGGCGCGAAGGGAGCGGGCCGGTGAGGGCGCTGCTGCGGGTCGCCGTCGCGGCGCTGGCGTTGCTCGCGAGCGGCGAGGCGTTCGCCGCCGACGGCACGACCCTGCGGGTCGGGCCGACGGTCGACATCCACGATCCCGTCGCCGGGCAGCTCGTCGCCGGCGCGGGCTCGGTGCGCATCGAAGGCCGCGTCGGCGGCGATGCCATGCTGACCGCCGGACGCATCAACGTCGCCGGCACGGTGGAGGGCGACGTCATCGCCGCCGCCGGGGCGTTCACTCTGTGGCCGCAGGGACAGATCGGCGGCGACCTACGACTCGCCGCGGGCGATGCTGAGATCTCGGGCGCGGTCGGCGGCGACGTCGTCGTCGCCGCGGGCGCGGTGACGATCGAAGGCCACGTCGCGGGCGACGTGCGCGCGACCGGGAAGGTGATCGTCCAGCCGGGCGCGGTCATCGGCGGCGCGATTCGTCACAGCGGGCCGGGGGCGGTCGAGGTGTCGCCGGACGCGCAGGTGCTCGGCGGCATGTCGCCGGAGCCCGCGCCCCAGCCGAGGCGCGAGCGCACCGTTCCGCACGCGCTGATCAGCGGCGCGCTGCTGTTCGCGTTCTTCCATCTCGCGTTCGTCGGCCTGTTCACGCTCGGCATCGGGCTCGTGTTCCTCGCGCTGTTCCCGGGGTTCGCCGAGCAGGCGGCGACGACGCTGCGCGCCCGCACTGGCGCCACGCTGCTGACCGGCTTTCTGGTCGCGATCGGCATTCCGGTGGCGATCATGATCCTCCTGATCACCATTCTCGGGCTGCCGTTCGCGCTGCTCGCGCTCGTCGCCTACGTGCTGCTGATCGCGCTCGCGTACGGCATGGGCGCGCTCACCTTCGCGGCGGCGATCTGGCGGCGGCTGCGCGTCGGCAACGCCACGGTGACGCTGCCCGATGGCTTCTGGGGGCGGGCGGCGTGCCTCGTGCTCGGGCTGCTGATCGTGGGCTTCCTCAGGAACCTGCCGCTGGTCGGAGCGATGGTGCTCCTCGCGACGGTGTTCCTCGGGCTCGGCGCCCTGGCGATGGAGACCTGGCGGCGCTGGCGCGCCTAAGGCGGGGCTAGCCGCGCTCCTCGGCCTTGGCGCGGTCCCACAGCGCATCCATCTCGCCGAGCGTCGAGTCCGCCGGAGTCTTGCCGGATTCGGCGAGCCACTGCTCGATCCGGCGGAAGCGGCGCTCGAACTTCGCGTTGGTCGAGCGCAGGGCGGTTTCGGGATCGACCTTGAGCTTGCGGGCGAGATTGGCGCACGCGAACAGGAGGTCGCCGAGCTCGTCCTCGAGCCGGTCGTGCGGTGCCTTCCTGTCGACCTCGGCCTGAAGCTCGCCGATCTCCTCCTGGATCTTGTCGAGCACCTGCGCGACCTCGGGCCAGTCGAAGCCCTCGCGCGCCGCGCGCTTCTGCAGCTTCTCGGCGCGGGTGAGCGCGGGCAGGGCGCGGGCCACGTCGGCGAGGACGCTGACCGGTGCGCCGTTGCCGCCGGCCGCGCGCTCCCTGGCCTTGAACGCTTCCCAGGCCGTGGTTTGCGCCGCGGCGGACTCGACCTTGGGCTTTCCGGCACCACCGAACACGTGAGGGTGACGGCGCTCCATCTTCTCGGCTGCCGCCGCTGCCACGGCATCGAAGTCGAAGCGGCCTTCTTCCTTCGCGATCTGGGCGTAGAAGACGACCTGGAAGAGGAGGTCGCCGAGCTCCGCCTTCAGCGCCTCGAAGTCGCGCCGCTCGATCGCATCGGCGACCTCGTACGCCTCCTCGATGGTGTAGGGCACGATCGACGGGTAGCTCTGCTCGCGATCCCACGGGCAGCCGGTCTGCGGATCGCGCAGGCGGGCCATGACCTCCAGCAGACGCTCGATGCCGCTCGGGTCCTTGTTATCGGGCGCTTCCATGCTCAGAAACTGGATTAAAAACCGCTGTGTACGACTTTAATTTTAATCACTTTCCGGCCGGGTATGAGCGCCCGTTGCGGTCGACGCAATAGGCCGCGTCGCCGCTGCCGACCTGGCGGTCGCCGAAGCGGCAGAACCGCGCCTGATCGCCAAGCCAGCCGAGGAAGCCGCTGCCGCCGGATTTCGGCGTCGCGGGCGCGCTCTGGGGCTTGGCGTCGGCCTGGGGGCCCGAGCCGAACACCGGTGTCTGCGGCGGGACATTCGGCCGGTAGGCAGTCGCGGGGTCGTAGCAGACGTTGCGCTCGCGATCGAGCAGGTGACCGGGCTTGCACAGTTCGTCGGCCTCGGCGCGCGCCGACGACGCGGCGCCTTGGGCGACGGCGAGAGTCAGCGCCAGGGCGGCGGCGGTGCGCATCAGCATGGGGCGATCTCCGGCATCGATGACGGCGCACCATACCGCGCATCGTCGGCGTGCGCGACGTCACGGAACGGGCAGGCGGTGCCGGAGAACTGGGCAGCGAAGGAGCTGGCGGCGAGAGCGACGAGATGCACCGGCCGGGCCCGGGCGTGTGGATACATAAGTCGCATAATGTATATTATGTAAAGTACGGAATGTGGAAAAGGCGCGGAATCTGTGGAGAACTCTCAGGAGACCTTTGCGTCCGGAATTTCGCGCGGAGCGCGCGTACGGCCGCCCCCGATGGGACGTCCTCAGATATCGAGCACCATGCCGTCGTAGGCCGGCTCGACGCCCTTGGGCAGCGTTTCGCACAGCGTGCGGTAATCGAGCCCGGTGGTCATGTGAGTGAGCACGGCGCGCTGCGGCCGCACGCGCTCGATCCAGCCCAGCACCCGCTCCATGTGGGCGTGCGTCGGATGCGGTTTATAGCCGAGGCAGCCCACCAGCCACACTTTGACGCCCTCGAGCGCCGCGAACGCCGCGTCGTCGAGGCGGACCACGTCGGTCGAGTACGCGAAGTCGCCGAAGCGGAACCCGAGCGTCATCATGAACCCGTGGTCCTGGGCGAACGGCACCACGTCGAGCGTGCCGGCCATGAACGGCCGCCCGGGCGTGATCTCGTGGGCGGTCAGGCACGGCTTGAAGAACGCCGGCTTGCCGCCCTCGATCGGCGGCGGCGAGAACACGTAGTTGAAGCGCTTCACGATCGTGTTCAACGCCGGCACCGACCCGTATGCGTCGATGGCGCGGCGGCTGATCCGGTTCAGCGTCCGGACGTCGTCGATCCCGTGGACATGGTCGGCGTGCTCGTGGGTATAGAGGATCGCATCGAGCGTCGAGACACCCGCCCGGAGCAACTGCTCGCGCATGTCGGGCGACGTGTCGATCAGCACCCGCTCGCCGCCGCTCTCGACCATGATCGAGGCCCGCAGGCGGCGATTCCTCGACTCATTGCGATCGCAGGCGCCCCATTCGTCGCCGATCAGCGGCACGCCGCCGGCGCCGCCGCAGCCGAGCACGGTCACCCGCATGCCGAAGCCCGCTCCGGGAACGCCGCAGCCGCCTTGGCGAACAGCCGGAAGAAATTCGCGGTCGTGGCCTCCGCCAGTGCGTCGGCGGATTCGCCGCGCAGCTCGGCGAGCGTTCGCGCGGTGTGCACGACGAACGCGGGCTCGTTGCGCTTGCCGCGGTTCGGCACCGGCGCGAGATACGGCGCATCGGTCTCCACCAGCAGCCGGTCGCGTGGCACCATGCGCGCCGTCGCCCGCACCGATTCGGCGTTCTTGAACGTCACGATGCCGGAGAACGAGATGTAGAAGCCGATCGCGAGCGCGGCCTCCGCGAGCTCCTGGCTCGAGCTGAAGCAGTGCAGCAGGCCCGGGAACGCCCCCTGCCCGTACTCTTCCCCGAGGATGCGCGCCATGTCGGCATCGGCGTCGCGGGTATGGACCACGAGCGGCAACTGAGTCGCCCGCGCGGCGGCGATGTGGGCGCGGAAGACGCGCTGCTGCGAGGCGCGATCGGAATGATCGTAATAGTAGTCGAGGCCGGTTTCGCCGATGCCGACGACTCGCGGGTGCGCCGACGCGTCGACCAGGACCTGGGTGCTGTCGAGCCGCTCCGCATCCGCCTCATGCGGATGGATTCCGACGGTGCAGAACACGTCGCCGTTCGACTCGGCGATGGCGCGTACCGCCGGAAACGTCGACAGCTTGGTCGAGATCGACAGCATGCAGCCAACCCCGGCCGCGCGGGCGCGGCCGATGACGTCGGCGCGCTCCTCGGCGAAGTCGGGGAAATCGAGATGGCAATGACTGTCGACCAGCATGGGCGCCTTCCCTAGCCCACGCCGCCCGGCGAGGCAACCGCCGAGGTGAAGTCGGCCGAGCCTACTGGCCGACGTACTGCCCGGGTCCGGGCAGCGCCACGCACTTCGGCTGGCCCGGAGACGCCGCGCACATCTCCATCTGGCCGGTGAAGGAGTTGATGCGCCACGCGACGGCCGGATTGTCGCCGCTCGCCGGTACCGCCACGACCCGCCACGCGCCGCCGAAGTCCCCGCCGCCCGCGCCCACGGCCTCGTGGGATCGCGTGGCCAGGGTCGCCGCGACGCCGACGAGGATGCCGACCGCGAGCCCCGACAGGGTGCTCATGTTGAGATTGCCGAACATGGTGATTCTCCGCCCTGGATGCCCCGCTCAGCAGTACCGGGCAGCGATCATGAGCGGGAGCGGCGTTTGCGTGTCATCCCTGCCCCGGCTAGCCTCTGGCAACCAGAAAACGTGACAGGGACGTGTCAGGGAGGCCCATGTGATCACGGCAGTGCAACGGACGCTCACATCCGCGCTGGCGGTCGCCCTCGCCGGCGCATCGCTGGCCCGACCGGCCCTCGGCCAGACCGCCGACGCGTTCCGCGGCAAGACGATCTCGGTCTACATCGCCTCGGGCACCGGCGGATCGCTCGATCAGTACGCGCGCCTCGTGATCCGCCACCTGCCCCGACACATCCCGGGGCAGCCCACGGTCATCGCCAGGAACATGCCCGGCGCCGGCGGCATCGCGGTCGGCAACTACATCCACAAGATCGCCCCGAAGGACGGAACGGCAATCGGAGCGGTGTCGCAGACCCTGCCCTTCGAGCCGCTGTTCGGGGGCAAGGACAGCAAAGCGGAATTCGATTCGCTGGCGCTGCAGTGGCTCGGCAGCCCGGTCAAGTTCGCGGCGCTCGCCGTCGCCTGGCACACCGCGCCGGTGAAGAAGGCCGAGGATCTCCTCACGCACGAGCTGGTGGTCGGGTCGTCGGGGCTGGCGAGCGCGTCGACGAACGACGCCTACGTGCTGCGCAACCTGCTCGGCTTCAAGTTCCGCGTCATCCTCGGCTATCCCTCGGGCGCCGACATCGACCTCGCGATGGAACGCGGCGAGACCCAGGGGCGCGCCAACGTCGCCTGGGAGGGTCTGAAGAACCGCAACGCCGAGTGGCTGCGCGACAAGAAGGTCGTGCTGCTCTACCAGGAGGGACTCAAGCGGCATCCCGATCTGCCGGATGTCCCGCTGATCCTCGATTTCGCCCGCACGCCCGAGGAGCGCCAGATCCTCGAGCTCAAGTTCTCGTCGTACGAGCTGGGCTATCCGTACATGGCGCCGCCGGGGACGCCGGCGGATCGGGTGAAGGTACTGCGCGACGCCTTCGCCGCCACCTTCGCCGACGCGCAGCTCGAGGCCGAGGCGTCGAAGCAGCGCCTCGACATCGCGCCGGTGTCCGCGGCGGAGATCGAGGGCGTGCTGCGCGCCGCCTACGCGTCGCCCCCGTCGGTGATCCGTCGCTACGAGGAGTTGTCGCGTCCGCCGGCGGAGTTCGAGACGGCTAAGCCGGTGACGGTCCGCGCCGTCCTCGCGGTCGTGGAAGGCGGCGGAACCCGCGTCGCGTTCGATGTCGACGGAAAGCGGTCGAGCGCCGTGGTCGCTTCGGAAACGGCCGTCACGGTGGCCGGAGCGAAGGCCGAGCCGGCGGCGCTCAAGGCGGGCATGACCTGCGCGATCACGTATTTCGGCGATCGCGGCCAGGCGAAGGCCGTGGCCTGCGACTGAGACTCAGGCGACCGCCGAGATCACGCGGTTTCCCGGCAGGGTGACCGTGACGATGGTGCCGCATCCGGGCTCGCTGGTGATCGACATCTTACCGCCGTGCAGCCGCACGAAGGAATCGGTCAGCGGTAGCCCGAGTCCGGTGCCGCCGAATTTCCGGCTCAGCGAGTTGTCGATCTGGGTGAAAGGAGTCAGCGCCTTGGGGATGTCGGCCGCGGCCATGCCGATTCCGGTGTCGGCCACCGAGATCTCGATCTCGCCGCTGCTGAGGACGCGGGCGGAGACGGCAATGCTGCCGCCGGCCGGGGTGAACTTGACCGAGTTCGATAACAGGTTGATGAGGATCTGCTTGATCTTGCGGTCGTCGGCGCGGATCCGCGGCAGGTCGTCGGAGACGTCGGTCGTGAGCGACACCTTCGCGAGGCGCGCGCGTTCGTCGATCAGCGTCATGCAGGCCTGAACGGCGCGCGGCAGCGCGACGATGTCCTCCTGCATCTGGACCTTGCCCGCCTCGATCTTCGACAGATCGAGGATGTCGTTGATGATCTCCAGCAGGTGGACGCCGCTGTTCTTGATGTCGCGCGCGTAGTCGCGGTACTTCGGCACGCCCATCGGGCCCATGACCTCGGATTCCATCACCTCGGCGAATCCGATGATGGCGTTGAGCGGCGTGCGCAGCTCGTGGCTCATGTTGGCGAGAAACTCGGACTTGGCGCGGCTCGCGAGCTCCGCCCTCTCCTTCTCCTCGAGGAGCTGAAGATGCGCGCGCTTGCGCTCGACCGAGTAGCGGATCGCGCGGGCGATCATCTCGCCGTCGCCGCGTCCCTTGACGAGGTAGTCCTGGGCGCCCGCCTGGACGGCGCCGATCGACACCGTGTCGTCGTCGGTGCCGGTCAGCACCACCACCGGCAGGTCGGGGCGCGTCCCCTGAATGGCGGAGACGCCCTCCAGCCCGTGAGCGTCGGGAAGCGACAGGTCGAGCAGCACGACGTCGCACCGCGTCTCCGCGCTGTCGAGCGTGAGACGCTGCAGCGCCGCGGTCAGCGTCGTGGTGTGGTGAATCCGGAACGCTCCGCCCTCCGCCTCCGCGAGGAGCTCGCGCGTGAGGCGGGCGTCGCCGAGATTGTCCTCGACGAGCAGTACGGAAACGGCGGAACGTGGCGTCATTTCGAATTGCGACCTGCCCCGAGGGCGCGGCTCACGCCACCGGCGGCAACTTGACGATCGAGAGCCAGAAATTCTCGATGCCGTGGACGATCTCGATGAACTTGTCGAGGTCGACGGGCTTCGTGATGTAGCAGTTGGCGTGCAGGTTGTAGCTCATCAGGATGTCCTGCTCGGCGTCCGACGTCGTCAACACCACGACCGGGATGTTCTTCAGCCGCGGCATCGCCTTAAGTTCCGCCAGCACTTCGCGGCCGTCCTTCCGGGGCAGGTTGAGGTCGAGCAGGATGATGTCGGGCGTCGGCGCGTCCTGGTGCCGGCCCTCGCGGCGCAGGAACTCCATCGCCTCCACGCCGTCGCGGACGTGGTGGAGGTTGTTGAGCATCTTGCTCTCGCGCAACGCTTCCTGGGTCAGGCGCGCGTCGCCGGGGTTGTCCTCGACCAACAGGATGTCGATCGGAGCTACTGCGGGACCATTCATGATTCGTCTCCTGAGGCCGGAAGCGTGAAGGTGAAGATGCTGCCCTTGGTCGGCGCGGGATCGACCCAGATCCGACCGCCGTGACGCTCGACGATCTTCTTGCAGATCGAGAGTCCGATGCCGGTGCCGGGGTACTCCTGACGCGTGTGCAGCCGCTGGAAGATCATGAAGATGCGGTCAGCGTATTGCGGCTCGATGCCGATGCCGTTGTCCTCGACCGTGATCCGCCACACCGCGCCGTCGCGGCGTGCGCCGATGTGGATGCGGACCTCGGCCTGATCGCGGAACTTGAGCGCGTTGCCGATCAGGTTCTGCATAAGCTGCGTGAGCTGCACGTTGTCGCCGTGGACCATGGGCAGCGGATCGTGGGTGATCTGCGCCCTCGCCTCCTCGGCGGCGATCGTGAGGTTGGCCAACGCGCCGGCGAGGACGTCCTCCATCTTCGTGGGCGCGAACTCCTTGCCCTTGGTGCCGACGCGCGAGTACGCGAGCAGGTCGTTGATGAGGCGCTGCATGCGCTTGGCGCCCTCGACGGCGAAGCCGATGAACTCGTCGGCATCCTCGCCGAGCTTGCCCTTGTAGCGGCGCTGCAGGAGCTGGCAGTAGCTGCCGACCATCCGGAGCGGCTCCTGGAGGTCGTGGGACGCGACGTAGGCGAACTGCTGCAGCTCGTCGTTGGAGCGCTTCAGCTCCTCCATGGCGATCGCGAGCTCGTTGGCCTGGCGGGCGAGCGCCTCCTCGCTGCGCTTGCGCTCGGTGATGTCGAAGTACGTGCTGACGAAGCCTCCGCCCGGCATCGGGTTCCGCCGCTTCTCGACGTAACGGCCGTTCGGAAGCTGCTGCTCGGTCTTGCGCACCGTCGGGTTCTTGGCGCGAACCAGCTTGTCCTCGGTGGTCTCGACGTAGCCGCGAATGCGGTAGTCGCCGCGGTCCTGCGTGTACTTCAGGAACTCCGAGTACGCGGTCCCCTTGCGCGCGAGTTCGGGCGGGAAGTCAAAGATCTCGAACGCGCGCTTGTTCCAGGCGAGCAGCCTGAGATCGCTGTCGAACACGCGGATGCCGTCGGCCATGTTGTCGATGGTCGCCTGCAGGATCGCGGCGTTGCGTTCGGCATGCTGCTCCGCCTTCTTGCGCTGCGTGATGTCCGTGTACGTGTCGACGAAGCCGCCGCCGGGAAGCGGCGCGCGGCGCACCGCGATCACCGTGCCGTTCGGCCGGGTGTGCTCGTAGCGGGTCTCGCCCTCGCTCGGATCGCGAGCGCGTTCGAGCCGGCGGCGGAACTGCTCCTCGGCATCAACCGCGCCGTACTCGCCACGGTTGAGGTTGAAGCGCAGCACGTCCTCGTAGAGGACGCCGGGCCGCAGCAGATCCTTGGGGTACTCGAACAGCTCGAGGTAGCGCTCGTTGCAGACGATGAGTCGGAGATCCGGACCGTAGACCGCGATGCCCTGCGTCAGATTGTCGAGGATGGTGAGGAACATCGACGCATCGAGCGCGAGTCCCGGCGCAATTGAGCCATGCACGGGCCCGCTGCGATGCGGATGAGCATGGACGGCGTCCGGCTTCGCGGGACGCGCGGCGGTGTTTGCGGCTTCGTGGCGCATTGGAATTCCGACTGCGGTTGGCCACGGAGGAAACACTCCTCGGGCTATGCTGTTGATGCGCCACGACGGGTTAACAGGGAGTAAAAATGCCGTCCGATGTCACGCCGCAATGCCTCAAAACCGCAGGAAAATAGGCGGTTTCTTTTGGTGCGCCGCGCGGGCGCGCGGGGCGGGATTTCGATGGACCAGATCCGGGACAACGCCGCGCTGCACCGCTACGAGCTCGACGCCGACGGTGGAACGGCCGTCGCCTATTACCGGCGCGAGCCGGGCGTGGTGGTGTTTACCCATGTCGAGGTGCCGTACGCGTTGGAAGGCCGCGGCATCGGCTCGCGGCTCGTCCGCGCCGCGCTCGATCGGGCGCGGTCCGAGGGCCTGAAGGTGGTGCCGCGGTGCCCGTTCGTCGCCGACTACATGGCGCGACACCATGAGTACGACGATCTGGTGCGCTAGCGGAAGGCTACGCCTTCTTGCCCCTGGCGCCCTGCGCGCCTTTCGCCGGCTCCGCCCCCGGCTCGACGTAGCGCGGGAACACCCCCTGCGGAGGCGGCAGCGCGGTGCCGGTCTGAAGGGCGTGCCCGAGCGCGGCGAACGAGCGTTTGTCCGCCGGCACAGCGAGCTGATCGAGGATGCGCCCCATGGCGCCCGGCATGTACGGCTGGGTCAGGATCGCGAGCGCCCGGATCGTCTCGGCGAGCACGTACAGCACGGTGTTCATCCGCGCGCGGTCGGTCTTGGCGAGCGACCACGGCGCCGCCGTGTCGATGTAACGATTGGCCTCGGCGACGACGTCCCAGATCGCGGTCAGCGCGCGGTGGAAGGCGGGCTCGGCCATCATCGTCCGCAGCTCGGGCAGCAGATCGTGCGCCGCCTTCACCAGCGCCGCGTCCTCGGCGGCGAACGTGCCGTGCTCCGGCACCTTGCCGTCGCAGTTCTTCTGGATCAGCGACAGCGTGCGCTGGCCGAGATTGCCGAAGGCGTTGGCGAGATCGGCGTTGAGACGGCCGATCATCGCCCGGCGCGAGAAGTCGCCGTCGGCGCCGAACGGCACCTCGCGCAGCAGGAAATAGCGTACCGGATCGAGGCCGTAGGTCTGGATCAGCTCGAACGGATCGATGACGTTGCCGAGCGACTTCGAGATCTTCTGGCCCTCGTTGGTCCACCAGCCGTGGGCGAAGACGCGCTTCGCCGGATCGATGCCGGCGGCCATCAGGAACGCGGGCCAGTAGACGGCATGGAAGCGGACGATGTCCTTGCCGACCATGTGGAGGTCGGCCGGCCAGTAACGCTTGAAGGAGTCGCTGTCCGTGTCCGGATAGCCGACGGCGGTCAGGTAGTTCGCGAGCGCGTCCAGCCAGACGTAGATCACGTGCTTCGGATCGTTGGGCACCGGGATGCCCCACGTGAACGTGGTGCGCGACACCGAGAGGTCGGTGAGCCCGCCCTTCACGAACGAGATCACCTCGTTGCGGCGGCTCTCCGGTCCGATCACCTCGGGATGCTCGGCGTAGAACCGGAGCAGCGGCTCCTGCCATTTCGACAGCCGGAAGAAGTAGCTCGGCTCCTCGACCCATTCGACCTCGGCGCCGGTCGGCGCGAGCTTCTTGCCGTTGGGGCCTTCGGTCAGCTCCTTCTCGCCGTAGAACGCCTCGTCGCGCACCGCGTACCAGCCGGAATACGTGCCGAGATAGATCTCGTTCTTGTCGGCGAGCGTCGTCCACAGCGCCTGGACCGCGCGCACGTGGCGCGGCTCGGTGGTGCGGATGAAGTCGTCGTTCGAGAACCCCATGGCCTCGGTGAGCCGGCGGAAGTTCGCGGCGTTGCCGTCGACGAACGTCTGCGGGCTCACGCCCGCCGCGGCCGCCGCCTTCTCGACCTTCTGGCCGTGCTCGTCGGTCCCGGTGAGGAACTTCACGTCGCGGCCGTCGAGGCGCATGAAGCGCGCCAGCACGTCGCAGGCGAGCGTCGTGTAGGCGTGGCCGATGTGCGGCACGTCGTTGACGTAGTAGATCGGCGTCGTGATGTAGAACGGCCGTGCGGTCATGGTGCTCGACTGGCTGATTCCATTGGGAGGCGCGGCCGCTGCGGCAGTTACGCGCGGGCTTCCGGTTCGAGCGCCATCAGGGCCGAGAGAAGCACCTGCTTGCGGTCGAGGTGCAGCCCCTCGCCCTGGCCGAACAGGCGGGCGGTGTTTTCCCACACCTGCGCCCACTGATCAAGGCGACGGAGCCCGGCTGCCTTCTGCAGGGCAGCGTGCTCGCCGGGGACGACCTCGCCCGGAAGCGGCACGCCGGCGGACATGCGGACGAGCCGCGCGATCCACCAGCCGATCAGCTCGGCGAAGGCGGCGAACGACTCGTTGGCGCCGGCGCGAGCCAACCGATCGGCGAGCGTGTGCGCGGCCGCGACGTCGATCTTCGGCAGGCGTCCCGCGAACGCGAGCAACTCGCGGTAGAGATCGAGTCCTCCGGCTCCGGCGAGCGCCAGCGCGCGTCCGACGCTGCCCTCGCCCATGCGGGCGAGCGCGACGCGGTCGCCTTCGCTCGCCTCCGGCAGGAAGCGGCCGAGCAGCATCGCGACATCGGGCTCGGCGAGCGGACCGAGCGCCAGCTTCCGGCACCGCGACCGCACCGTGGACGGAATCCGTCCCGGCGCGTGGCAGACCAGCAGCAGCAGACTGCGCGGCGGCGGCTCCTCGAGCGTCTTCAGCATCGCGTTCGCGGCGTTGCGCGTCATCTCGTCGGCGGAGTCGACGATCACCACGCGCCAGCCGCCCTCGGCCGGGGTCAGCGACAGGAACGTGCCGATGCCGCGGGCGTCCTCGACGCCGATGGCGCTGCGTTCGCGGCCGCTCTTCGGATCGACGCCCTTCTCGACGGTCAGGAGGTCGGGATGGGCGCTCGCCGCGACGCGCCGGAACACGGGATGATCGGGCGCCATGGCGAGGCTGTCGGCCGCGGGGGCCGGACCGCCGAACAGACCGCCGCGGTCGCCGGCGTCACCGCCCGCGAGCGCGAAGCGCGCGAACCGGTAGGCGAGCGTCGCCTTGCCGATGCCGCGCGGCCCGGTGATCAGCCAGGCGTGCGGCAGACGGCCCGAGCGCCACGCGGTGAGCAGCGCACGTTCGGCGGATTCGTGACCGATGAGTTCGGATTGGGCGCGAGGCTCGGGAGCGAGCGGCTCCGCCTCGGCCTTGGCGGCTTTGACCATGGCACCTCGTCAGGGCGCCAGTTTAAAGCGCTTGGCGACGGCGGCCCAGATGCGCGCGGCGACCTCGTCGATCGAGCCGGACGCATCGATGATACGGCACCGCTTCGGCTCGGCGCGGGCGATGGCGCGGAAGCCGCGCCGCAGCCGCTCGTGGAACGCCTCGCCCATCCGCTCGTAACGATCCTCGGCCGGGCCGCTGGACGCCGCGATACGCCGCCCGGCGCGCGCGAGCCCGGCGGTCACCGGCACGTCGAGAATGAGGGTCAGGTCGGGCTTCAGCCCGGCGGTCGCAAGCCTGGTGAGCGCGGCGACGGTCGGCTTGGGCACGCCGAGACCGTAGGACTGGTACGCAAGCGTCGAATCGCTGTAGCGGTCGGAGATGACCCAGGCGCCGCGGGCGAGCGCCGGCCGGACAGTGGCGGCAATGTGCTCGGCGCGGGCGGCCGAGTGCAGAAAGGCTTCGGTGAGCGGCGTCCACCCCTGATTGCGATGCTCGACCAGGAGGGCGCGGATCGCCTCCGCCCCCGGCGAGCCTCCCGGCTCCCGGGTCGTGACGACATCCTCGCCCAGCTCCTGAAGTTTCGTGGCGAGGATCTTGATTTGGGTGGATTTTCCGGCCCCCTCGCCGCCTTCGAGGGTAAGGAAGCGGCCGCGCCGTCGGATCGCTGTCGGCAAGGGCCGCTTCACATCGACCTACTGGGCGTTGCCGAACAGGAGATGGTGGGCCGCGGCGGAGATCCGCCCGCCCAGGCCAAGCCGGTCGACGGACTCGCCGGCCTTGAGCGGCATCTCGATCGGGTCGCGGTCGGGGATGGTCACGACCAGCTTGGCGAGCTCCTGGCCCTTCTCGATCGGCGCGGGGATCGGGCCGGTGTATTTGACCGCGACCTTCGCCTGGCGGGCGGCGCCGCGCGGCACGGTGACGGTCACGTCCTGGTCGAGCACGAGCGGCACCGTCGCCTTGGTGCCGAGCCATACCTCCGCCTGCTCGACCTCGGTGCCCGGCGCGAGCACGGAGACGTTCTCGTACTCGCGGAAGCCCCACTCGACGAGCTTTTTGATCTCGGCGGCGCGCTCGCGCATCGTCTTCATGCCGGAGGCGACGACGATCAGGCGGCGGTTGCCGCGCAGCACGGTGCCGGCGACGCTGTAGCCCGACGCCTCGATGTGGCCGGTCTTGAGGCCGTCGGCGCCCGGCGTGTCGTAGAGCAACGGGTTGCGGTTACCCTGCTTGATGCCGTTGTAGGTGAACTCCTTGTCGCCGAAGTAGTGATAGTACTCCGGGAAGTCGCGGATGATGCGCGCGGACAGCGTCGCGATGTCGCGCATCGTCATCCAGTGATTCGGGTCGGGCAGGCCCGAGGAGTCGCGGAAGTTGCTGTTGGTCAGGCCGATCTTCTTCGCCTCGGCGTTCATCAGGTCGGCGAAGGCGTCCTCGCTGCCGGCGATGCCCTCGGCGACGACCTGGCAGGCGTCGTTCCCCGACTGGATAATGATGCCCTTCAGCAGGTCGTCGAGGCTCACCATCGAGTTGACCTTGAGGAACATCGTCGAGCCGCCGCTCGCGGCGCCGCCCTTCTTCCAGGCGGCGACACTGACCGGGAACTCGTCGGTCAGCTTCATCTCGCCCTTCTTCAGGCGGTCGAAGACGACATAGACGGTCATCAACTTGGTGATCGACGCGGGCGGCACCGGCAGGTCGGCGTTCTTGTCGAACAGCACGGTGCCGGTCCTGTAATCGACGATGATCGCCTCTTTCGCCGCGGTGTCGAGGTTCGAGACGGCCGCCTGCGCGGTCGCGAGCCCGAACGCCGCGACGCCGGCGATGGCCGCGCACAGCGTGCGGAGGGAACGGGAACGGTGGAACGACGTCATCCTACTTCTCCACTCGCGCGGGATGAGCCCCGCACGTCAATCGACGATCAGGCGGGCATCTGGATAGCCCGCCTTCACAACCCGGTCGAGAAGCTTGTCGGCTTCGTCGACATTCTGGATCGGCCCGATCCGAACCCGGAACAGCGGCCGGTCACCGAGATTCACCTGGGTGACCTGCGTCGGACCGATGCTTTGCAGCCGGATCTTCGTCCGGTCGGCATTGACGAACTCGCCGAACGCGCCGGCCTGCACGAACATGCGTGTCGGCTTCACCGGCACCTGCTTCAAATCTGGTTCGACCTTCATCGGGGCGGACACCGAGCTGATCACCGGCGGCGGCGCGCTCGGAGGCGGTGCCGATGCGCGCGACGGCGCCGCGGCTTTCACGCCCGGCGGCGGCGCGAGATCGGCCGAGGCGACGGTGGCGGGCGGCACGGCCGGCGCCTTCTCGGCGATCAGGCTGTCGGTCTTGCCCATCATCGCGGCCGCCAATGCCCGGCTCTCGTCGGCGACAATCTCGACGCGGACCCGCGCCGTCCCCCTACCGTCGAACCCGAGGAGCTGCGCGCCGCGGCGCGAGACGTCGATGATGCGGCCCTTGGCGAACGGACCGCGGTCGTTGACCTTGAGCTTGATGCTGCGGCCGTTCTCGAGGTTGGTGACGCGGACGATCGACGGCAGCGGCAGCGTGCGGTGCGCCGCCGTCAGGTCGTTCATGTCGTAGAGTTCGCCGTTGGCGGTGTACTTGCCGTGGAAGTTGGGGCCGTACCACGACGCGATGCCGGTCTCGACGTAGTTGTAGTCGACCGCCGGGTAGTACCAGGCGCCGTCGATCTGATAGGGATTGCCGACCTTGTACACGCCGCCTTTCGGCGGCTCCTGCACGTTCTTGGCGGTCTGGGACAGAAAGCTCAGCTCGGCACAGCCGCCGAGCATCAAAATGGCCGCTAACGCCAGGACTGGCGTCGCCCTCGGGCGTCGCATCATGTTGTAGGGTCCGCTCCCCGCCGACGCTGGATTTTGTACATTAACGCGCGGTGATCTGGTCAGCAAGAGTTCCCACCGCGGCGGCGAAGGAAATCGAGCAGTTCCACTTCAGCGTCGCGCGAAAGTTTCCGTAGACGAGCAGCGCCGGGCCGCTCGGTCCCTCCGGCAGCGCGATCGCCGCCATCACGTTCTGATTCGGCAAATCGCCGCCGTCGGCGCGGCGCACGCCCATCGCCTGCCACTCGCGTAGCGGCTTGTCGGCGGTGAGCCGGTTGAGCGCCGCGCAACGCGACTCCGACGGCGGCCGCTTCAGCCCGGCGAGCTTCGCCTCGAACCCGGGCGGCAGCGTCACGCGCCGGCCCCACGTCTCATTGTCGTTCCAGCCCGACTGCTTGAGGTAGTTGGCGGCCGAGGCGAACACATCGCCGCGATTGGTCCAGATGTCGCGCTTGCCGTCGCCGTTCCAGTCGACGGCGTAGTTGATGAACGTCGACGGCATGAACTGGCTCTGGCCCATCGCGCCGGCCCAACTCCCCTTCATGTCGGCGGGGCGGATATGCCCCTGGTCGAGGATGCGCAGCGCGTTCATCAGCTCCTCGCGGAAGTACGCCGCCCGGCGGCCTTCGAACGCGAGCGTCGCGAGCGCCGAGATCACCGAGAAGCCGCCGGTCGACTGGCCGAAATTGGTTTCGATGCCCCAGAACGCGACGATGAATCGCGGCTGCACGCCGTAGCGCTCGGCGACGGCGTCGAGCAGCGCTTTGTTCTCCTGATATTTGGCGCGCGCCGCCCGGACGCGATCGCCGTTGACGACACGCGCCAGATACTGGTCGAAGGTGAGCGTGAATTCCGGCTGGCGGCGGTCGAGCTCGATGATGCGCGCGATCGGCTTCACGCCGGCGAAGGCACGGTCGACGGTCGCCGCCGAGATACCGGCCTTGATCGCGTCGGCGCGGACGCCGGCCACGAACTCCGGGAAGCCTTCCTCCGTGAACGGCGGCAAAGCCGGCGGTGCCGGTTGCGATGGGCCGGCGGCGGGAGCCACGGGAGACATCGGCGCGGACCCGGCATCGGACGTCTCCGCCTTGGAACTCGAGCAGCCGGAGAGCGACGCGGCCGCGAGCAGTAACGGAATGGTGAGGAGCGAGCACAGCCTGCGGACGCTGGGAGTCGGTGCGGTGCTGTGCGTCATCGATGGAGGAATCCTCGCGAGCCGCGGACGATGTACGATCGCGCCGTTTCTGCCATAGTACGCTCGCCGTTGCAATCTGAGGACGCGCACCCATGGCCGCCGCATCGCAGCCGGAGATGCATTTCTTCTTCCCCACCGTGATCCAGGTGGTCAACCTCCCCGACGCCGAGGCGCTGAACGCGAAGCTCACGGCGGCGATAAAGCAGCTCCGCGACGAGTACAAGGACCAGGGCAGCGATCCGTGGAGCGAGTTCTTCACGACCTACAAGTCGCAGAACCGTCTCTATGAGCTCCCCGGATTCCGCGACCTGATGAGCCACATCCAGCGCGAGGCCGATGCCTTCGGCCGGGTGCTCGGGCTCGATCCGGCGAAGCCGCTCTATCTCACCGGCTGTTGGCTCAACGTCTACGGCGAGGGGCACTCCCAGGACCTCCACGTCCACACCGGCCAGGTGATCTCGGGGTGCTATTACGTGAAGGCGCCGCCGGGCGTCCCGGGGCTGTCGATCTTCTCGCCGTTCGCCGAGGAGATGTTCGACTCGCAGTACGACGAGCAGAACGGGCTCAACGCCAAGTTCATCGAAGTGCCGGCGGTCGCCGGCGAGATGCTGCTGTTCCGAAGCTGGACGCGCCACTGCGTCCGGCCGAACCGCACGAAGGACGAACGCATCTCGATCGCCTTCAACTTCACTGTGTGAGAGGCGAGCGATGGCCGACGCCCAACGTCAGACCCATTTCCTGTTCCCGACCGTCATCGGGATGGTGACGCTTCCGGACGCGCCGGCGCTCAACGCGCGGGTGATGCGCGCGATCGACGACCTGCGCGCGCGGGTTCCCGGCGACACGCCCGACGCGTGGTCGGGCAGCCTCTACACGACATTCGAGACCCTGAAGACCGTGCACCAGGAACCCGGCTTCGGAGATCTGACGGGGCTCGTCGAAGGGCACGTCAACGACTTCGCGCGTCAACTCGGCATGGCGCTCGGCAACACGCCTGTCCGGACGACCAGCTCGTGGCTGAACATCTACGGCGCCGGGCACAACCAGGAAATCCACGTCCACGCCAACAGCCTGATCTCGGCGGTCTATTACGTGAAGGCGCCGCCCGGCGTCCCGGGTCTCAAGATCCACTCGCCGTTCCACGACACGATGCTGATGCCGCCGGTGGTCGAGACCAGTCCCGCCAACATGATGTTCGACGAGCTGCCGGCGGTCGAAGGCCGGCTGATCATGTTCCGGAGCTGGACCCGCCACAGCGTCCGCGCCAACCCGGTCGAGGGCGAGCGAGTCTCGATCGCGTTCAACCTGAAATAGCAAGCAGGGCCGCGGGTTCGTCCCGCGGCCCTGCGCGCACGTCATCCCGCTCCGGTCAGCCGGCGATCGGCTGGCGCGTCTTCACGCACTTGAGGCATGCGTCGACGATCTGCTGGGCTCCCGGCATCACCGCCGCCTCGAGCGGCGGACTGAACGGCACCGGCACCATGGCCCGCGCGACGCGCGCGACCGGCGCCTTCAACGAGGCGAACGCCTTCTCCGCGACGAACGCCGCGACTTCCGAGGCCGCGCCGCAGACGATCGAGCCTTCGTCGGCAACCACGAGGCGCCCGGTCTTCTTGACCGAGTCGAGGACCGTGTTCTCGTCGAGCGGGCACAGCGTCCGCAGGTCCACCACCTCGACGTCGATGCCGTCCTTCGCCAGCGTTTCGGCGGCGCTGAGCGCCTCGGGCACCATCTTGGAGAGTGCGACCACGGTAACGTCGCGGCCGCGGCGCTTCACCGCCGCCTTGCCGAGCGGAATCTCGAAGTCGCCTTCGGGCACGTCCTCCTCGAGGCCGAGCAGCATCGTGTGATTGAAGAAGAAGGTCGGGTTGCGGCTCTTCATCGCCGCGCGCATCAATCCCTTGGCGTCCATCGGGCTCGCCGGCATGACGATCTCGATGCCCGGGGCGTTCGCCATCATCGCGTGCGGGCTGACCGAGTGCTGCGGTCCGCCGCCGCCGCGGATGCCGTGGAAGACGTGGAACACCACCGGCACTTCGAGCTGTCCGCCCGACATGTAGTGCGCGTTGCCCGCCTCGTTGACGAACTGGTTCCACGCTTCGAGCGCGAACGACGCCGTGCCGTAGTGCACCAGCATCGGCGTTCCGGCGATGGCGGCGCCGATGCCGAGCGAGGTCATCGCCTGCTCGGAGGTCGGCGGGTCGGTGATGCGGTCGCCGAATTCGTCCATCAGCGGCTTCTGGGCATCGGCCTCGGCGCCGTGGCCGGTGAGGCCGCGGCCGAGAATCACGGCGTTGGGATCGGAGCGCAGGGCCCAGACGAGCCCGTCGATCAGCGCTTCGGCGAAAGTCATGCGTGGCATTGGGAGCCCTACTCTTCTCTTGTATGCGTGAGGATCAGGCGAAGACGCCCTGGAACGCGGTCTCGACCTTCGGGTACGGCGACGCCTCCGCGAAGCGACGGGCGTCCGCCATATCGGCCTGGACGCGGCGGTCGAGGTCGAGGATCTCCTGACGGGTCATCGCCTTGCTCTCGGCGAGCTTCTTGACGTAGAGCCGCAGCGGGTCGAACCGTTTGATCCAGTCGCCGTGCTTGCCCGAGATGCGGCTCTCGTCCCACGCCATCTCGAGATCGGTGACGCCGGTCGGGAAGGCCGCCGTGACCTGGTGGGATCCCGGCCAGCGCTCGAGCGTGACCTCGAGGAACACCGGCCCCTTGCCGGAGCGGACGGTCTTGGTCGCCTCGGCGATGGCGGCCAGAGTCTCCTCGGCGTCGGCCCCGTTGACCAGCACCGACGGGATCGACAGCGCCTCCGGGACGTGGCGCAGGGCCTTGGCGGCGAGCATCGACGACGGTCGCTGCCCGGCTTTCGAGTTGTTCTCGCACAGGAACACGACCGGCAGCTCGAAGATCGACGCCATGTTCAGCGATTCGTAGGCGATGCCTTCGTCGAGCGTGCCGTCGCCGAAATGCGCGAACGCCACGTTGTCGGTCTTCTGGCATTTCATCGCCCAAGCCGACCCGATCGCCAGCGCGATCGAGCCGCCGACCATCGCCGAGGTCGAGGAGATGCCGTGCTTGAGGTCGCACAGGTGCCACGTGCCGCCCTTGCCGCCGTTGAGGCCGTCGGCGCGGCCGAGGATCTCGGCGAAGGCCTTGCCGGGCTCGGCGCCGGCGGCGATGACGAAGCCATGGTTGCGGTGGGTCGTGTGGATCTTGTCGCCCGGCTTCATCACCGCGCCGACGGCGGCCCCGGTGGTCTCATGCCCGATGTGGAGGTGCTGCCGCCCGACGTAGCTGTGGGCCAGGGCGAGATGGATCACGGTTTCCTCGAAGCGGCGCATCCGCAGCATTCGCGTGAGGAGCGCGAGCCGCTGTTCCTGGGTGAGGGTGCTCATGGCCTGTCCGGTCTGGTGAAAGGTACGTCGGCGAAGAAGGGCGGCGAGCGCCGCGAGAGGCTCCCTGGGGTGGCCCCTGTCGGGGCTCTGTTGCTTCGGTGAAAGTTTAGGTGGTCGGTCGCCGCTTGCGCAACCGGCAACGGGTGGCGACGACGACGCAGGCGCGGTATGAATTATGAAACAGAACGGAGACTCGCGTGCACGGACCGGGGAGCAACGCCGGAGTGATCACAGGGCTGCTGCGGGATGACCCCGCCGCGGGCGTGTTCCGCGTCCATCGTCGCGCCATGGTCGATCCCGAGGTGTTCGAGTTCGAGATGCGCGCGATCTTCGATCACGCGTGGCTGTATCTCGGACATGAATCGGAGGTGCCGAACGCCGGCGACTTCCGCACGCGCTCGCTCGCCGGCCGTCCCCTCCTCCTCTGCCGCGGCGAAGACGATCAGGTCCGCGCATTCCTCAACGTCTGCCCGCACCGTGGCACGGTCGTCTGCCGCGAGCGCCAGGGCAACGCGAAGTCGTTCACCTGCTTCTACCACTCGTGGACGTTCCGCCTGAACGGCGAGCGCCTGCCGTTGCCCAACGACGAAGCCTACAGCGGCGAGGCGTGCCCCGACCCGCGCGCGTTCGGGCTGAAGCCGGTGCCACGCCAAGCCAACTACCGCGGCTTCATCTTCATCTCCTTCGACCCTGCTGCGCCGCGCATCGAGGACTACCTCGCCGGCGCCAGGGTCTACCTCGATGCCGTCGCCGATCAGGGCGAGAACGGCATGGAAGTGATCTCCGGGAGCCAGCTCTATTCGGCGCGCGGCAACTGGAAGCTGCTGGTCGAGAACACCATCGACTTCCTGCACACCGTTCCCGTGCATCAGACCTACTTCAAGTTCCTCCGCGACTTCGGCACCGATCTGTCGAGTGGAGTGAGCGGTCGCGGCTACGACCTCGGCAACGGGCACGCCGTCGTCGCCTTCCGCGCCGGCTGGGGGCGCCCCGTCGCACGCTGGGAGCCGTCGTGGGGCGAGGCTGAGAAATCGCGGATCGCCGACGTTCGCGCAGAAGTGGTGAAGCGCGTCGGTGAAGATCGCGCGAAGCTGATCGCCGACACCGACCGCAACCTCTGCCTGTTCCCGAACCTGCTGATCAACGACATCATGGCGACGGTGCTGCGCCAGGTGAATCCCGTCGCGCCGGGGTACATGGAGATCACGCAGTGGGCGCTTGCGCCCAAGGGCGAGGATCCGGCCGCGCGGGCGCGCCGGCTGCATGCGTTCAACACCTTCCTCGGGCCCGGCGGGTTCGCGACGCCGGACGACATCGAGGCGTTCGAGGGCTGCCAGCGCGGATTCGGAGCCTGGCGCGAACTCGAGTGGTCCGACTACTCCCGCGGCTATCGAATCGAGATCGACGGTCCCGACGACAAGATCCGCTCCGACCACGAGATCCAGATCCGCGCGTTCTATCGCCGCTGGCACGAGCTGATCGCAGCGCACGGGGGCATTGCGTGACGACATCCGCGACGCGCGCCGAGGTCGAGGACTTCCTGTTCCTCGAGGCCGACCTCCTCGACAACTGGCGCCTCGACGAATGGCTCGGCCTCTTCGCCGAGGACGGCCGATACGAGATCCCGGCGACGGATCTGCCCGACGGGGACCCGGCCCGGCATCTCTTCATCATCGCCGACTCGATGGCGGTTCTGCGCGGACGCGTCCAGCGGCTGAAGAGCGTCGCCGCGTATTCGGAGAGCCCCCGGTCGCGCACGCGCCGCATCGTCGGCAACGTCCGTCTGCTCGGGGCCGAGGGCGACGCCCTCAGGGCCACCGCGAATTTCATCGTCCAGCGGGTGAAGAACGACAACGCCGATTCCTATTGCGGCCGGTACGACCTGCTGCTCCGCACGACCGCGGACGGCCTGCGCTTCGTCCGCCGCCGCGCCGTGCTCGACCTCGACGCGCTGCGACCGCAAGGCCGCATAAGCTTCATTCTGTGAGGGAGGGATAACGTTCATGCACCGGATGATCCGCGGATGGCTTCTCGCAGCGGTGCTGTGCGTTTTAGCGGGAACGGCAGCGGCCGAGACGCAGAAGCTCACCGTCGGCGTGCACCGGCAGATGGACGCGACGCTCTTCGCGCCCGACGGGCCGGGTCCCTACCCGGCAGTGCTCGTTCTCCACACCAGCGGCGGCCTCAAGCAGGCGGATCTCGATTACGCCCGGCAGCTCGCCGACGAAGGCTACGTCTGCCTCGTCCCCGCCTTTCTCGACGCTTACGGGCTCGCGGCGTTCAGCCGCGTCGAGACGTTCACCGTGCACGCCTCCGACATCTACGACGATTTCGTCGCTGCGATCGCGCAGCTACGGACGAATCCGAAGGTCGCGGGCGGCAAGGTCGCCGCGGTCGGATTCTCGAACGGCGGGTACTTCGCGATGTGGCTAGCCGGCACGGGCAAGGTCGACGCCGGCGTCAGCTACTACGGCGCGCTGACCGGTGCCGGCAGCGACAAGACTCTGAGCCGATTCGCCTCGGCGTTCACCGCGAACAGCTCGCCCGTGCTCATCCTGCACGGCACGTCGGACCGCACCGTGCCCGTCGCCGCCGCCGAGCGGCTGCAGTCGATCATCGAGCGGGCCGGCAGCCCGGTGACCATGCAGCTCTACAAGGGAGTCGGTCACCAATTCGAGCGCGAGCTCCGCAATGACGAGACCCGAGCCGCCGCCGCCGATGCGTGGACGCACACGCTCGCGTTCCTGTCGGCGCGCCTGCGCGGCTCGTGAGCGCGAACGCTCGCGAGTAGGCGGAATCACCCATGAACCATCGCGTGATGTGAAAAACATGGCGCGCGTCGCCGAGAATTGTAGCTGTCGCACCGGAGTGCTATGCACACACATCGGCTCACCGTCATAACGTTCGTGGATTTCAGATGTTCGACAATACGTTCGTTGCCGCCATCCTGCTCGGCGTCATCGAGGGCCTGACCGAGTTCCTGCCCGTCTCCTCGACCGGACACCTCATCCTCCTCGACGCCTTGATCGACTTCCAGGGACCGCCGGGCCACGTGTTCGAGATCGTGATCCAGCTCGGCGCGATCCTCGCGATCTGCGTGCTCTACTTCCAGCGCCTGTGGCGCGTCCTCGTCGGGCTGCCGAGCGATCCCGGCGCGCAGCGCTTCGCGGTGGCGGTCATCCTCGCCTTCCTGCCGGCCGCGGTGATCGGCGTCATTCTCCACGACTTCATCAAGTCGGTGCTGTTCTCCCCCGTCGTCGTGTGCGTGGCGCTCATCGTCGGCGGGCTCGCGATCCTCGTCATCGAACGGATGCGCCCCGAGCCGCGGGTGCATGCGATCGAGAAGTTCTCGCCGGCGCTGTCGCTCAAGATCGGTCTGATGCAGTGCCTGGCGATGATCCCCGGCGTCTCGCGCTCGGGCGCCACCATCCTCGGCGCGCTGCTGTTGGGCGTCGAGCGCCGGACCGCGGCGGAGTTCTCGTTCTTCCTCGCCATCCCGACGATGCTGGGCGCGGCGACCTACGACCTCTGGAAGAACCGCGCCGATCTCACGACCGACGGCAGCCTTCTGATCGCGGTCGGATTCGTGGCCGCGTTCGTGTCGGCGCTGGTGGTGGTCCGCTGGTTCGTCGACTTCGTCGGGCGTCACGGCTTCTCGCCGTTCGCCTGGTACCGCATCGTCATCGGCGCGATCGGACTCGCCGCGCTGCTGATGCGCTAGGGCGATCGCAGACCCGAACCCGCCGGCCGAGGTGTCCCACCCCGTCCCGGCCGCCTCAGCGGTCGTGGGACACGCTTCTCCAGTGAATTCAGCGCCCTAGCCCCTTTGTCCCACTGTCCCACACTGGCGGTTTGGGACACCTGGGACAGATGGGACACTTTTGCACAGGGGCGTTTGCAGAGGGAGCGCCGGTTGTCAGCCGCTCGTCGCGCGGCTCGGCTGGAAGGCGCAGGTGCCGCTCGCCGCGGGGGCCAGGATCCGCGACAGCCGCAATGTGCCGCCGGCCACCCGCCCGCGGTACTCTTCGCCGTCCACCGTGAGCACCAGCGCGTTACCCTGCTGACGCCACGTCGCTTCGTCGGCATCGACGAAATCGTACACCGCGTCGTAGAGAACGTGCGCTGTCCCGTCGGGATGGAACCGCACCACCTCGACGCGGCATCCCGGTGCGCTGCCCCACTCGGTCCCGGCCAAGACGGTCGTCGTTTCGGCGGCCGTGATCGGAGCCGGCACGGCCAGTGCTCCGGCGACGAACGCCGCACTCAATATCGCCCAACGCATCACCACTCTCCTGTCGCTTACGGTTGGGACGTGTCGCCTCCATCCCGAGCTATGCAAGGGATGCACCAAACACGGTAAACGAGAGGTGAACGAGGATTTCCGCCCCGATCCGGTGAATTTGGCGCCGGCCGCTCGCTCCATCCGATCGGACGGGGATCGCCACCGGGAGCGCGCCGGTCATGCGCTGTGCACGTTTCCATCGGCGTTGCCCGCGCCGCGGGCAAAGGCCCTTCCCGGCGCCGACGGCGTCTGGTAGGTGGACGCGGGACGGAGGGGTGGCCGAGTGGTTTAAGGCACCGGTCTTGAAAACCGGCGTGGCGGCAACGTCACCGTGGGTTCGAATCCCACCCCCTCCGCCACAAGTTCTTTTTTCGAGTGCGCTGTCAGGTGGATGAATGACGACAGCACCTCGATGCGATCCCCGAAGCCATCCCACAGCGAACACAGAGCGCCGCAAAGACGGAAGGCACCCGCGTCCTGACGGGCGCCTCTCCACCTCGGCGAGATAACTCGCGCTCGAACCACGCGCGCGGCGCGATCAGCTCCAAGACCTGACTGCCGAAGTCGACGCGCGCGACGAACGCCGCCGCGGTCTCACGCACCCAGACGCCGCGGGACAGAGGGTTGCGCTCGTTTGGGGATGTTCCCTCTTTGTTCCTCTCATGCTATCCTCCGCCCTCATGCAGGGGGAGCTGCGGAAGATCATCCACGTCGACATGGACGCGTTCTACGCGTCCGTCGAGCAGCGCGATGATCCGGCGCTGCGCGGCAAGCCGGTGGCCGTCGGTCATGCAGCGCGACGCGGCGTGGTCGCGGCCGCGTCCTACGAGGCGCGCGCGTTCGGCGTGCACTCCGCCCTGCCCTCGGTCACCGCGCTGCGCAAATGCCCTGAGCTGATCTTCGTGCCGCCCCGATTTGACGTGTACCGGGCGGTGTCGCGGCAGATCCACGCGATCTTCGCCGACTACACCGACGCGATCGAGCCGCTGGCCCTCGACGAGGCCTATCTCGACGTCACCTCCAACAAGGCGGCATTGGCGACCGCGTGGCAGACCGCGAAAGCGATCCGCGCGCGCATTCTCTCCGAGACCGGCCTCACCGCGTCGGCCGGCATCTCCTACAACAAGTTCCTGGCGAAGCTCGCCTCGGGCCTGCGCAAGCCGAACGGCCAGTTCGCGATCCAGCCGCACGAGGGCGAGGCGTTCGTCGAGTCGCTGCCGATCGCGAAGTTCCACGGCGTCGGTCCGGCGACCGCGGCGAAGATGCACGGGCTCGGCATCCAGACCGGGGCCGATCTCAAATCCTGGACGCTGCCCGAGCTGCAGGCTCGCTTCGGCAAATCGGGCGCATGGTTCTACGCCATCGCCCGTGGCCACGACGCGCGGCCGGTCAATACGAGTCGCGTGCGAAAATCGTCGGGCTCGGAGACGACGTTCCACGAGGACCTCAGCGATCCCTCGCGGATCGAATCGGGCGTGCTGGCGATGGCCGACGAGGTCTGGGCGTGGTGCGAGAAGACCGAGCGCCGCGGCCGCACGGTGACGGTCAAGATCAAGTGGGCCGATTTCCAGCAGTCGACCCGCAGCCAGTCGTTCGCGTCGGCGATCGCGAGCCGCGCGCGCTTGCACGAGGCCAGCCTTCATCTGATCCGCTCGGTGTTCCCGGTCGCCAGGCCCGTGCGTCTGGTCGGGGTGACGCTGTCGAACTTTTTGCCTGCGGTCGGAGCCTCGCACGGTCCCGAGCTGCTGCCCAATCTCCTGACGATCTGAGCCGCGCGCCCAGTGCACGGGGGCGCCACCGCCCGCGTGTTGTTTTGGATCAGGCACGGTGCGTCAGGGCCAAGACTCCGGGAAACCGCCGCCGAAGCCAATGGGCTGGTGTCCGTACGCGGCGTACGGTTTTCTCGAGGGCACGTTCGGCGAGCACACTTTGCGGCGCCCAGTCTTCGGCCTACTCTCATGTCGACCCCGTCGCAGAACGGGGGAGGCTCGCACGTCATAGATCCGGGGAGGTGTTCATGGGCTTTCGCGTCCCGTCCGCGTTCGTCGCGTTCGCCGTCATCGCGTGTCTCGCCACGTCGGCGCTCTCTGCCGACCTGCCGGCCTCGACCAAGAAGCAGCTAGCGAAGTTCAAGCTCGACGAGTCGCTGATGAGCGACATCGACAAGGAACTGGCGGTCCCGCAAGCGTGGATCGACGCCGCGAAGAAGGAACCACCCGTTCAGGTGCTGGCGACGTGGAACCCGAGCGAGTGGAAGGAATTGGCGCAGTCGTTCTTCGCGCGCTACCCGACGATCAAGATCGATTACGTGCGCTCGTCGCGGGACAACCGCCAGGTCCAGACGCTGCTCGCGCTTAAGCAGGGCCGATATGTCGGCGACGTCATCACCAGCTTCTCGTCGATCTACAAGGATTTGCGCGAGATGAATGCGCTCGCCGATCTGCGCGAGCTGCCGGCGTTCGCGGCCGGCATGCCGGACTCGGTGGACCCGGAGGGATACTGGGCGGCCGAGCGCATCACCTACTGGTGCATCGCCTACAATACCGACCTGGTGAAGCCGTCAGACCTGCCGAAGGACTGGGACGATATCCTGACCAATCCGTTCTGGCGCGATGGCCACTTCGCCGTCAGCAACACCGCCGCGGGCTGGATGACGGTTCTCTACAAGGAGAAGGGCCGCGACTGGGCGCGGAACTTCCTGACCAAGCTGTTCCTCGAGGTGAAGCCGAAGCGCCGTAACGAGGGCCGCGACGCCTCCGTCCAGCTCACCGCCGCCGGCGAGCAGGCCGCGGTCACGCCGTCGGGCGACTACCGCGTCGCCGAGTTCGCCGCGCGCGGCGCGCCGGTCTCGTTCCACTGCCCGAGCATCGTGCCGATGGCGGCGGCGCAGATCGGGCTCCTCAAGGGCAGCCCGGCGCAGAACGGCGGCAAGGTGTTCCTCAACTGGTTCCTCTCCAAGGAGGGCCAGCTCGGGCTGCACGCCGCCAACGGCGCGGTGTCGGCGCACAAGGACCTGCAGATCCCGGCCCTCCTCAACTATCCCGACCAGGTGCGCAACCCGGCGAAGAAGGTGGTCGTCGACGACCTCGACATGGCCGTGCTTGAGGAGCTTCAGCAGCTCTGGACCAAGGGCTGGAACAACGAACTCCCGGGCCAGTGAGTGCTTCGCCTCTCCTCCTCATGGGGGACAAACGACCAGCGCTTCGCCGCAACCCTCTCCCCATCGGGGAGAGGGTTGGGCTGAGGGTGTCAAGCTGAAGGGCTGGGCCGGGTAAGCATCGCCGCTCCTCCTTCTTACCGTCATGGTCGGTCCTTAGGACCGCGCGTGCGCGGTCCGTTTGAAACGAGGGGGCCGACCATCCACGAGTTTTTTCAGCAAAAGAAACACGTGGATGCTCGCCCCCTTAGGCCCGCGCGAGCGCGGGCCGTTCTAAGAGACGGGGCGAGCATGACGAATAAAAAACGGCCGGAGCTTTCACTCCGGCCGTTCTCGTTTGCGCGACGGAGTGCGCGCCGCTATCCCCGCTTCGTGCCGTAGAGCTTGTCGACGAATCCCGAGTCGTCGATCTTGCGGATGTAGTTGAGGTTCCACAGCGTCAGCGGATTGATCTTCGCCGCGTCCTTATCCTGGCGCAGCGCCTCCTGGTAGACGTTGCTGATCGCGTCCATCGCCGGATAGAGGCGCGGCTCGAGCACCGCCGCCAGCTCGCGATAGACCTTCTCGGTCATGGCATCGTCCATCTGGCCCTCGGACGTGTGCTTCGCCTTGATGATGGCGAGCGACTCCTTGGGTTTGGTCTTGAAGTACCAGATGCCCTCGATCAGCCCCTTCAGGAACCGGTCGACGATGTCGGGGTGACGGTCGACGAACTGCTGGCTGGTCGAGATCGTGGTGAAGTGGATCATCGGCATCGGCTCGATCTCGATCACCTTGAGGCCGGCCTTCTCCGCGAAGTCCGACTTCGGCGGCGTCAGCAGCGTTGCGTCGACGGTCTTGTCGGCGACCAGCTCCCAGCGCTCCTTGCTGGTCTGCGTGTTGCTGCCCTCCTCCTCGTCCATCGAGCCCGCCTTGAGCCTCGAGCGGTTGACGATCTCGACCTGGTCCTTGTCGACGTCGAGGCCGTTCTGCTTGAGGTATAGCCAGTCGTTGAGCGCCGGGTGCGAGCCCGCGGTCAGCACCTTCTTGCCCTTGAGATCCTTGATCGACTCGATGCCGGAGTCGGCGCGCACCACCAGCCGGTGATCGATGCGGTTCACGGTCTGGCCAAGGTAGGTCCAGTTGTCGCCGCGGGCGCGCTTGCCGTAGGTCGAGACGTGGTTGCCGCCGACGAACTCGATATCGCCCGTGGGGATCTTGGCGTGGGCGTCCGTCGAGCTGATCTTGAAGTTGTAATTGACATCGAGGTTCTGCTTCGCCCACGCGCCCGACTCGTTGACGACGTGCAGCAGCGCGAGGTGCGCGCTCGCCCGGTACGGGAAATTGATGTGATCCATACGCTCTCTCCTTCTCTCTCTTCGCTCTCTCTGGTTTTGACTTCTAGATGCCGATGCCGCGGCGGAACCCGAACGCCCGGAGCGCGAGGGTCACCGCCAGCAGCACCGAAATCAGCATCACCGCGATGGCGCCGACCGAGCCGATCTGGCCGTCGGTCCACATGTTCCAGATCATCACCGACAACACCTGGTTGCGGGCACCCTGGTAGAGGATCAGCGGCAGGCCGGCCGCGCGCACCGCGTGCAGCGCCGCCCAGATCCACAGGCCGACGACGGTCGGCAGGATCAGCGGCACGAACACGCGCCACAGCATCCGCCACGGCGGCGCGCCGTTGATCAGCGCCGCCTCTTCGAGGTCTTTGTGGATCTGCAGCACGGCCGCGTTCATCGTCCGCGTGCCGTAGGCCATGAAGCTGACGGTGAAGGCGATCGCCATCGACCAGATGCCGCCGAACAGCGGCACGCCGATGCGGTCGGCCTGCAGGAACACCCACAGGAAGGCGAGCCCCATCACCATCCCCGGGATCGCGTGGGGCATGAACACGAGCTGGTCGAGGAGCTTGCGGCCCCAGAACTTCGACCGCACGACGACGACGGAGATCAGGAAGCTCAGCACGACGGTGAAGGTCGCGGTGAGCGCGGTCATGACCGCGGTGTTGCGGACGATGACGCCCACCAGCTCGGTGTCGAAGATGGTCTCGTAGTTGCGCCAGCTCATCACGCTGAAGGCGCGCGCCGACGGCACCTGCAGGAACGGCAGGAACGAGACATAGAGCAGCACCAGGAACGGCAGGATGATGGCCATCGTCAGGTACAGCAGCACAATGCCGAGTGCCGCCCACCGCCAGGCGCCGAGATCGACCAGCTTCGGCCGGTAGCCCTTGCCGGTGACGATCGAGTAGCGCTCGGACTTGGCGATCACCCGCAGGTACGCCCACGTCATCGCCACGGCGACGAACAGGTAGAGGATGCCGAGCGCGTTGGCCTTGCCGTAGTCGGGCAGCGCCGAGGTCGAGTGCAGCATGGCGTAGATGCGGGTCGAGAACACGAAGATGCCGGCCGGCATGCCGATGATGCTCGGCACCTCGAACACCTCAAGCGCGGACACCATCTGGTAGATCAGCACCGCGACGATCCCCGGCAGCATCAGCCGGGTGGTGATCCGCCGCAGCACGGCCACCGGCCCCGCGCCCGACGTCGCCGCCGCCTCCTCGAGCGCCGGGTCCATGTTGCGCAGCAGCGGCACCATCATCAGGAACGCGGTCGGCACCAGCCGCAGGCCCTCGACGAACGCCATGCCGGCGAGCGAGTAGATGTCGAACGGCGCAGCCTTGAGGTCGAACGCGTTCATCAGGCCGCGGTTGAGGAAGCCGATCCGCGGGCTGAGCAGCAGGACGTAGGCCATCGCTTGCAGCATGCCGGGCATGGCGATGCACATCGTCACGCCGGCGTAGATCCAGATCTTGCCCGGGAGATTGGTGCGCTCGACCAGGAACGCGAGGCCGATCGCCAGCGGCACGCCCATAACGACGGCGCCCGCCGCGTAGAGCACGGTGTTGAGGAACACCGCCCGCGTGGCGGCACTGCCCCACACCTCGCGGTAGTTGTCGAGGGTCAGCGCCGAGAGGTCGATCTCGCCAGGCAGCCCCGCCTCGGAGAAGCTGCCCAGCACCATCATGCCGAGCGGCACCGCAAGGGTCAGAGCGACTGCGACGAACAGCGCCCACGGCCACCAGTTGACGGCGCGCAGCGCGGCGAGCGCGCGGGTGGGTGTCGCGCCCATACCCGCGCCGGCATCGAGACCGACGGGAACCGACAAACTCTGAGGCCTCCCTGTCAGGAGCACTTTTTATAATTGGCGACAGGGTAGCGCCGGAGCGCGGGCGCGACTAGCACCTATCGGCGGAAGAGAGTGTTACGGGGATGGAGGGGATTGGGGTGTTAACACCCTCGGCCAGCCTGCGGTTACGAAAGCTGCAGAATGGAACGGAAGTTTACTGCACGGATCGCGCGGAGAGTTTGCTCGCAATGCGCGCGTGCTCAAAAACTATCGAGTGCCTTATTCTCGTTAAACTCGAAAAGATGCCACCCGGAGCGCGCTGCAAAGAAACTGATGCCGGACGAGCGCTTGTCGGATGGGTTCCAACCGTTACTTGGACAGCGCGAGCCGTTCTGTTACTCGAATACCCAGGGGGGGACACGCCCTCCGCCACACACCCGGCAACACTCCCTCGGAACTCGGCTCCTCCTCAGCGCGCCGCCACCCGGCCGCACGGCGAGGGCGGCCCCATCTCGTCCGCATGGCGCCCTCAGCGCCTCAGGCTGAGGCGAGCGCCGAACAGCGGGGTGGCCGCGGCGACCGCCGCTTCCGTCCGATTACGGGAGTGGAGCTTCGTCATGATGCTGTGGATGTGGGCCTTGACGGTGCTCTGCGAGATGCCGAGGCGGTGGGCGATGATCTTATTCGGCATGCCCTTCCGCAGGAACAGCAGCACCGCGCACTCCCGCGCCGTCAGCTTCGCGGCATACGCCGCGCTCGGCTCGTCGAGGCTGTCGAAGGACTCCTCCGCCTCGTCGACACCGTCCAGCGGCAGATACGTCCCGCCGCACGCTACGGTCGCCAGTGCGGCTCCCGCGGTCGCCAGCGTGCTCGAGAGCGGGATGTAGCCGCGCAGATGCAAGTGCGCGATCAGGTATCTGGCTTCATCCAGGTCGCAGCGCTCGCCGACAAGGACGACCGGCACGCCGCCGCTGTTGAGGTGCAGCCACGTGACCTCGCCCTGCACCGCGACGTCGAGCGCCGGTCGCGCGCCGGTCGAGAGCAGGATGACATCGGCTCCCGCCATATCGTCGGCATGCAGTTTCTGGGCGGCATCGGCGCCGCGGAGGATCTCGACGGACTGCCCGAGTGTTCGCAGCGACGACGCGAGACATTCCCGGATCAGCGCGCGGCGGTCGATGATGACGAGGCGAGTCAGGCGACCGCGGGACGGTGCCTCCTGCGTCGCCGGTTCGCGGTGGGCGTCGATATCCTCGAACACCATTTCTTCCTCCCCCGAATTCGAGCGCCTTGAGACGGCGCTGCCGGTTGTCCATTCCTCCAAATGTGAAACCTGTCCACCCGCAGGCGATCGGCAACAAAGCGCGGTCCCTCGGAGAAGAGTGCCGGCGTCCGACCGCTGGCATGGTCCGACGCCGGCTCCGGGACTGTCTGACCAAAACGGAACACGCCCGGGCCCCTCCAGCGAGCCTTGACCGGTGTTGTCACAGCGAACAGCCGTGCGCACCCGCTTGACCGCCCCTAGTGTCGCGCCAAGCGCGCTGTTGGACCGGGGGTGCTCATGGCAGCCGGTACAAGTGTGTACGCGCGGCCCAGAGAGTTATTGGCCACTGAGGGACGCGCCTCGTCGTGGGGGGCGGGAGAGGTGATCTTCTCCCAAGGCGATCCCGCGCACATGCTGTTCTACATCCAGAAGGGAAAGGTGAAGCTGACGACGGTCTCGGCTCAGGCCAAGGAGGCGGTCATCGGGATTCTCTCGGCCGGAGACTTCTTCGGCGAAAGTTGCCTCGCCGGCCAAGGGAGCCGCATCGCCACGGCCGTCGCCATGACGGAGTCCCGCATCGTCGCGATCGAACGCACCGCCTTCATGCGCGCGCTGCACAAGGACTCCGCGCTGGCCGAGCGGTTCATGCTCCACCTGCTGTCGCGCAGCATCCGCGTCGAATCCGATCTGATCGACCAGCTCTTCAACTCGAGCGAGAAGCGGCTCGCCCGCGTCCTGCTGCTGCTGTCCAACTTCGGCAAGGAAGGGTCGCGCGAGCCGCGGATCGACAACATCAGCCAACACACGCTCGCCGAGATGATCGGCACGACGAGGTCGCGCGTCAGCGTCTTCATGAACAAGTTCCGCCGGCAGGGCTTCATCGCCTACGACGACCATCACATCGAGGTGCGCAGCTCCCTCCTCAACGTGCTGCTCGACGACGGCGCGCCCCCGGTGCACCCGCGTCGCGCCCGGTAGCCGTGGCCGCGTCCACGGTCGGAGCATCAAGGGCCCGGCGCTCCCGAACGGGAGCGCCGGGTGACGACGTCACACGTGCCACAAATCCGTGGTTCCGTGGCTGGTGAACTCGGCGGTGCCGTTCACAGCCAGCACGGCGGCCGTCGGATCGAGGTACGCCTTGCCGCCGGTGGCATTGTCGACGGCGCCGGTTCCCGGCAGAACTTCCCCGTCTATCGTGACCGACTGCACGTACAGGTTGCGGTCGCCACCGTGCTTGCCGCCGCCGTGCGCGTCGTTGATGTAGTTGATGTCGATGACGTGCGGACCGTTGTCGAATGGCCCCGTCAGCGTGATGTTCTGCCATTGACCGGAGCTGTGGTGCGCCGTGGCGGTCTGCGTTCCACCGATCTGATGGCCGTCGACGAAGACGGTGAACTTGGCGTCACCCTTGTACGCGTCCTCGGATACGCGAAGCACCAGCGTGCCGGTCGGTGTGGGCGACGTCGACGGCGGCATGAGCACGCCTGTCGATGTCGTCGCGCCGTACGGAGTGGTGTCGACGCCGTCCGGGGACGAGACCGTCTGCAGCGCGACCGCCGGGATCGCGGAGTCGCTCGAATACGCGCGGATGTAGTCGATCTTCATATCGGCGCTGAAATTGGTCGGATCGGGATTACCGGGCCACGATCCGCCGACCCCGAGAGTCGCCAGCATGTACATCGGCTGGTGCTCGTCGGCCTGCGTGGGCGTGGTGTATTCGGCGACGCCGTCGAGATAGAAGGTCAGCGTCGTCGGCGTCCACATCAGGCCGTACGTGTGGTAGCCCTGGCTCAGATCGACGCCGGTGGCGGTCCCGCCGTAGGACGTGGGATGACTGGAGTCGGTGTGGTTCGTCATGAAGTCGGTCTTGGGGTCGCGACCGAGCACTTCGGTGACGTCAATCTCGGGTGGCCACGGACCCGACATCGGCATCAGCCAGAACGCATTATTCGTTCCGTAGGCGTTCGAAATCTGCGCCCGCATCTCGAAGTATCCGTACTCCTGCGAGAAGGAGTTGTGGGTGTCGATCTGGCCCGTGGTGAAGGTCTGCGTCACGCCCGCGGCCTTGAGCTCGGGCGTGGTCGGCTGCGCGTGAATGTCGAGCGCGCCGTTGACGATCTTGTACGGCGTCTCGCCGAGCCCGCCGACGCTCGGATCGAGATAGAAGTCGGTGCTGCCGAGCGATCGGCCGCCCCACCAGTACTTCGTCTCCCATTTGGTGCCGTTGCCGTCGGGTGACGCACTGAAGCTGTTGAACTCGTCATCGAACGTGAGATGAAAACCTGACAAATCGACTGGCATTGAAACTCTCCTGCATGCGTCCACGCTTCGACGTGGACGAGCAGAACTGAGCGGTAGAATCGTAGCCTTTAGGAATCATTAGTTCGTGAGCCACGCCGGACTTGCCGCATTGCACAGCGAAACTCGGCAATGCACGCGGGAGGCGTACGGCCAAAAAAGCGCCGCTCCCGTAAGCGTCCGGGATACGCCGCTGACGAAAAGTTGATTGAGCGCGCTTTGCCCTTCGTCGCGCCGCGCAACGGAGCGGGCCTCGGTCCGCCAATCAGCATGGAACGTGGGCACTCACGTCCGCGCGTCGCACGTCGACGAGAGCGGCGGCGAGGATTCCGCATCGACGGGATTCCGCGAGCCGCGGTTCGGAACGGTGCCCCCGAGGTCGGGGTCTTTCGAGTAGGCGCGAACGTAGTCCACCTTCATATCGGCGCTGAATCCCGCCGGATCGGGATTGCCGGCCCATGAGCCGCCGACGCCAAGGGTCACCAGCATGTACATCGGCTGATGCTGGTCGGGCCGTGTCGGCGTGGTGAATACCGCGACGCCGTCGAGGTAGAAGGTCAACGTCGTCGGAGTCCACATGACCCCATAACGGTGGAAGCCCCGGCTGAGATGGCGCCCTTTCACGCGTCCGCCGTATGACGCCGGCTTTTGCGCATCGGTGTGGTTGGTCATGAATCCGGTCGCGGGATCGCGACCGAGGACTTCGATGACGTCGATCTCCGGTGGCCAGGGTCCCGACATCGGCATCAACCAGAATGCGCTGTTGGTGCCGTAGACTCCGGACACCTGCGCCCGCGTCTCGAAATACCCGTACGTCTGGGAAAAGGAGTTGTGGGTGTCGATCTGCCCGGTGGTGAAGGTCGCGTCGACGCCGGCGGCCTTCAGCTCGGGTGTCGTCGGACGCGCGGAGATGACGAGTGCGCCGTCGGATATCGCGTATGGAGTTTGGCCGACCCCGCCGACGCTGGCATCGAGGTAGTAATCGCGGCCACCCAGCGATCGCGCGCCCCACCAGTACTTCGTCTCCCACGTGGTCCCCTTCCCGTCCGGCGAAGCGCTGAAGACGTCGAACTCATCGTCGAACGTCAGCGCGTATCCGCCGAGATCCAGAATTGAGCATGCCTGTGGCTGACCTGGCGTCGGCGCGGAACAGAGCACCGGTAAAACGGCGGCAACCGCGATCAGGCTCGCAACCGCATGCCGTCGCCGCGCCGTTGGGAACCATCGGGGCATCGGTCACGCTCTCTTCGCTCTTTAAGTCATGAGTCCTTCGGGCGAGTCGCTCGCGTCGACGCCAGCGCGGGACGCCAGCGCGGGTCGGGCGGTTCCTGCTCGCGGTGCTAGAGCACGCTCGGCGGAGCCTGCAAGCGACAACCGCGACCGATGATTCGTTCTTTCGGTCTAGTCCATCTGGCCAATTTGACCGAAATGACCACGGCTCACAGGGTTGTGATCTGTAAATCGCGTCCCTCTACGCGGCGGCTTCCGGCGGGATGGAGCCCATGGCCAGACTCTTCGGCGCACACGGCAACGGTACGCTGCGACGGGACGCCGATGGACGGGCCGGCCTCCGGAGCATCGTCGGCGCCGACCCGGGCAGCGAGACCGTCTCCCGATCCGACGAGACGGACAGGGACGGCGGCACCATCCGTCTGTTCGGGCTACCGCTCACCTGCACTCCTTCCATCGACGACGCGGTCCGGATGGTGCGCGATGGCGTGATTCGCCGTCCAGCGGCCGCGTTGCTCGTGACGTTCGCCAATCCGCTTGCCGTCGGACTGTTCAACGCCGATCCGTCGTACCGGTCCGATCTGCGCCGGATGGGTGCGGTTTTCTGTGACGGCATCGCCCTGGCATGGGCCGTCCGCCGGCTGGCCGGCTACCCGATGGCGCGGGTGAGCTTCGATAGCACCGGTATGGCCCCGTCGGTGTTCGCCCTCGCCGAGCGGCATGGGCGCCGGGTCGCGTTGATCGGAGGGCGACGGGGGGTTGCCCAGGCCGCTTCGCGGCAGCTCCGGGATCGCTTCCCGAGACTGGACATCGTCGCAACCATCGACGGCTACGGCAAACTCGACCGCCATCTCCGAACGATCCTGGCCGTCGATCCCGATCTCTTGGTTTGCGGCATGGGCGCGCCGCGTCAGGAGGAATTCCTCGCGACGCTGGCGAACGCCGGATGGTGCGGCACCGGCTTCACCTGCGGCGGTTATCTCGACCACCTCGTTGGCGGCTTCGACTTCTATCCCGAGACGATCGATCGTCTGAACTTGCGCTGGCTGTACCGCATGAGCCGCGAACCGAAACGGATCGGGTATCGCTGCACGGTCGAGTACGCCCCCTTCTGGAAAGCCCTGGCGGCCGCACTTGTGTCCCGCGCCCTCATCGCACAACGACGAAACGGTCAGTCATGAGCAGCACCCAACTCACCGCATCTTCGGCGACGGTTCCGTCGGCGTCTCGACAAGCTTCCGAGCCCGGTCAGGACTACCTTGGCACGGCGTTCGGCGCGTTCAGGCGCCATGGATTGGCGGCGTTTCTCGTGTTCGCCTCGACCTTGGCACTCACGACCTTGGCACTGATGGCCACCACGCCGCGGTATCGCGCGACGACCACCGTCATGATCGAAGGGCATAGCCCGCAGGTCGTGAAGATGGATTCCGTGCTGCCCTCGCCGCCGACGGACCAGGAGACCATTTCGAGCGAAATCCAGGTCCTGCTCTCCCCTGACCTCGTCGGTGGAGTCGCGCGCGAGCTCGGCCTCGCCCACGATCCGGAATTCGATCCCAACCGGCGCGGAGGGGTGCGCGGCGCCCTCCGCGACGCCGTGTCGCTCGCCGGCCGCATGGTGGCGCCGGCGGCCGCCGCGCGCATAGGCGACCAGATCGCAGGCCCGACGCTCACCGGTCCGGCATTCGACAGCGCGGTCGTCGAGCTCGTCGAGCGCAATCTCACGGTGGCCGGCATCGGACGGTCGCGCGCGATCGCCATTACATTCTCGTCGGCAAATCCCGCCACCGCCCAGTCATTCGTCAACGCCCTCGCCGAGCGGTATCTCGCGAATCAGGAGGAACGCAAGCAGACGACTGCAGAGGACGCGAGCCGCCGTATCACCGGCAAGCTCGCGAGCCTGCAGCACGCCGCCGCGGACGCCTCGCAGCGCGCCGCCGCGTTCCGCGCCGAATCCAATCTGATGCAGGGCCGCGACAGCACCTTGGTCCGACAGCAGATTTCGGAGACCAGCACGGCCCTCACCGCCGCGATCGCCGACCGGATCGCCGCCGAATCGCGGCTGCATGACATCGAACGTGCGGCGAAGAATCCGACGAAGGAGTCGAGCGCGCAGGTGCTCGGGTCCCGTGTCATTCAGGAGCTGGTGATCCATGAGGCCAAGCTCGCCGCCGACCTCGCTCCATTGAACCAGGCACTGGGAGAGAGCAACCCGCGGCTGGAAGCCGCCCGTGTCCAGGTTGCCGACGTCAAGCGGCGCATCCAGACGGAGGCACGGCAGATCGCCGCCGGAGTGCGCGGCGAGTATGCGTCGGCGATGGAACGCGAACGCAATCTCGCCTCGCAGGTCGACCGCCTGAAGGCGGAAATGGCGACCGTCCAGGAGAACGAGGTACGCCTGGGGCTTCTGGAGCAGAACGCGGAAGCCGCACGGAACGTCTACGAAGTGTTCCTGAAGCGCGCCAAGGAGACCGCCGCCGATGGGACCGTCCAGGTGGCGGATGCCCGCGTCATCTCACGTGCGGCGACACCGCTCAGGCCGTATTCGCCCGATCCGAAAATCGGGCTGCCGGTCGGCGCGGTGCTTGGCCTGGCGCTCGCATTCCTGACCACGCTTTTCATGGAGGCGCGCGACGAAGGCATCCGCAGCCAGTCCGAGGCCGAGCGGCTCACCGGAGTTCCGACTCTCGGCACCATCCCGAAATTCGGGGCGGCGGCGGAACTCGAGCCGTACTCGCTGATCGGATCGGCCATCTCCGACCTCTACCTGCGCGTCGCGCTCGGACGGCGGGCGAAGACGATCGTCGTGACGTCGGCGTTGCCCCGCGAGGGTAAGACGACGATGGCGCTGTGCCTCGCTCGGATGGCCGCGCGGAGCGGTGAGCGGACGCTGCTGATCGACTGCGATCTCCGACGCTCCGAGCTGAGTGCGCGCCTTTCGCTCCCGATCGGCCCCGGCATGTCGGACGTGCTGCGCGGCGCCGCGGAGATGCCCGATGTGATGATCAGGGACTCCGTGGTCCCGGAAATGCACGTCGCGCGAGCGGGGGCCATTCCCGCGAATCCGTCCGACCTGATGGCTTCGCACGCTGCGCAGCGGATCCTGAGCGATCTGAAGAGGCAGTTCGACTTCATTGTCATCGACACCGCCCCGGTGATGGCGGCTCCCGAGAGCATCGCGCTGGCGAAAGCCGCGGACGAGGTCCTTCTGTTCGTCAGATGGTCCACGACGCCCCGAGCCGCGGCGGTGGCTGCGCTGCGCAAGCTTCAGAACGTCGGCGCGAACATCGTCGGCGTGGTCCTCACCATGGTCGACGTCAACCGCATCTCCAGGTACAGCGCCGTCGACGCCGTCACCTATTCGAAGGAGATTCGCCGGTACTACTCGGGGGAGGAACGCGCGTGACGATCGACAACGCGGCGCGGCCGCCCGTCCTGACGTTCCTATCCTGGCAGGTGGCGGGACTCGCGCTGCTGCTCAGCCATGTCGGGCTATCGCTTCTGTCCGGCGCCGTCGCGCCCGCGTACGCGGTCACCGTTCCGCTGGTGCTGCTGCTCTATGCCGCGGACTCAATGGCCGGCTTTGCCGTGTTCCTGCAGTTCCTGCTCTATCAGAACCTCGCGGTCAGCCTCGCCTCGGGATCGATCGATTTCGAGCTCTATCGCGGGCTTCAGGGCACCAGCTTCGCGCTGACCCTGGGACTCGCGGCGATGGCCTGGTGTCGGCTATGGAAGGCCACATCGAACCGCGCGACCCTCACAGTGATTGCTGCAGCGATGGCGGTGGTTCTCGCGTACACCGCCATTGGCGCACTGCGCTCGTCGCCCGGCTCGGCCGCCATTTATTTCAGAAGCAGCACGATTGCGATGCTCGGGCTGCTCATCGGGTGGGATGTCGGGCGCGAGCACGGGTACCGAGAGGTCGGGCTGTGTTACCTCACGTCCATGGCGCTCGGCCTCGTCCTCGCGGTCTGCGAGGTCGCCGCTCCCCTCGCCTATTACGATGCGATCGGAGCCCAGGACTACTACCGGCTCAAGTACGGTTCCGCGACCATCAATCCGACGCTCGACTTCCGCACCGCGCAAGACGTCCTCAGCTATCTAAGTACCTCGTTCTTCAACTTCGGCGGCGCGGCCTACGAAACCGTCCGGTTCGGAGGCCCGAACATGCACTCGGTGAGCTACGCGTACGTGATGTCGATCGGCGTTCTCGTCGCGTCGTCGCTCGGGATCTACGCATTCGCGGCCGCGGTGTTGCCGCTGCTGGTCCTGATCGGCGTCAAAGGGGCGGCAATCATGGTGGCCGCCACCGCCGTACTGTGGATCGCCGGACGCAGGCTCGGAGGCGCCGCGATGGCGGTCTTCGGCGGAGCTTTCGGGACGGCATACATTGCGTTGGTCATCTGGTATGGGCTCTCGCTCGGCGACTATCACGTTCTCGGTCTCATGGGAGGAATTGGCGGGTTCCTGAGCAACCCGCTCGGACACGGCATCGGGGTCGGCGGCAATCTGTCGTCCAGCGTCACCTCGACCGACCTTGGAGCGGGCTGGCACGATTTCCAGCTCTATGGAGCCGATCAGGCGCTCGAGAGTGCGATCGGGGTGCTGCTGTACCAGATGGGTATCGGCGCTATCGCCGTCCTCTCGGTGGTGTGGATCTCCTTCAGGGCGACGGTCGGGCACTTCCGCCATTCGTTCGGTCTCATACCGCTGGCGATCGCCGTCCTGCTCGCCAACAGCTTCTTCCAGGAGGAAGCGTTCTCGCCCTATGCGCTCGGCCTCCTGACCATCTTCGCAGGTGTGCTGTCGAGCCGTCCGCGCGAGTTCGCGGCGGCGCCGCAGCCACGGTACGCGTTCGCCTGATGCAAGGCGGAGACCGGCGATGGAACACTCTCTTCCAGGCTTGGCGAACTCCGCGATCCTCAGCTTGCTGCTCATCAACGCCGCACGCGCCTTCGCCCCGAAGGTCAACCTCGTCGACCGCCCCGGCGGCCGAAAGCATCACCAAGGAGCCGTGCCGACGGTCGGGGGCATCTGCATCTACTTCGCCTTCCTGCTGGCCCTCAGCATCGATCCACATCTCCTCGCCATTAACGCCGTGCCCCTCGCCGCCATGGGGATCCTGGTGGGCGTCGGAGCGCTCGACGATGCGATCGACCTGGGTCCCGCCAAAAAGCTCGTCTTCGAGGTCGCTTCGGCGATCGCGTTGGTCGCAATCATAGGGCCCGCTGTCGGCCCATCCATCGGCGTTCCCGAGCTCCTTCCGGAGATCGGAGCCGGTTTGGCGGTGGTGATGACCGTCTGCGTCATGAACGCCATCAACATGGCCGATGGCGTCGACGGCCTGGCCGGATGGTTGGTCACCGTGGCGTTGGGCTGGCTGGTGGTCGGCGCGTTGTTGGCGGGAGACGGCACCGTCGGCGAGGTGGCGGTCCGCCTGATCGTCCCGGTGGTCGCCTTCCTCGCGTTCAATTCCCGCGCCCCGTGGCGCCCGACGGCGGCGGTTTTCATGGCCGACGCCGGCACGTTGATGCTCGGATACGCCATCGTGTGGTTTGGGCTTCATTTGGCCGGCAACGGTGTGCCGCTCATCGCGTCAAGCCTCGTCGTGGCCCTGCCGGTGTGCGACACCATAAGTCTGTTCTTTCGCCGCCTCCTGTCGGGTCGCAGTCCGCTCTCCGGCGACCGGACCCACATGCACCACCTTCTCGAGGAGGCAGGGCTGCCTCCAGGCGCCATCTCGCTTCTGCTCGCCACGACGTCCGCGGTTGTCGGCGGCATCGGCATCGTCGGAGCGCACGCCGATCTGCCCCCGGAATTCTTTCTCCTGATCTGGGGCGTCCTCATCGCCGGGCACGGCGTGGCGGTCCGCCTACTCGGGCACCGAGTGCCGACCGAGCAACTTCGCGCCATCCGGGGGGAAGCCAAGTGAGCCGGAAGTCCGCGACCAGCGGTGTCCTGTGGTCGATCGTCGATCTCGGGGGAGGTCAGGCTCTGTCGTTCGCCACGTTTCTGATCGTGGCGCGGATCGTGTCTCCCGAGGAATACGGAACATTCGCCCTGGCATCGAGCATCATCTCGTTCGCGTTCTTCCTCGTCCAGGGGCTTGCACCCGCCGTCGTCCAGCGCCGATCGATTACGGCGGTACACACCTCGACCGCATTCTGGACGAGCGCCGCCGCCGGGTGCTCGTGTACCGCCCTCATTGCAGCCTCGGCGCACGCGTTATCAGAGCTCCTGGACAATCCCCTTCTCGAACCGGTTCTGGCCTGGATGTCTCTGATCTGCCTGCCTATGAGTCTGACCAGCGTTCCCATGGCGCTGCTGAGGCGAGAACTGCGCATGGCCGGATGGGCCGCCCGCACGTTCACCGGCTACATCGCGATTGCTGCCGTTTCGATCCCGCTCGCGCTGAACGATTTCGGCGCCCTCGCCCTGGCTTTCGGACAGATCGCCCAGTCGGTGACTACCATCGCAGTGGTGTTCGCGGCGAGCCGTTGGCGGCCGCGGCTGCAGTTTTCGATGCCGGTATTCTTCGAGCTGGGACGATACAGCGCCCACTACATCACCGGTACGGCGATTTGGGTGGCGACATCGAAGGTCGACGTCTGGATTCTCGCCGCGTTCCTCGATGCTCGGTCGGTCGGTTTGTATGCGCTCGCGACGCGCGTCCTCGAAGCGGTCGCGTCCGTCACGACCCTCCCCGTCATGCGGCTTACGGTACCGCTACTAAGTCCGTTGCGCTCCGATGCCGCGCAGTTCACGCGTCAGTACGAGCGCGTGGTGATCGGCGCGACATCGGCATGGCTCCCGGCCGTTCTCGGCATCGGGGTCGCCCTTGCGCCTTTCGTCCCCGATGTCCTTGGCGAACGATGGGCAGAGAGCGTGCCGGTTCTCCAGGCCATGTGCCTGTCGGCATTCACCCTCAGCGTGACGTGGTTCACCGGCGAGACATTGTCGGCCTGGGGTCGGCCGGATGTGTTCTCGAGGCTCGAAGGAATACGTCTCCTCGTCACCGCGGTTGCGTTCCTCATCGCCGCACAGTTCGGGACCGTCGCCGCGGGGTTCGCCTGGGCGCTCGTGCCGGTGATCCTGTTCCCGATACACCTGACGGTACTCGCCGGAACCGCGTCAATACGCGCGGACCGGCTGCTCGCCGGATGGTCCAAATTGGCCGTGAGCGGTTCCGTGATGGTCGGCGTCATGTTCGCCGTCGGGCGGCTCAATGTATTCGGGCAGTGGGTTCCTGTCGCGGCGCTCGCCGCGGGCGCAGCGACCTACGCTCTTCTCCTCGACCGGGTCATGCTGCGCGGCTGCGTGAACCGGGTGATCAGCAGCGCGATTCCCGTCGCCGTATCCCAGGTGAAGAGATGACCGAGCACCCGAGGATTCCGAAGATCCTGCACTACGTATGGGTCGGAGGGGAACTTCCGGAGAGACAGCGCTCGCTGATCGGCACTTGGCGCGAGCACAATCCCGGCTTCCAAATCATGCGCTGGGACGAGAGCAACATCGACTTCACCGTCCCGGCCATCCGCAGGGCATATCGTCAGCGACGATGGGCGACGGTGGCGGACATCGTCAGGCTGTCCGCCGTCCTGCGTTATGGAGGGATATACCTCGACACCGACATCGAGACGCTGCGCTCGTTCGAGCCCCTTCTGGAGGATCAATGCTTCTTCGGCTTCCAGGCCGAGAGTCACCCGACGGACTGGGTCGGGAATGCGGTGTTCGGCGCCGTTCCGGAACACTGGTTCATCCGCAAGGCCTATGCCGAGATCCTCGCGATTCGCGCGCTTCCGCTCGGTCTGGACCGGCCCACGAAATACGGTCCGAAGCTGATCACGAAGCTGCTTCGCAATCAGGGGCTCGCCGCCTATTCGGATCGGGGCGTTCGGGTGAAGGACATCTTCATTCACCCGACCCCGGCATTCTTCCCGATTCCCTGGGGGGAAAAAAAGCCCGAACGGAACGCCGCCATCGGCAGCTACGCCATCCACCTGTGGGACCGGTCGTGGCAGAAGGACATGCCTGCGCTGTTGCTGGGCGCAGCGAGAGCCAGAGCCCAGATGCGGCGTGCATTCGGGAGCGCCACCTGGAACCGATGAGGTGTGAAATGGCCAGCGCGCCACACATCGTTCTCCTCGCAGCACGCGGCGGCGCAAGCTACGGCGTGTTGAAGGCCTTGCGTGCCATCGGGGCCAGCGTTGATCTCATATGCGATTGCCGATCGGCGATAAGGCTGACGCGGTACGGCAGGCCTCTCTATGTGAGCAGGGATCTGAGCTGCGAGCCGGCCGCTCACATCGCGGAGATCGTGAACGAGCTTCACCTCCGCAACCCGGTCGACGTCGTCGTGCCGAGCGACGTCGCGGCGACCAAGACCCTCAACCTCATCAAGGCGGACCTGATCCCGCCGGTATTCCCGTGCTCCGACAGCAATGTCCTGCGCCAGCTCGACAACAAGTGGCGTTTCTACCGTCTGTGCGTTTCGCTCGGCATCCCCGTTCCGCAGAGCATCTACTTTGCTTCCAAGAGCGCTGTGGACCCGTTTCGCATCAAGAGAGAGATCGGCTATCCCGTGGTGGTGAAGCCGGTCGATGAAATGGGCGGCGACGGCGTGGTCGTCGCCGGAAGCGAAGCGACGATCGCAGCGCGCGTTCTGGGCGGCGGGTACCGCTTCGGCCAAGGAGGAATGATCGTCCAGCGGTACGTGAGAGGACAGGATTGGGGATACGCCGCGTTCGCCGTCGATGGTCGAATCGAAACGGAGGTGACCTTCGCTTGTGGCCCGAACTGGCGATCGCACTTCCGCAATGAGGGCAAGCTGCTCGCCGCCGCCAGGCGCATTATCGAGCAGGTCCGCTACACCGGTGTAGTGAATTTCGACTGTCGCCTCGACTGCGAGACGGACACGTTCAAGTTCTTCGAATGCAATCCCCGCTTCTTTCACCGGGTCACCGCGGCTCGCCTGTGCGGCCTCAATTTTCTCAACGCCGGGCAGCACCGCTCGGACCAGGTTCCGGACGGCGTCAGCTACTTCCCCATTCGCGATGTCCTCACGCGCGAAGGGCTGAGGGCGCTCTGGCGCGGCGCATGGCCGCTATCGGCACTTGCCACCGATGTCATGGAGGCGTTGGCCGATCCGCTGCCCGCCCTCTTTCAAAACACCTCCTGGGCTCCGGCTGCGCTGAAAGCAGTGGCTCCTGTTCTCCAGCGAACCGTCCCGTCGAAGGTGCGGAGAGTCCAGTGATCCGCGCCGACGAAACCGATATTGCGATCATCGGCGCGGGTCCCTACGGCCTGTCGCTCGCGGCCCATCTTCGCGAGCTCAGGATCGCGTACCGCATCTTCGGCATCCCGCTGGAAAGCTGGCGAACGAAGATGCCGAAGGGCATGCACCTGAAGTCGCACGGCTTCGCCAGCAATCTCTACGATCCGAACGACGCCTACACGCTGGAACGGTATTGCGAGGAAAGCGGCCTCCCGTACGACCCCTATGTCTTGCCGGTCCCGGTCGAGACCTTCTGCGAGTATGGATTGGCGTTCCAGCAGGCGTTTGTTCCCGACCTCGACAGGCGAATGGTCGAGCAAGTTGTCCCGAGCTCTACCGGGTATCTGCTGACGCTGGAGGATGGAGCACACGTTCATGCGCGAAAGGTCGTCTGCGCGATCGGCATTACGCATTTCGACTACGTGCCGGCCGTCCTTCGCTCCATGCCCCGGGATATCGTGACGCATGCCTCGCAGCACCACGATCTCGACCGCTTCAAAGGTCGGGACGTGACCATCGTGGGGGGCGGCGCTTCGGCCGTCGATCTTGCCGCCCTGCTGCACGAGACCGGCGCGCGCGTGCGCGTGGTGACGCGTCGCCGATGGATCCCATTTGGATCGATGGTGCGGACCCCGAGGACCCTCTGGGACGAGATTCGCGCGCCAACGTCCCCGCTCGGCCCGGGATGGCGCTCGCGGCTGTGCACCGACGCGCCGCTCCTCTTCCACGTCATGCCGGCGCGGTTCCGGGTCGAGGTGGTCCGCCGGCACCTCGGCCCGGCTGGCGGCTGGTTCATGCGCGACCGCGTGGAGGTCAGCGCGATACGCATCGTGACCGACGCCGACCTCGTGTCGGCTATGCCCAAGGGCAGCGGCGTGCAGCTTCGGATCAGGTTACGGCAGGACGGCGCAGAGCACTCGTTGACGAGTGATCACGTCATCGCCGCCACCGGCTACGAGGTTGATCTCGCCCGTCTGGCATTCCTCACGCCACTGACGTCCCGCATGCGTCAGGTGGCGAACACGCCGGTCCTGACGTCGACATTCGAATCGTCCGCGCCCGGGCTGTATTTTATCGGGGTCACGGCGGCCAACAGCTTTGGCCCAATGCTGCGGTTCGCCTGTGGGGCACGGTTTGCCGCGCGTCGTCTGTCGCGGCATCTCGCGGGGCTGTCTCGCGCCACGCCCGCGCGGCGACCGTCGCCGTTCGTACACCGCGCCTTTCCAGCCGCGCCGACCCGGCGGTAGCGCCGGCTACTGCTCCATGACCGATGGAGCGAACATCTCATCGAGGCCGACAAGGCGGGACGTGAGGCCCTGCTCATACGACCACTGCGCCGCGGTCTCCAGCACCTTGCGGTTGGCGGCGATCCCGTGCCGGATCAGGGGCGTGGCCAGCGCCTTGCGCGCCTCGCGCGGCAGAAGCCCCGTCTCGATGTGGTACGCGACGGCGTCCATGCGCGCCTTTTCGGCGATCTCGTTGGCTTTGACGAACGCCTTATAGAGGTTCAGCACGACCCACGGATGGCACTCGACGATGTCGCGCTTTATCACCATCGCGTGGTTTATGGGGTAGATACCGGTCTTCTGGAACCAGCGTACGCCCTCGGCATGAGGATCGGCAAACAGGGTCTTGAAATCCGGGTGCTTGTAGAGATCGACGGTCGACCGGTCGACCAGATTGTCGGTGCCGGCGAGGTAGCGGAGCGCACCGTCGAGCTTACCCTCGAGCAGCATCTGCCCCATGTTGGTGTCGTTGGGGATGAAATTGAGCCGCACGTCCGCCGGCGGCTTGAAGCCCATTGCCGCGCCCTGGCTATGGTCGTCGTTCCGCTCCATCCAGAACTCGATGTCGCGCGGATGGACGTTGTGTTCGTGTTGCAGGAACCCACGCGTCCACAGCGCCGCCGTCTGCTGGTACTCGGGCACTCCGAGCTTCTTGCCGATCAGGTCCGACGGCTTGTCGATGCCGCGGTCCTTGCGCACGAGCGTGCCGACCTGGAACATCCGCCGCGTCGTGAACACCGGCAGACCGACCCACCGGGTGTCGCCGGTGGTTACCGCCATCATCAGTCCCGACAGCGACATCTCGGAGACGTCGAAGTCGCCGAAGCGAAGCTGGCGCCAGAAGAGCTCCGACGCGTGCACCGAGGTGCAGATCAGGTCGATGCCGTCCGCCTTCACGCGCCCTTCGAAGATCGGATGGGTGCGCGGGTTGTCGGACATGCCGATGCTGAGCTGGAGCTTCACCGGCCTACTCCCACGTCGCGAACGCCATTCCGCAGCCCGTGCCGGCTTCCGAGCGACAGGACGGAACGTAGTCGATGAGGTTCATCTGGAGATCCGTGGCTTCGAGAATGCCCGCGACGGTGATCCAGTTCTTCGTCTCGGATGTTCCCGAACGGAACATTTCGGGAGGTTCGGCGAAAATGGTCTCGCGATCGCGGTTCTTGATGGCGGTCAGCATGCGGCGGTCGAAGTCCTCGTCGACGACGAAGTGGCTGATCCCGCCCGACGCGCAAATGGCCACGCGCTTGTCGGATTTCCATTCCGCGATGGCCCTGCCGATCGACACGCCGAATTCATAGCACCTCTTCGCGGTCGGTTGATTCGGCGGGAAATACGTATTCAGCAGGATCGGGACCACAGGTACGGCGCGATCCTTGAGAATCCGCCGGTATACGAATCCGACCGCGTGGCCGATCCCGATCGGCCCCCGCTCGTTGGCGCGCTGCTTCATCGACACCGCGACGTCGAATTCGTCCGAGATCGCCCGCTCGACGATGAGCTCCGCGAGGTCCCGTGGAACAGGATAGACCTGGTCCTCGGGCGGCTGGCTCGCGGACATCGCAAGGGCGATGCCCGGGCTCTTCGTCTTCATCCGCTCCTGGTCGATCTTGGTGTTGATCACCTGATCGCCGCAGTAGACGGTGAACGAAGGCTGGAGGTCCTCGTAGAACCACTCGTGCTGGTCGTCGCCCACCACCACCACGACGTCCGGATTCACCGCCGCGAACTTCTCCGCGAGCGCGTTCAGCGCGCGCTCATTCCTGGCGTACCGCTCGCGGCGGACTTCGATCGACATCTCCTTCACGAAGTCCTTCTCGCCGTCACGCGCGGCGACCAGTTCCGGGAAGGTGTAGGTCCGCCCGCGAAACGGGTGGTGCGGGTTCTTGCGGTCGTCGGCCGCCCGCAAATCCCATTTTTCGGGCGGCGTCGAGAGCAGCGGCCCATGCGATGAGCCGAACCCATAAATGATATCTGCCATGTCGCGATGTTACCTTAGAGAGGCCTTGCCGGACCAATATCCGTTCCAGACTTCCTGGACGGTGTTTTGTAACTCGTCCCCGAGCAGGGACTCGTCCCGTATGACGGTGGGTTTTCCGAGAATCGTGTCCGGGAACGGCAGGAAATCGGACGAACGCAGGTCCTTATGGACGGGGACAGCGAACGTTTCCGCGTATTGCAGCAGTTGGCCTTCGCGGCTCAGGAGCCAGTTCACGAAAATGCGGGACGCATTCTTCCGCGGCGACTTGTCCAGCATGACGACCTGCGACGTGCTGATCGGCACCGGCGCCGGGCAGTGATAGCCGATGGGTGCCCCCTTCACCGAGTATCGCTTGGCGGTCCATTCGGGCGATGGGATGTTCGCGTAGAACTCGCCGGCGACCGTCAACGCCGTCGATTGCGTCATGCCTTCCTTACGCCGTTGCGGCTGCAGGTCCACGAACAGCCGCCGGGTGAAGTCGCGCCCCCACGCATCTCCGTTCGCGCTCCACAGACTGAGCAACCACGCATTCGGGTGGTCGGACAGCGCGAGATGGCCGCCGCGCCAGACGGGGTTCGTGAGCAGGTCGTCCCAGCTTGCCGGCAGGTCCTGCTTCTTCACCTTCTCGGTGTTGTAGGCCATGCAGCGAAACGACAGCTTGAAGCTCGACCAGGTCCCATCAGACGCGACGTAGTCCTCGGGGATACTCTTGAACGCCGGAAGGTCGCGGAGATCGGCGAGCGCCTTCGCCTTCATGAATTCCGGCATGCCGTCGGCAATGCTCGTCATCACGTCGGCGATCACCCGCCCCTCGCCGAGCGCGACGAGGACCCGCGTGCCTCGACCCGACGTTCCGCTGCGGTCGTACTTCACGGTGATGAAGGGATACCGCTCCTTGAAGGGAGCGGTCATCGTCGAGAACTCGCGCTCGTTCCACGTCCCGTAGACGATGACGTCCCTTTCCCGCCGTGCGGCATCGATCCACGCGGCGGGAACCGCCAGCTCCGCGTCGAGCCCGTCGAGAGCCGACGGGCCGAGCTTGAGGGCGGTGAGCGCCTTCTGGGTCGCCTTCGGCAGATCGGCTGCCTCGGCCACCGCACCGGCGAGGATACCGACCGCGCCGATGACGGAGATGGCAGACAACAGCTTGCTGATCGAGCGACGCAGGCTGGCGCTCACGGTGTGTTCCCCTGTGGCTTCGCTGTCTCAGACCTTGGTGGTCTTGCGCACGCGGTCGCCGCCGTAAAGCCCCATGTCCTCTCGGCGATTCGCCTTGCCGCGCTCCATCACGTCGGCGGCCGCCTTGAGGTCGGTGAATCGCGCCTCCACCTCGACCCGGTAGTTGTCGGGATCGAGGAAGAACCAGTTGAGGATGCCGGGCTCACGCTTGTGGCTGACCGGCCCCTCGACCTCGATGCCGCAGGATTTGATGTACTCGATCGTCTCCTCGGCCTTCTCCGGAACCACGCGGTAAGACCAGTGGAGCGCGTGCGGGATATTGACCCGCGGCTCGTCGGCCGGCCACTTGATGATCGAGAGGCCGAAGTCGCCGATGTAGAGCTTCATCAGCGGATTGGTCGAGTTGTCGTTGCGCCAGGCGAGCCGGGCGCCGAGCACGCGGGTATAGAAGTCGGTCGTGCGATCCAGGTCGTCCACATAGAAGCCGCTGTGGCTGATGCCGGTGATCGCGGTGTCGAGGTTTTCACGGTTGATCATGGTTGTCTCTCCCTCAAGTAGCGGCGGCGGTCAGGCCGCGCGTTTCGTTGATTACTCGGCCGCCGTCTTGGTGCTGAGGAACCGGCGGCAAAACGCCGGCCCGTCTTCGTTGTCCTCAAGGTAGCCGGCGGTGCAGACGAAATCGGTGAACGGGTTCGGCGAGCCCTCGCGCAACGAAATCGGTGAACGGGTTCGGCGAGCCCTCGCGCAACAGGCCGGGGGCTTCCTTGCCCTCCATCACCTGCTCGATCGCCTTGATGAGCGTGCGGCGCACCGACGTGATGACGACGTCGGAGGCGCCGAGGTGCTCCTTGGTGCGATCCTGGATACTGCCCTGGGTCTCGATCGCGAAGGCGTCCTGCGACGGGAAGTGCAGGCCCATGCCGCCGTAGCTCTTGCCGGCCTTCAACTCGTCCCGGTTCTGGAGATACCGGTTCTCCGGCCGCCGAAGGTGGCGCAGGTCGGGGCCGACGTTCTCGCTGCGGTTCTTCCGCAGCTTTTCCTTATCGAGCGGCTTCGAATAGCGATAGAAGAACTCGAAACGCACGTGGCTGTGATCGTCGATCGGCACGTACCAGCGGCCCTGGTAGCCGCTCTCGCCGGTCGAGGTCGACGGCGTCGCGCCGCACGGATACACGTAGTTGTTCACGCGGATGTAGCGGCGCCCGTTTGGGGAGTTGTGGACCGCGAAGATGCGCGTTCCATAGGGCGTGTTCTGGGTCGAGATCGCGGGCGGCTCGTTCCCGCGCACGGCCGCGACGTCGGTGTCGGAGCGCGCGCTCGGCGTTCCGGGCGGCCGACGATGAAGGAACGTGGTGTGCGCGGGATCCGTCGAGCTCTCCAGGCCCTGGAGCCAGTTGCACATCTGGATCACGCGGAAGGTGATGCGGTTGGGCTCCGGCGCACTCAGGAATTCGAAATCCGGAATGCGCGGCGGCTCCCCCTCGCCCATGTACGCCCAGATCGCCCCGCCCTTCTCCTGCACCGGATACGCGGGATGCTTGATCCTGTCGCACGACGCCTTGCCGCCCGCCTTTTCCGCCGGCTGCTCAATGCACTTGCCGTGAATGTCGAACAGCCAGCCGTGATAGAGACAGCGCAATCCGCCGTCTTCGACACGTCCGTAGGACAGATCCGTGCCGCGGTGCGCACAATGGAGCCCGATCAGTCCGAGACGGTTCTTGTCGTCCCTGAACAGGACGAGATCCTCGCTCATGATACGGATCGGCATCGGGTCGCCGCCGATCGGCATCTCCTCGGACGCGGCGATCGGCTGCCAGTAGCTGCGGAGCAGCTTGCCGCACGGCGTCCCCGGCCCGGTCTGGGTCAGCAGGTCATTCTGTTCCTTGATCAGCATCTGGGCATTCTCCCGGTTGCAGGCGTTTTTGCGCGCTATTTCTTGGGGCTATCGATCATCTTGACCTCGCCCTCGGTCACCGCGCTTTGCGCTGCATCAATGGCATCAGGCGCCGATGAGTAGACCTTCTTGAGCAACTCCTCCACTTCCTCGCCGGTCTTCGGGTCGTTGATCTCGAGGTGACGCTTTTCGGCCGCGGCGAGGAACTCCGGATCCTTCACCATATGGACGAAGGCCCGTCGGACCTCGGCGACCCGCTCCGCGGGGACTCCCGGCGGCATCAGGAAGGGTCGGCCCATCGACTGGTTCGCGAACATGATGGTGATCGCCGCCTTGTCCTTGTCGCCCTGCGCGAGATCGAGGACCAGCGGCACGTCCGCGGGAATATCCTTGTTCTTCTGCAGCCCGACCTGCATCAGCAGCTTGATCTTCCCGGTCTGCAGCCATTCCATGCTCGACACTCGCAGGCTCGACCACGACCAGCCGACTCGGCCCTCGACCTCGCCGCGCTCCATCGCGAGGTTCTGATTGCTGTCGGAGCCGTAGCAGCAGACCTGACGGAATTTGGTCCCGAGCACAGCGTTCAGAGCCCGCGCGCCGAAGCCACCTTGCGAGTTGGCCATCGACACGATGGTAGGACGCGTGCGCAGCTCCTCCCACGATTTGATGCCGGTGGTATGCCAGACCGCGGCCACGCCGACCTCGGTGTTCAGGCTGCCGATCCAGTTGAATTCGAGCGGGTCCTTGTACGGTGCCTTGGAATCCTTGCCATACAGGATCGGCTCGACCGCGACGCCGCGATCGACCGCGCCCCACGCCGTGCCGTCCTTGGGGGCCACCTTGTAAAGGTACTGCATGACCCGCATGCCGCCCGCGCCTTGCATGTTGCGCGGCACGATTGTCGGCTTCCCCGGCAGGAAGCGGACGATGCTGTCCGCCATCAGGCGCGCGTAAAGATCGTAGCCGGAGCCCGCGTCCTGGGTGATGAACAGATCGACGGTCTTGCCCGCGAAGAACTCCTGTCCTGCAGCGCCCCTACTCGGGGTCGCCATCAGAGCGGCGAGGGCGGTGAGCGTCGCGAGCGCAGAAAGGCGGGATGCAATCATCGTCACCCGACCGCTCCTTCCGCGAGGAGACGGCGAGAGAACGTCTGCCGGACGCTTCGTTGATAGATCGCCATGTTCCGCTTATCTCGGTGTGGAAGTATCCGGGCCCTACTTCTTGTTGCCGCCGGGTCGCGCCTTGTATTCGCCTTCCGCCAAGGCCTTGCGCGCGACGGCGACGATGTCCTCGGGCGAACTGTAAACGTCCTTGAGCAAGCTCTCGATCTCCTCACCGGATTTCGGGTCGTTGATCTCGAGATGACGCTTCTCGGCCGCAGCGAGGAACTGCGGGTCCTTCACCATCTCCATGAACGCGCGCTGGATCTCGGCGACCCGCTCATCGGGTACGCCCGCCGGCATGAGCACAGGACGGCCTATCGACTGATCGGCGAAGATGATCTTGAGCGCCTGCTTGTCCCGCTCGTTCTTGACAAGATCGAGCACCAGCGGGACATCCCCGGGGATTTGCCGGTTCTTCTCCAGCCCGACCTGCATCAGAAGCCGGATTTTTCCGCTCTCGAGCCAGTCCGACTTGGTGGCCCAGAGACTCGACCAGGACCAACCCACTCGTCCCTCGACCTCGCCGCGTTCGATCGCGAGATTCTGGTTGGCGTCCCCGCCGTAGCAGCAGACCTGCTCAAACTTCGTGCCGAGGATCGAGTTCAGGACGCGAGCACCGGCACCGCCTTGGGAACTCGCCATCGCCACGATGGTCGGCCTCGTGAGCGTCTCTTCCCACGACTTGATTCCGGTGGAGTGCCAGACCGCAGCGACGCCCACCTCGGTGTTGAGGCTGCCGATCCACCTGAACTCGAGCGGGCTCTTGAACACCGCCTTCGTTTGGTCCGGGAACAGAAGCGTCTCGGTCGCCAGGTTGCGGTTGATCGTGCCCCAAACCGTGCCGTCCTTGGCCGAGGCTTGACGCAGGTAGTTCATGACGCGCAGCCCGCTCGCACCGGGCATATTGCGCGGAATCATGGTCGGATTTCCGGGAATAAAGCGGCCGATATTGTCGGTCATGACACGGGCGTAGAGATCGTATGCGGTTCCGGCGTCGTTCCCGATCAGCACCTCGATCTGCTTGCCTGCGAAGAAATCCTTCGCCGAGACGGTGGAAGCCATACCCGCCGGGAATCCGGCGCAGGCAAGGCACACAGCAAACAAGCGGAACTTCCAACTCATCAATCGCTCCTGCAAATCAGAAAGTTCGGATCGGAATGCCGCGACCAACGGCACTCGCGTGTGGCGATCCGATCGTTTGCTACTCTGCCGCGGTGCTTGCCAACGCGCGCCGGCAATAGCTCGGGCCGTCATCGTCATTTCCAATCGGGCCTTCGAAGCAGATGAAGTCGGCGAGGAAATCCTTTGGGCTGTTGCGCAGCAGTCCCGGCGCCTCCTTGCCTTGCTGCATCTGTTCCACAGCCTTCAGCAGCGTCCGCGTCATCGCGGCGATGACGACGTCCGTCGCGCCGAGATGCTCCTTGGTACGATCGCGAATCGCACCTTGGGTTTCGATGGCGAAGGCGTCCTGCGCCGGGAAGTATTCCCCCATCCCGCAGAAGCTGCGCCCGGCCTTCATCTCCTCGCGGTCCTGCATGTAGCGGTTTTCGGGCCGCCGGACGTGGCGGAAGTCCGGTCCGATGTTCTCGGCCCGGAACTTGCGCAGCGCCTCCTTGTCCAGAGGCTCGTGGTGGCGATAGTGGAACTCGAATCCCCAGTGACTGAAGTCATCCCTCGGAACGTACCAGCGGCCCTGGTATCCGGCGCGTGCGTTGCCGGTCGTCGGCGTTGCCCCGCACGGGTAGACGTAGTTGTTGACCCGCAGGTACTTGCCGCCGTTCGACGACGTATGCAGCGCGTAGATGCGAAGGCCGAGACTGGTGTTCTCGGTCGAGACCTGCGGCGGCTCGGTGCCGCGCATGGCGGCCACATCGTTGCCGGAGCGAATGCTGCGCGTGCCGATCGGGCGACGGTGCAGATACGTCGTGTGCGCCGGATCGATGACGCTTTCAAGCCCCTGGAGCCAGTTGCACGTCTGCAGCGTGCGGAACACGAGCCGGTTCGGCTCCGGGGCGGTGAGGAACTGCAGGTCGGGGATTAGCGGCGGCTCGCCCTCGCCCATGTAGGCCCAGATGCAGCCGCCCTTCTCCTGGACCGGATATCCGACGTGCTTGATGCGGTCGCAGAACGCCTTGCCACCGGACTTTTCCGCCGGCTGCTCGATGCACTTGCCGTTAATGTCGAACAGCCACCCGTGATAGAGGCAGCGCAGTCCGCCGTCCTCGACGCGACCGTACGACAGATCCGTTCCGCGATGCGCACAGTGTCGCCCGATCAGGCCGAGGCGCCCCTTGTCGTCACGGAAGAGAACGAGCTCCTCGCTCATGATCGTGATCGGTAGAGGATCACCACCGATCGGCATCTCTTCCGACGCTGCGATGGGTTGCCAGTAGCTGCGAAGCAATTTCCCGCCAGGAGTTCCCGGACCGGTCCGCGTCAGGAGATCGCTTTGTTCTTGAGTCAGCATGGGCGTCGTTCTCTCAATTCAGATGTATGTGGGCAGCCGTCATTCCGCGGGAACGAGATCCGGACGTGCTTCCTTGAGCCGCTGCGCGAGATAATCTCGCGCGCGGTCGGCGCCACCAGGCGTATGCGGCACGCCTGCGAGCCCGAGCCCGATCTCGACGCCGCTCAGCGCGCCCAGCAACGTGAGATCGTTGCACGCGCCAAGATGGCCGATGCGGAACAGCTTGCCCGCGACCTTCGACAGGCCGGCACCGAGCGACATGTTGCACTTCTCCAGAACCACGCGGCGGAAGCGATCCGCATCGTGGCCAGCAGGCATCATGACAGCCGTCAGCACCGGGGAATAGTCGGCGGGGTTTCGGCAAAACACCTCGAGCCCCCACGCCGCGACCGCCGTGCGCGTGGCCGCCGCCAGCCGCTGGTGGCGCGCGAAGACCGCATCGAGGCCTTCCTCGAGAAGCATGGCAATGGATTCGCGCAGCCCGTACAGCAGGTTCGTCGCCGGCGTGTAGGGGAAGAAGCCGGTGGCGTTCGGCTTCAGCATGTCCTCCCAATCCCAATAGGACCGCGGCATGGTGTTCGTCTTCGCTGCGGCGCGCGCCTTCTCGGAAATGGCATTGAAGCCGAGGCCCGGCGGCAACATCAGCCCCTTCTGGGAACAGCAGACGGTGACGTCGACGCCCCATTCGTCATGCCGGTAATCCACCGATCCGAGCGATGAGATCGTATCCACCAGCAGCAACGCCGGGTGGCGTGCGCGGTCGATGGCTTTGCGTACGCCGGCGATGTTGCTGGTGGCACCAGTGGAGGTCTCGTTGTGGACCACCATCACCGCCTTGATGCGCTTCGCGCTGTCTTCCGCGAGACGCGCTTCGATCTGTGACGGATCGGCGCCTCGGCGCCAGTCGCTCGGAATCAGCTCGACGGTGATCCCCCACCGTTCCGCCATCTGCTGCCACATCATCGAGAAATGGCCGGTCTCGGCCATCAGCACCTTGTCGCCCAGCGACAGGGTGTTCACGATCGCGGCTTCCCAGGCGCCGGTGCCCGATGACGGATAGATGATGACCGGCCCCGCGGTCCGGAACACTTGTCGGCAGCCGTCGAGAACCTCTTTGCCGAGGCGCGCGAACTCAGGTCCGCGGTGATCGATCACCGGCGACGCGATGGCGCGGAGGACGCGCTCCGGAATCGGGCTTGGCCCTGGAATTTGCAGGAAATGCCGTCCGACCCCGTCGCTCATATCGCCCCCTTAGGCGTTTACGCTAATCTCGCGCGAGGCCAACCTATTGCATTCATGATGGCGTCGTGCAAATGAAATTTTGCATTCAGAATAGACACCCGACGGGAGAGAGGCTAATTATCTGCCATGTCCGTCCCAGCACCGAGCGAACAAACCTCCTCCCGCGTGACCCGGCTGACGCCAAAGGGTTCGGACGCAGCCCAATCGCTGCACGGCGAGATACTGGCGCGGTTACGCGACTACATCGTCGAAGGTAACCTTTCCGACGGCGCCCGCATTCCCGAACGGCAACTCTGCGAGCTCTTCGGGGTGTCGCGCACGCCGCTGCGGGAGGCGCTCAAGGTGCTCGCCTCTGAAGGCGTCGTCGATCTCCTGCCCAACCGCGGCGCCCGCGTCCACACCCTCGACCCGCACGATATCCAGGAGCTCTTCCAACTCGTCGCCGGACTGGAGTCGCTCGCCGGCCGTTTGGCGTGCGAGGTCATTACCGATGACGAGATCGGCGAGATCGAGCGCCTGCATCACGAGATGTACGCGCACTACCTGCGCCGCGACATGCATGGCTATTTCGACGCCAATCAGGCGATCCACCGGAGGATCGTCGAGGCGGCCCGCAACAGCGCCCTGACGGCGGCATACCAATCGTACACCGCGCGAATCCGTAGAGTCCGTTACGCGGCTAACCTCGCTCGTAAGCGCGATCGTTGGGGTGAAGCGATGCGCGAACACGAGTCGATCCTCGATGCTCTTCGGCGGCGTGACGGCTCCGAATTGAGCGACATTCTTTTCCATCACCTCCGGAACAAGCAGGCCGCCGCCATCGAAGAGCTGGCGGAACCGCAGCGGGCCAACGGCTAGCGAGTCAGCGATCCGGCCTGCTGCTTTTTGGTTGGACGCCGTTGATCCCGGCGTTTGCAACGGCGATGTCGAGACGCCCATACGTGTCCACGAGGCGGCGATGGCGACGCGCATCTGCTCGGCCTCGCCGACATCGGCGACGAGAGGGATAGCTTCGCCATCGCCCGCGGTGCGGATCGCCTCGCCGGTCGCGCGGACCTCCCCCTCCGTGTCGCTGAGCGCACCCCTGCCGATGCCCGTGCCCGCCCCGGTCACCAGGGCGACTTTTCCCGTCAGGGGCATCGCTGTCCCTCTGCCGATGGGGCGCCAATGGCGCAAAACGAAGAAGCGAGGTGGTTGCCCACCTCGCTTCCCTCGGCGTTGGACCATTGCTGGTTCAATGCAGATGCCCGTCGATCTATTTCCGCTGCGATGTCCTTGGCTCGTGAGAGCCATGGTTCGCCCTGCGTTTTTCAACCGGCGAGCGTAAATAAACAACGCTGCGCTGCTGGAAGGGTTCCGCCAGTTATTCGAAATGCGCCTCGGGGCGGCTCATTGCAGTTCAATGTGTTGCGCGCCGATCCTTCGTATGCAAACCGGTTTTTTCCAAACCGACGCGCGATTCTGCCCGGGCATCCGCGCCTACTGCGACGAGGCGCCCTCGCCCATCGCTGCCTTGGCCTTCGCGACGATTTCCGGCGACGCGTTTACGGTTTCATTCACGATCTGGGCGATGTCGTCACCGCTGACCGGGTCCACGTCAATCTTCAGCTTGGCCATATCGCCGAGGAAGCCCTTGTCCGCCATCGTCTCGCGGAAGGCCTTGCGCAGGAGGGCCACGCGATCCGTGTCGACGTCGGGCGGCGCGAGGTACGGCCGCCCGAGGCCGATCGGCGACGCGATCAGCTTCAGGATCTGACGCTGCTCGTCCGTCTTCGCGAGGTCGACCACCAGAGGCACGTCGGACGGAATCGCCTTGTCGGGCTTGCTGCCGATTTGCGTGAGCAGCACGACCTTCTTCTGATCGAGCCAGTCCTGATGCTCGCTCTGGAGGTCGGCGTAGCTCCCGGTGCGGGCCTGCACCTCACCGCGCTCCATGGCGATGTTGATCTCGGACACGCTCTTGTACCCGAGCACGATCTTGAACTTGGTGCCGAGTACGTTGTTCATCACGGTCGGATAGATGACGATGCTCGACCCTGCTCCAGTCCCGCCGAGGATCACCTCCTTCGACATCACGTCCTGGATCGTCTTGATGCCGGCGCTCTGCCAGACGTACGCGACCGAGTTGTACGTGCCTGTGGAGCCGAGCCAGTTGAACTTGCTGGCGTCGTAGTGGACGCCGCGTCCGTCCAGCACCTGATGCAGCGGGATCGCATTGTTGATCGTGCCGATCGTGGTGCCGTCCTTCGGCGCGATGTTGTAGAGGTGATTTGTCGCCAGCACGTTGCCGGCGCCCGGCATCGCCTTGACGATCATTGTCGGCTGCCCCGGAATGTACTTCGGCATGTGCTGCGCGAAGGCCCGCGCGATATAGCCATAACTGTCGTCGCCGCCGGTGCTGACGATAATCGTCACGGTCTTCCCCGCGTAAAAGCTTTGCGCTTCCGCCGGCCCGGTCGCGATGAAGGCGACCGCCGCGACTCCGACGGCGATCGCGCCCGAAACAACACGTCCCATTTTCCGCTCCCCTGTTATGTCGTCGTGCGCGGTCTTTTCGTCGCGTTCACGAGCGAGACTACTTGTATCGCGAAAAGTCGTATCCTTCCTTCGCGACGATCTCGAGCAGGAAGGGTTTGCCGCCCTGCAGCGTTTCGAGCGCCGTCTTGATGGCAGGCGCGATCTCGGCCGGCTTCTCGACGCGCCGCGAGCCGACGTTCAGCGCCTCGGCCAGCTTGGCGTAATTGCCGCCGACCGACAGCGCGCCGAACTTCGCGGTCGAGACACCCATGACATGGCGCTCGCACGCCATCACCTGGTTGTTGAACACCACCGTCAGGATCGCGATCCCATTTCGGGAGGCGGTCTCGATGTCCATACCGGTCATGCCGAACGAGCAGTCTCCCATCACATTCATGCAGATCTTGTCGGGAGCGGCGAGCTTCGCACCCATGATGATGCCGAGCCCGTAGCCAAGCTGGGTCGATTTGCCCCAACCCATGTACGAACCGCCCTTGGTGGTCTCCCAGAACGGCAGCAATTGCTTGCGGGGCGAGCCGGAGTCGTGCGTGACGATCGCGTTGTCGCGGTCCACCTGACGCAGCAGCTCGTGAATGACACGGTACTGATTGATGGGTACCTCGTCGGACTCGAGCTGGGCTTTCCACTCGGCGAGCCACGCCTTCTTGATCGCGGCGACCTCGTCCTTGAGCACCGTGAGCTTCGCGCGGTCGGCGATCGGACGCTGACGCTTGATCTCGGCGATCAGCGCATCGATGACGAGCGCCGCGTCGCCGACGAGACCGTGCTCGACACGGTAGTCCTTGTTGATGTCGGACGCCTCGTTGGTGGAATGGACGATTGCCTTTCCGGCCGGAACCGTGGGACCGAACGAGGTTTTCGTCAGGCTCGAGCCGATCGCGAATACCAGGTCGGCGCGGTTGAGGTACTCGGCGAACATCTTCGAGCGCTCTCCCGTCGACCCGCCGAGCGCCAAGGGATGGCTGTCCGGGATCGCGCTCTTGCCGGGATTGGTCGTCAGCACCGGCGCCGGGACGAGTTCGGCAAGCTCCGCGAGGCGCCCGCTCGCCTCGGCGTACAGGACGCCCTGCCCCGCCCACAGCACCGGGTGTTTGGCGGTGAGCAGCATTTCCGCGGCTTTCCTCACCCCCTCGGGATCGGGCGCGGTGCGCAGCGGCGGCACCGGGGTGTAGTCCAGCCGGCCCTGGTATTCGGCCTCGAAGACGTCGGTTGGGACCTCCAGCAGCACCGGCCCGGGCTTGCCCGAGCGCATCGCGTGATAGGCCCGGCGAAGCAGCTCCGGCAACTCCTGCACCGAATGCGCCATCGCGCTCCATTTCGTCACCGGCCGGTAGACGTCTGCGGCGCGAAACGTTGGCTTGATGTACTGGCGATCGGCGAGATAACCGGTGGGAATCACCAGCAGCGGCACATTCTCCGTGTAGGCCTGGGCCACGCCCGGAAAGGCATTTTCGATGCCGGGTCCCTGCTGGGCGGCGAAGACGCCGTTCTGCTTGCCGCGACGGATGCGCGAGAACCCGTCCGCCATGCCGACCCCCACCCGCTCCTGGCGGCAGAGGATCGGCTTGATGTCGATCGCCGCACACGCGTCGATCAGCGGGTTTCGGGGATACGCTGCGAGGAATTCGGTTCCTTCGCGCTTGAGGATTTCGGCAACGAGGTCAGCGCCGTTCATGGTGCTCCCTTAACTTTCTTCTATGTGTGATGCCGCCTACTGCGCGGCGACCGGCGTGTCGAGGCTCAGGTGCTGACGGATCATGTCGGCGACCGGCGCGTCGTTCGGCGCCTCGAAGCGGGTTGAGCGCACGCGAAAGCACGTGGGGTCAAGTCCCGGGATCGGCCTTCCGGCCATATGATCTCGCACAGCCTTCAGCAGCAGTCGGCGAATCTGCACCAGCGCCAGATCGCTCGGCAGCAACCGCTCCTGGCTGCGGTCGGCGATCGGCCCCATCGACTCCTGCAGCGCGCAATCCTGGATGCCGAGTCCCTTCATTCCGGTGTACGAGCGCCCGCTCGACTGCAATTCGCGGTCGATCAGGTAATCGTTGTCCTTGTTCGCGATTGCGCGATCGCTGCCGGGCAGGTTTTCGGTGTGGATGCCGCGCCACGCCTTTTCGCGCTCGAGATCCTCGTCGGTGAGCGCCCGCGTCGGATGGAAGTTGATGCTGTAGAGCATCGTGTTGTAATCGTCGATCGGCGCCCAGACGTGGGCGGCCCGCGGCACCGACGGGATGATCTTGTGGAACGGCATCAGCATCACGTCGACGTGCCACGACACCATGCCGTTGCCCAGATCTCGGCCGCCGCCGCAGGCGAATCCGAAGTCCATCGGCACGACCTCGTAGCGCGACGGCGGAATGCGCCGATCTTTGTCCGTGTTGCCCTTGCGCAGGTCGACCGCGCCGCTGTGGAGGAAGGAGAGGTGACTGGAATCGAAGCCTCCGTCGAAGCCCTGGAGCCAATTGCACTCCTGAATGTGGCGCGTGGCGAACCGGTGCGACGCCGGCAGCATCGTCCACTCGAGTTCGGGAAATGCGGGCTTGAGCTCCGAAGGCCCCATGTAGGTCCAGATCACGTCGCCGCGCTCGAGACAGGGATACGCCTTAACCGCGAGCTTCTTCGCGACGTTGCGGCACTCGGCCTCGCTGAGCTGCGGGACGCATGGAATGTCCGTGCAGTTGCCCTCCACGTCGAATTTGATGCCGTGGTAAACGCAGCGCAGGCCGCCCTCTTCGTTGCGTCCGAAGAACAGCGACGCCGTGCGGTGCGGGCATTTCTCGTCCACGAGACCGACCCGTCCCTGGGTGTCGCGGAACAGGACCAGATCTTCGCAGAGCAACCTGACGCGGATCGGCGGACCGTCAGGCTTCTGCACCTGATGCGAGAACGCCGCTGGAATCCAGTAGCGGCGCATTAGCTCGCCCATCGGGGTGCCGGGGCCGACGCGCGTCAGCAATTCGTTGTCTTCGCGGGAGAGCACGAGCCGCCTCCTGTAATGTCCGAACGCAACCGGGTATTCGCGCGAATGTTATCGGACACCAGTGCGTTCGGGAACGGCTCCGTTCGGCAAACGGACTTGTTGCGGCAGGTCATATCCGCTTAAAAAACGAAATGAGGATCGGAACTCCGGCGGCCCGGGGACGTAGAACGGATATGAGCAAGGCATTCGTGAAGGAAGGCGACCAGCCCGAAGACGACGGCGTCGACGCCGCGCCCGCGCTTCCGGCCAGTGCCAGGAACTACATGACGCCGCCAGGATTCGCGCGTCTGCAGGAAGAGCTCCGACAACTGCTCCGCGTCGAACGCCCGAAGATCGTCGAGCGCGTCTCCTGGGCCGCCGGCAACGGCGATCGCTCCGAGAACGGCGACTACATTTACGGCAAGAAGCGCCTCGGTGAGATCGATCGGCGCGTGCGGTATCTATCGAAGCGACTCGAGACCGCCCAGGTGGTCGATCCTCGCGACCAGAAGAATCGCGAGCAGGTGTTCTTTGGCGCGACCGTCACCTACGCCGACGAGAACGACGTCCCGCGCACGGTCAAGATCGTCGGCGTCGACGAAGCGGATATCGAGCGCGGCTACGTGAGCTGGATCTCGCCGATCGCCCGCGCGCTTCTGAAAGCGCGCAAGGGCGACACCGTTGAGCTGCGGACACCCGCCGGCAGGGAGTCGATCGAGGTGGTCGACATCCGCTACGGAGAGGACGGTCCTTGACGGCGCTCTACGTCGACGGCGATGCGTGCCCGGTCCGAGACGAGGTGATGCGCGTCGCCGACCGGATTGACCTCAGGGTATACATCGTCACAAACGGATCGCGACCCATTCTCCCGCCCCGCTCCCCGAATGCGTCTCTGATCTTCGTCGGTCAGGGGCCGGATGCAGCCGACGACTGGATCGCCGAACGCATCGCCCCATCGGATATCTGCGTCACCGGGGACATCCCGCTCGCCGGACGGTGTCTTGAGAAAGGCGCGCTCGCGCTGACCCCGCGCGGTCACCGCTGGACCAGGGACAACATCGGCAGCGCCCTCGCCGGCCGCGAAATCTCGCGTCACCTTCGCGAGCTGGGCGAGACGACGGTCGGCCCGCCGCCGTTCACCAAACAGGACCGTTCGCGCTTCCTCGACGCCCTCAACCGGACCGTCGAGGAAGCGCGTCGCGGCTAGAGTTCCTTACCGAGGCGGCGATCGAGCGAGTACGGGCCGCCGCCGCGCAATGCGATCGCCAGGAAGACGAGTCCCCACATCAAGGCGTACTCGTACCCCTTGTTGTTCCAGTTGAAGCCGTTCGGCCCGAACTCGAACATCGCCATCACGCCGAGCTCAATCGCGATCGCGCTCGCGAAGAAGCGGGTGAACAGCCCAAGGACGACGCAGGCCGCGCCGACCGTCTCAATGAAGACGAGGAAGTACGCGAACTCTGGCGCCGGGAAATAGCCGCGCGTCACCAGCGACGCCGACCATTTGGCGAAGTTGTCGGGCGGAATGTGCCCGATGCCGTGGATCAGGAAGATCGCGCCGACGGCGGCGCGAATCAGCGGCCAGGATAACGGCTCCACCACTTCGTAGAACGGTCGCAGGACCGGAAACAGGAGCTTCGGTTCGCCCGGAACGGTTGCGATCGACATTTCAGTGCCTCCCTCGGCCGGCATGTGGCGGCCGTGTTTGCCTTTGGAGGAATTCTGATTGTCGAAAACGCCTAAAGTCAAGCCGCGGCGCGCTAGCCGAAACGGCCTGTGATGTAGTCCTGGGTGCGGTTGTCCTTCGGATTGGTGAACATCGACACGGTCTCGTCGAACTCCACCAGCTCACCGAGGTACATGAAGGCGGTGAAGTCCGACACGCGTGCCGCCTGCTGCATATTGTGCGTGACGATGGCGATGGTGAACCGTTCGCGCAGCTCGTCGATCAGCTCTTCGACCTTCGACGTCGAGATGGGATCGAGCGCCGATGCGGGCTCGTCCAGCAGGATCACCTCCGGATTCACCGCTATGGTGCGGGCAATGCACAGTCGCTGCTGCTGGCCACCCGACAGGCTGAGGCCGCTCGCCTGCAGCTTGTCCTTGACCTCGTCCCACAACGCGGCGCCGCGCAGCGCGTGTTCGACCCGGTGATCGAGTTCGCTGCGGCTCGGCCGCTCGTAGAGCCTGATGCCGAACGCGATGTTGTCGTAGATGGACATCGGGAACGGCGTCGGGCGCTGGAAGACCATGCCGACCTTCGAGCGCAGCATGTTGCGGTCGAACTTCGGGTCGAGGATGTTGGTGCCGTCCATCAGCACCTCCCCTTCGACACGCTGGTCGGGATACAGATCGTACATGCGGTTAAGAACCCGCAGCAGCGTCGACTTGCCGCACCCCGACGGGCCGATGATTGCCGTGATCTTCCGGTGGTAGAACGGCAGGCTCACGCCGCGGATCGCCTCGATCTCGCCGTAATAGAAGCGGAGCGATCGGACGCTGATCTTCTCGGCGAGCCTCTCCGCCGTGTCCGCGGTCTTCCTGTTGGCGACGTCGAACATCAGCGTGTCCTTTTCCGCGAGGCGATCGTGCGAGCGATGATGTTGAGTGCGAGCACCGCCAGCGTGATCAGCAGCGCGCCCGTCCACGCGAGCTGCTGCCACTGCGGATAAGGGCTCAACGCGAACTGGAAGATGGTGACCGGCAGGCTCGCCATCGGCGCGTTGAGGTCGGTGCTCCAGAACTGGTTGTTGAGCGCGGTGAACAGGAGCGGCGCGGTCTCGCCGCTGATCCGCGCGATCGCCAGCAGCACGCCGGTGATCAGGCCGCTCATCGCCGCACGATACGCAACGTAGCGAATCACCATCCAACGTGGCGCGCCGAGGGCCGCCGCCGCCTCGCGCAAGGAGTTCGGCACGAGGCCCAGCATGTCCTCCGTGGTCCGGATCACGACCGGCAGGACGAGGATGCTGAGCGCCGCGACCCCGGCCCAGGCGGAGAAGTGGCCCATCTGGAGCACGAGCACCTCGTAGACGAACAGCCCGACCACGATCGAAGGCGCACTGAGCAGCACGTCGTTAATGAAACGGATCACCACGGTGATCTTCTTGTAGCGCCCGTATTCGGCAAGGTACGTGCCGGCGAGAATCCCGAGCGGCGTTCCGATGACGGTCGCAAGGCCGGTCAGAACGAGGCTGCCCATAATCGGGTTGAGAAGACCGCCCTCGGAACCCGGCGGCGGGGTCATTTCCGTCACGACATCCAGGGTGAGACCGGCGGCGCCCCGCACGACAAGCGTCCACAACACCCAGGTAAGGCAGATAAGGCCGAAGCCCGCCGCGGCGAAAGCCGCCACGACCACGACCATATTCGTCATCCGACGCCGGCGATAGAGCTGCGTGTTCATAGGGACGGACGATTCCCGAGCTTCATCAGCATCAGCCGCGCCGCGGCCAGTACGATAAAGGTGATTAGGAAGAGGATGAGGCCGAGTCCAATCAGCGACGACTTGTAGACGTCGCCGACCGCCTCGGTGAATTCGTTGGCGATTGCGGCCGAGATCGTCGTGCCCGGCGCAAAGACGGAGGCGCTGATGCGGTGCGCATTGCCGATGACGAAGGTGACGGCCATGGTCTCGCCGAGCGCGCGGCCGAGCCCGAGCATCACACCGCCGACGATACCCACCCGGGTGTACGGAATGACGATATGGCGGACCACCTCCCATGTGGTGCAGCCGAGCCCGTAGCCGGACTCCTTCAACACCGCCGGTACCGTCTCGAAGACATCACGGGCGATCGAGGTGATGAACGGAAGAATCATGATGGCGAGGATGATTCCGGCCGTACCCATGCCGATGCCGTACGGCGGCCCGGCAAACAGATCCTCGAGGATCGGTATGCCCTCGGCCGCGTCGATGATCCCCGGCTGGATGTAGCGCTGCAGAAACGGCGCAAGAAAGAACAACCCCCAGATACCGTAGATGATGCTGGGAATGCCGGCGAGGAGCTCGATCGCGATGCCGATCGCCCGACGCAGGCGCCGCGGACAGAATTCGGTGAGGAAGATCGCGATCCCGAGACTCACCGGAACACCGATCACGATGGCGATGGCGGACGTCATCAACGTGCCGTAAATCGGCGCACGCGCGCCGAAGATCTCGGTGACCGGGTTCCAGGCGTCAGTCGAGAGGAAGCCGATTCCGAACTTTCCGAGCGCCGGGATCGCACCATCGATCAGGGCGACGATGACACCACCGAGCAGCAGCAGCACCACGACCGCCGAAACGAACGTCAGCCCGTGGAAGGCGCGGTCGCATGCCTTCAGCCATCGGACACGGCGACTGCGGAACGCAAGGGCCGGGTCAAGGGTCGTGTCGGCGGGCATGATCGTCGAAGGTGGCTGAAGGTGCGGAAGAAAACTGAGAACCACAGGAATGGGCCGGGAATTCCGGCCCATTCCCGAAACGGTACGCGTCAGCGCATGGCGTAGAGCGGCTTGCCACTGGTGTCCTTGATGTTTTCCGACCAGGCCTTGCGGATCGTGTCCTGGACGTTCTTCGGCAGAGTTACGTAATCGAGTTGCTCGGCCATGTTGCCGCCCTTGTCGAAGGCCCACGAGAAGAACTTCAGGGCTTCGGCAGCGGCGGCCGGATTAGCCGGCTGCTTGTGGATCAGGATGAAGGTCGCGCCGGCGATCGGCCACGCGCCATCGCCCGGCTGGTCGGTGAGGATCACCCGGAACCCCGGCGTACCGCTCCAGTCGGCGTTCGCGGCAGCGGCCGCGAAGGCGGCGGCCGTCGGCGCAACCGTCTTGCCGGCCTTATTCACCAGCTTCACATACGTCATGTTGTTCTGCTTGGCGTAGGCGTATTCGACATAGCCGATGGCGCCCCGCGTCTGCGCCGTCTGACCCGCGACTCCCTCGTTCCCCTTCGCGCCGATGCCCGTCGGCCACTGCACGGATGTGTTGGCGCCGACTTTCGACTGCCACTCGGGGCTCACCTTCGAGAGATAGTTCGTGAAGATGAACGTGGTGCCCGAGCCGTCCGAACGCTCGACCACTGCGATCGCGGTCGAAGGCAGCTTGACCTCCGGGTTTAGCTTCTGGATAGCGGCGTCGTTCCACTTCTTGATGTCGCCGAGATAGATCTTCGCGAGCGTCGCGCCGTCGAGCGTGATCTCGCCCGGCTTCACGCCGGGGACATTGATCACCGGCACGACACCGCCGATCACCGTCGGAAACTGCATGAGGCCGGCGGCATCGAGATCCTTGACCTCGAGCGGCAGGTCGGAGGCACCGAATGTGACGGTCTTCGCCTTGATCTGCTGGATGCCGCCGCCGGATCCGATCGACTGGTAGTTGAGGCCGTTGCCCGTTTCCTTCTTATAGGCGTCCGCCCACTTGGCGTAGATCGGGTACGGGAACGTCGCGCCGGCACCGGAAATATCCATGGCGCTTGCTGCGCCGGCGACGACGGACAGCGCGGCCGCGGCGATGAGGGTGTGTAGCTTCACAGGCATTCTCCTCCAGGGGGAGCTATGGGAGTAAGTGCTTCGGCACAGCCGAATTCCACGGGCTGGAAGCTACGGATCATGGTTTGCATGATGGTGACGGATCGATGACAGCGTGATGACTCGCGGCGAAATCGAGCGGCCGGAGACGACTCAACCGAAACCTTCATATTCCCATATAGAGGACTGAAAACTCTTTCTTTTTAGGCTTCTGAGACTTCGATCACACGCCCATCATTCGGCGGATCGCCGGCACGATCACCCCCGCCGGATTCGCCATCTGCTGCTGGACCTCGAAGTGGTTGAGGGCCGGTAGCTCGATCTCTGTGCACGGATACCCGCGGCTGCGCCATGCCGCGGCGAAGTCTCGCGACTGCCGCTTGAACTCGTCGAGTTCACCACTGCCGTAGCCGATCACGAGCGGCAGCGGCCGGTCCGGGATGCGGCGGATTGCGCTCAGCGCCAGCGCTTCGTCACGGCTCATCTTCAAGTAGGTGTTGCGCCACGACAATTGCACCGGCTCGAGATCGAACATGCCACTGAACGGCGCTCCTCCTTTCAGCGCGTCGGCCGGCACGCCGAACCTCCTCCAGTCGGTGACCATCATCATGCCGGTGAGATGCCCGCCTGACGAATGCCCCGTGACGAACACGCGTTCCGGGTCGCCGCCGAACGTCTGCGCATTCTTGTAGGTCCACGCCACCGCAGCCGCGGCCTGACGCACCTGCTCCTCGAGACGAACCTCCGGAACGAGGGCGAAGTTGACGGTGACGACGTTGGCGCCGGCCTCGACGTACGGCTCGGCGATGAAGCTCACTTCATCCTTGTTGCCCCCTTTCCACGCCCCGCCATGGAGGAAGACCAGCGTCGGCGCGCCGGACCGGTTGCACTTGAATACGTCGAGCAATTCGTGACGGCTCGGGCCATAGGCGACGTCGAGCACGGTCTCGAGTTTCGCCCGGACGCGGGCGCTTTCCTCGATCTTGCGCTTCTTGTATCCGGAGTTGTCTCCGACGATCGACAGTTGGTTGTATTGGGCGTCGAGCTGCTCCTGGGTGTAGTCGCGGTAAACCTTGACGGCCGCATCCGGCTTATCGAGCACGTGTTCCTCCCTCGCTGCCCGCGTGCACCGCCGCATCATACACCGGAGCGCGCGCGAGCGACTCGTCCGGCGCATTGCACGCCTTCAGCAGCACCGGATCCGCATCGGCCGGCACCATTGTCGCGAGTACCGCACACCCGCCATCGACGCACAGCCGCCAGTCCGCGACGACACCGGACCGGCGCAACGTAACGGACGGCAGCGGCTCTACGTGGGGCGTCCACGTCCAGCCCGTCTCATCGCGGCGGGCATCGGCGGGCGGCTCCATGCCGGCTCCGATGCCGTGAACATGAGCCTCGACGAGCGCGAGATGGTCTCGATCCACCCGCCAGTCCTCCCGCCATTCGATCTTCTCGACCGAGTGCGTCCATACGAGCGAGAACGCCGCCACGGCCGCGTACACTTTCACGACCGAGCCGCTGGCGAGGATGCACAGGCCCATGACGGTCGACGGCCGCTGCTAGCGCAGCAGTCCCTTTTCCCGGTAGTAGCGCTCGGCGCCAGGGTGGAGCGTGATCGGCATCCCGTCGAGCGCGTGCGCGAGCTTGATGGCCCCGGCCGCGGGGTGCGCCACGGCGAGTTCCCCCAGCCGTTCGAACATGGACTTCGTCATCGCGTACACCAGGTTGGCCGGCAGATCGGCCCGGGTGACGAGGTAGTTCGGAATGGACGCCGTCGCGACGGGCCGCGCTTGGCCGCGATACGTCCCACCGGGGATCGTGGCCTGCACGTACGGCGCGCCGATCGTCGCCACGATGGCCGGTGGGATTTCGACCACGACCACGTCCATCGACGACGCGAGATCGCGGATGGCCGAGACGCCGAGGCCCGCCGATTGGATGGCGCCATCGATGCGGCCACCCCGCATCATCTCGATCGACTCGTCGAACGGGAGGTATTCCACACGGCCGAGGTCCGAATATGCGAGGCCTGCGGCGCCGAGGACCGCGCGGGCGTTGAGCTCGGTACCGGACTTCGACGCACCGACGGAGAGCCGCTTGCGCTTCATGTCGGTCAGAGTGCGGATGCCGCTCGAAGCGGTCGCGACAATCTGGATGTAGTTCGGATACACGGCGGCGATGCCGCGCAGGTTGCCGAGTCGCATGCGGAACCCGGCCTCGTCGTTGCCGTCGCGGGCAAAGGCCAGCGTGTCGCCGAGGGTGAACGCGATCTCACCCCTTCCCTGCTGCAGCAGGATCAGGTTCTCGACCGATGCCTTCGTCGCCTGGACGGAGACGCGAACTCCGGGAATTTCCTGGGCGTAGATATTGGAGAGCGCCACACCGATCGGGTAGTAGACCCCCGATGTGCCCCCCGTCAGGACGTTGATGACCTCGTCGGCACGAGCGGGAGAAGACATCGCCACCGCCAAACAGGCGATGGGCGCAAGCAGCCGGGCGATTCGCGACATGACGCCTCCACGGTTGCGCCGCTGAGCGGCGGGTCCGCTATATTTCAAGACATTAAAGCACAGATCACGGATTTGTGTATTCCTGCTTTTCGTTGGAAAGTCGAAACAGTCGTCGGCAGCTCGCAGGCCAATCTAGGTGGGCATGCCGGGTGCGGTCCCTGCAGCAATATCGATCACGTCCGACGTCTCGACGTTAAAGGGGTTTTTCAGTGTCTCTCTCGACTACAGGCGAAAGCGCCGAGCGCGCGTTTCCGGAGTGGACAATGGCGTTCGATCGCGTGAGGTCCGCCGCCTTAGCGGCCGACGGCACCTCCGATGACCTCTCCCACGGCGTTCTCACCGCGAAGCCAGGCGCTCTCTCACCGTCGGCGCAGCGGCTGATCGAGCTTTTCCGGGAACACATCGGCTGAGGCCATGCGCGACTTCCAGACCCTCGACGTTCTTGCGTTCGGCTTCTTCGGCGTAGCCTGGATCGGCTACACCGTATTCGCTCGTTCCGGCCGCCGACGGCAGCGGACCATCTCCGCCGCCATGAACCGGTTCCGACGACAGTGGCTTCTCGAGATGAGCCGGCGCGAAATCCGGCTGGTCGACGTCAATGCTCTCGCGAGCCTCGCCCACAACATGACCTTCTTCGCGTCGACCACGATCCTGGTGATCGGCGGGCTATTCGCGCTGCTCGGCTCGTCGGATCGCGCGATCGGCGCGCTCGCGGGCCTTCCTTTCGCGGTCGCGACATCGCAGACCGCGTGGGAGATCAAGGTCCTTCTGCTGATCGTTATCTTCGTCTACGCGTTCTTTCAGTTCGCGTGGGCGTCACGAATGTCGAACTACTGCGCGATTCTGATCGGCGCGGCCCCGGAGGTAGGCTCGCCCGACGCGGCCGCCCACGCCGAGCGTGCGGCGCGCATGACGAACCTCATGGGGCACCACTTCAACCTCGGGCTGCGCGCGTACTTCTTTGCCCTCGCCTTCCTCGGCTGGTTCGTCCATCCCTGGCTTCTGATCATCGCCACGACGTGGGTCGTGCTGGTCAACTACTGGCGCGAGTTCCGCTCACCGGAGCTGCGCGCGCTGCAGGCCGGAAGCGAGCGCGCCCCGCGCTGAAGCGCGAGGCGCTTTAGACCGGCGATCGCTAAAATCGCTCAAGCAACCTTGCGGGCCGCCATCTTCGCGAGGTGCGCCAGGACGTCGTCGACCTTCATCACGTCGGCGTACTTGTGGTGCAGGTCGAACAGGTTGACCTTGTGCGACAGCATCGAGCGGTCGTAGGTGCACTCCTCGACGACCGTCATGTGGTAGCCGTACGAATATCCCTCCACCACGCTCGCGCGCACGCAGCCCGACGTGCTCTCGCCGCAGACGATGAGGCTGTCGACGCCGAGGAGCCGCAGATGCGCCACGAGCGGCGTTCCGAAGAAGCCGGACGCGCGTTCCTTGTAGATGATGAGTTCGCCCGGCTGCGGCGGGAACGCTTCGTAGATGTCGTAGATGTCGTCGGGCAGCGCATTGCCGCCGTGATCGCGATGCGTCGAGTTGACGCCGCGGGTGTCCGGCTTCCGGGTGGTGTAGATCACCGGGATGCCCGCCGCGCGAGCTGCCGCGAACAGTCGCTTCGTCGGCTCGATGGCCTTCCAGGCGTTCTCGCCGCACGATCCGCGATGTTTGCGGTTGGCCTCGACAACGGGAACGTTGCCGCCCCAATACGCGGAATTGTAGAGGTCGATTGCCAGCAGCGCCGGATTCTTGCCGACCTTCAGGGGTCGCTGGTAGGCGGAGTAGATCTCAAGAAGCTCGTCGTCGAGCAGGTCCTTCCAGCAGTGGTCTTCGAATGCCGGAATGGGCGCCTTGGGAGCCATGATGATCCTCCGTCCCGAATTGAAACGAAGACGTTAGCGCGCGTTTGTCGCACCGCGCAAGCCGGCGTCGGCCGAAAGATCAGGCTTTGTCGTCGTGTCGAACGATTCCGAGGGCCGCCGCCGCCTCGGCATTGAGCACCGTGTTCTTCAGCACGGCGTCCTGAAAGTCGGCCTCCTCGATATCGGCGTCGCTGAGGTCCGCCTCCGTGAGGTTGGCGCCCTTGAAGTTCGCCTCCTTGAGATTCGCGCTCGACAGGTCTGCGTGGGACAGATCGGCACCCGAGAGATTTACGGCCCACAAACGGGTCGCATGTTGTCCGTCCGGCCGCCAGATCGTCGCCGGCCCGAGATTCGCCTGCCGAAGGCGCGCATGGCTGAGATTGGCGCCGGAGAGGTTCGCCCCCATGAGGTCGGACATGACGAGCGACGCGTAGGAGAGATCCGCGCCGGTAAGATCGGCGAGCAGAAGCGTGCAGCGGCTCAGCAGCGCCCCGCGGAGATTGGCGTGGGCGAGGCTCGCGCCGTTGAAGTTCCGTCCCTCGAGCTGGACATCGGAAAGGTCCGCGCCCCGCAGCATCGCGCGACGCCCGCGGCTGCCGTTGGATGCGATCCACTGCTCATGGTCGAGCAGCACCTTCTGGATGTCGACGCCGAGGCTCTCGAGCTTGCGCGCGCTGAAGGTGTCGCTGAGATCGGCGCCGGTCAGGTCGGCGCTTTCGAGGCGCGCGCCCGTGAGCCGGGCGCCGCGGAGATTGCAGCCGTGAAGGGTCGCGCCAGACAGGTCCGCGCCGGACAGATCGGCACCCTCCAAATTCGCCCCCCTCATCTGGGCACCGACGAGATTGGAATCGGCGAGCTTCGCCCCGCTCAGGTCGGTGTCGATGAGGATGGCGCCGGCAAGGTCGGCGCTGGTCGCTGACGCATCGCTCAGGTGGGCGCGCGACAGGTCGGCTTTGGCCATGTTCGCACGCTCGAGTCGCGACTCGCGGAGGTCGGTGGCGCCTGCATCGTCCGGCGCTCCGATCGCGCCAGAACACAGATCGGCCTCGCTGAGATTTGCCTGCAACAGCCGCGCGCCGCGGAGCTTCGCGCCCTTCAGATCGGAACGGAAGAGATTCGCCCGCGTTAGATTGCACACCATCAGATTGGCGCGCGTCAGGTCCATGAAGCTGAGGTCCGCGCCCACGAGGAGGCTGCGGGAGAAGTCGGCGCCGGTGGCGACCGCGCTCCGCAGCACGACGCCGTCGAGATTGAGCCCTGACAGATTGACCCCGGCGAGGTTCGCCCTCTTTCCTCCCTCGACGCCATCGAGAAAATCCTGATGACGCTTGAGCGTGTAGGCCAGACTGCCGCTCGACATGGACATCACCCGTACTCCCACAACCCGGCGCCCGCCGGCCAAAAACAACCCGGCACAGACGCTGGGCACCGCAATTGTGGCCTTCGAAGTTAACCAAAACTTTAACGCCATGCGTTCAAATGCCTATCGAACGGTCGCCCCCCTAAGGCACTTCTGCCGGGGTGCGGTCGACCAAGCCGGGATTCGTCATGGCCGCATCCGTCCGCATGCTTCTCGTCGGGAGTAGCAGGCCACTTCGCGCCTTCGCCGAAGATCTCCTCAAAGCCGGTCATCCTGCCTACCGGGCCGAGTCCATCCAGCAGGCGGTAGACGCCGCGCGCGCGGAATGCCCCGACATCATTCTCGCCGATCGCCAAGCGCTCGAAGACTCACTCGCCTTCGCCGACGCGCTGCGGGATGCCTGCGATCCGTTCCGTCCGCTTGTCGTCGCTCTCGACAGCGGTGCGACGCCGCGCGCGAGCCTCCCCTTCGCCGTAGACGAGGTGTTCGACGGGCCCCTCGATGCCGCGACCGCGCTCTTCCGGCTGGAGCCGCTGGCGCGGCTCACCACGATGCGCAACGAATTCGCACTGCGCCAGTTGACGCTGTCGCGGCTCGGCGTCTCATCCGGGCCGATGCTCGAACCGACGCCCGAGCTCCCTGTCCTGGCTCTGACCCCCGACACACGGGATGCCGATCCGATCCGTCGCGCGGTGGACCGCATCGGGGTCCGCGCGGTGTTCTGCGACGACGCATTCCGGGCAGAGCGGATGCTGATCGCTGAAGAGTGCGGCGCGCTGGTCGCACACGCCGATGACCACTCGCGGGATTCCGTGTTCAACCTCTGCCATCAACTGCGCAAGAACCCGCGTCTGTTCCATCTTCCCGTGCTGCTGCTCGTCGATCGCGGCCTCGCTGAACGACCCGTCGATGCCTACGCCCATGGCGCGAGCCTGGTGCTGCCCCACGACGTCTCCATCGAGACTCTCGCGTCCGATATCGCGGCACAGCGCCATCGCCAGCGCCGGCGCGGAATGCTGCGGGAGCGGCTACTCTCGGCGGTCCCGGCCCCGCTCCTCAATGAGGGCACCGGACTCGTCAACGAAGATTTCATGATGGCGCACCTCGCGACGCTGACTGAGGCTCACGCCTCCCGCAGGCGCCCGCTGTCGCTCGTCGTGTTCGCGATCCGCAACCTCGATGCCGCCATCGCGAGCCACGGCGAGGCCGAGGCGCACCGGCTGCATGGCGAGGTCGCTCGCTGGATCCAGCGCCTCGTCCGCGCCGAGGACACGGCCAGCCAGCTCGCCACCGGCGAATTCGCGGTCGTGCTGCCCAACACCGGCGACGAGGATGCGCGTTCGCTGATGTACCGGATCGACGACGTGTTGTCGCACACCGCCTTCGGCATCGGCGGCGAGGCGTTCACGCTGTGGATTGCGTCCGGCCGCGCGACGGCGCGACCGTACGACAGCGCCCGGACGTTCCTATCGGAAGCCCGGGCCACGGTCGGCGAGCCTCTGCTCTGACTTCAGGCGGGAACGACCTCCGCCACCTTCGCGAGATCGCCGAGCACGCGCTCGATCCCGGCGACGCGCGTGGCTTCGTCGCCCCACACGCGCTGGAACACCAGTCGATGGTCGGGCCGGAGTTTCACCGTCCCGGCGCTGTCGCCGATCAGCTTCACGAGCCCCACGGGATTGGCGAACTTGTTGTCGCGGAAGGCGATCACCGCGCCTTTCGGCCCAGCCTCCACTTTTTCGATCCCGGCGCGGCGGCACAGCGCCTTGAGCGCCACCACCTTGAGCAGGTTCTCCACCTCCTGCGGAAGCGGCCCGAAGCGGTCGGCGAGCTCCGCCGCGAACGATTCGCTCGCCGCGGGATCGTCGAGCTCGGCGATCCGGCGGTACAGCGCGAGCCGCACCGGAAGATCGGGCACATACGTCTCGGGGATGAGCACCGGGACGGACAGCGCGATCTGCGGTGACCAGCTTTCGACGCTCTCGGGCGGCGCACCCTTGAGCTCGGCCACCGCCTCCTCCAGCATGTTCTGGTAGAGCTCGATACCGACCTCCTTGATGTGCCCGGACTGCTCCTCGCCGAGGAGATTTCCCGCACCACGGATGTCGAGGTCGTGACTGGCCAGGGTGAAGCCCGCGCCCAGCGAGTCGAGGGACTGCATTACCTGCAGGCGGCGGGTCGCGGTCTCCGCCAGCTTCCGGCCGGGCGGAGTCGTGAGGTAGGCGTAAGCGCGGCGCTTGCCGCGACCGACCCGGCCGCGCAACTGGTAGAGCTGGGCCAGACCGAACAGGTCGGAGCGGTGGACGATCAGCGTGTTCACGTTCGGCAGGTCGAGTCCCGACTCGATGATGTTCGTCGACACCAGGATGTCGTACTGCCCGTTGTAGAAGCGGGTCATCACATCTTCGATGTCGGCGGCCGGCATCTGCCCGTGCACCGCGACGGCGCGCGCATCCGGTACCAGCGTCTTCAATTCGCCGATGATCGACGACAGGTCCTTGATTTTCGGCGCCACGTAGAAGCATTGCCCACCGCGGAAACGCTCGCGTCGGATCGCCTCCCCGATCACGACCGGATCGTACGGCAGCACGAAGGTGCGCACCGCGAGTCGATCGACCGGCGGCGTGGCGATGATGCTCATGTCCTTCACGCCGGTGAGCGCGAGCTGCAACGTGCGCGGAATCGGCGTCGCCGTCAGCGTGAGCACGTGCACATCGGCACGGAGCTGCTTCAGTCGCTCCTTGTGCGCGACGCCGAAATGCTGCTCCTCATCCACAATGAGCAGGCCGAGGCGGCCGAACTTCACGCTCTTGGCCAGCAGCGAATGCGTGCCGATCACGATGTCGACGTCGCCCGAGGCCATCGCCGCCTTAATCGCCTTCGCATCCTTCGGGGTCGTCAGACGCGACAACTGGGCGATGCGCATCGGCAAACCCTTGAAGCGCGCAAGGAACGTCTCGTGGTGCTGCCGGCACAGCAGCGTCGTCGGGGTGACGACGGCGACTTGCGCGCCCGCCTGGGCGGCCACGAACGCCGCGCGGAGCGCCACCTCGGTCTTGCCGAAGCCCACGTCGCCGCACACCAGGCGGTCCATCGGACGGTCCGAGGCCATGTCGGTGAGCGTGTCACCGATGGCGGACAACTGGTCTTCTGTCTCGTGGTACGGGAAGCGCGCAGCGAACTCCTCGTACGTACCCGGCGGCACCGCGAGCGACTCGGCACGGGCGAGCTTGCGCGCCGCAGCGATCTTGAGCAGCTCGGCCGCCATGTCGCGCAGCCGCTGCTTGAGTCGCGACTTGCGCGCCTGCCACGCCGCGCCGCCGAGCTTGTCCAGGGTCACCGCGCCCTGATCCTCGCCGTAGCGCGACAGCACCTCGATGTTCTCGACCGGTACGAACAGCTTGTCGCCGCCGTCGTAAAGAACCCGCAGACAGTCATGCGGCGCACCGGCGACCTCGATAGTGATGAGGCCGTCGTAGCGTCCGATGCCATGCTCCTCGTGGACGACGAGGTCACCTGCGTTCAGCGCCGTCGCGTCACGCAGGAACGCATCCGATTTCCGGCGCTTGCGCGGGGGACGCACCAGACGCTCGCCGAAGATGTCCTCCTCGGTGATCAGCGCCAGGTCGGGCGCGACCCAGCCGCGCTCGAGCCCGAGCACGGCGAGCGCCACGTCGGAGGTTCCGAGCGTGGCGGCCTCGGGCCAGGCCTCGACCGCCTTGAGTCCTTCCATGCCGCGCTTTGTCAGCAGGCTCTGGATGCGTTCGCGGGCGCCGTTGCTGTAGGTGACGATCATCGCGCGGCGCCCCGCCTTGCGCTCCTCCGCGATTCGCCCTTTCACCGCATCGAGCACGTTGACGTCGGGACTCACGCGCGCCTGCGCGAAGTCGCGCCCGATGCGCGCTTCCGCGTCCAGCGTGTTGCTCTTGCCGCCGGTCGCGGCAAACGGTGAGAACGCGAGCCGCGCCCGCGGCCCGAGCATCGCCGTCCACTGTTCCCGGGTGAGGTACAGCCGATCCGGCGGCAGCGGATGGTAAGGCTCCGCCTCGACCGTCATTGCCGACCGCCGCGCCGCGATGTTCGCGCGGGCTTCGTAGTACTCCCGGATTTCCTCGAGCTGGGCGTCGCGCGCGGCCTCGACCTCGGGATCGAACGACACCACGGCGTCAGGCGTGTATTCGAGCAGCGTCGCAAGCCGGTCGTGGAACAGCGGCAGCCAGTGCTCCATGCCGGTGTGGCGATGGCCGGCGCTCACGGATTCGTAGAGCGGATCGTCGGTACCCGGACCGCAGGCAACCCGGTAGCCCTCGCGGAAGCGCGCGATCGATTCCGGTGTAAGGAGCACTTCGCTGACCGGACGCAGCTCGAGCCGGTCGATCTCGTCGGTGGTGCGCTGGGTCGCCGGGTCGAACTGTCGCAGCGACTCGACTTCGTCCCCGAAGAGATCGAGGCGCACCGGAGCGCCCTCACCGGCGGGGTACAGGTCCACGATGCCGCCGCGCACCGCATATTCGCCCGGTTCCATCACCGTGTCGGCGCGGTGGTAGCCGTCCGCGGCAAGGAAGCCCATCAAGGCATCGAGGTCGACGCGTGCGCCCTTCGCGACGGCGAACGCCGTCTTCGCGAACGCTTCCGGCGGCGGCACGCGCTGGATCAGCGCGTCGACGGTCGTGATCACGACGCGCGGCTGGGTGCCCGCTTTCTGCGCCAACATCGACAATGTCGCGATGCGACGGCTGACGACCTCAGCGCTCGGCGAGCTGCGATCGTAAGGAAGGCAGTCCCACGCCGGAAACGACAGGATCTCGACCTGCGGCGCGAAGAACGCCAGCGCGTTCGCCATGCGCGCCATTGCCGTGTCGTCGACCGCGACGTGTACCAACGCGGCGGCCCCAGCTTTGGCGTGGGCCAGCACGGTCTCTGCGAGGAACTGTGCGTCGCGCCCGGGCGGCGCGCCAAAGACCTCTGTCAGGCTCGCCTGAGGTATCGTATTTCCGTTCTTAGACAATGTACTAACGTTCGTTCTTGAATTTTTTGATCATGTCGAGGACCGGTCCCTGGTGGGCACGGGGCGCCGGCGCGCGGTCGAGAATCCAGTCCACGACATCGGGGTCCGGCTCGTCCAGCAGCCGCTCGAAGGCGTCGATCTGGGCGTCCGGGAGGGTTGCAAGGTGACGTTCGGCGAAGCCGCCGATCAGATAATCCGCCTCCCGCATGCCGCGGTGGCGGCTCTGGAAAAGGAGCTTCTTGATACGCCTTTCACGGTCCGAGGTTCCGCCGTCCGTCATCGCTGTCCGTTCAATTCCGCCCCACAGGGCAACGCCGAACGCCCGGCGGGCTCCCACGGTGGGGTCTCGCCGGGTGGCGTTCGGATCAGCCTACTAGATAGGCTACACTGCAGCTCATGTCAGCCCCACCGCGCGCATAATCGCGCTTCGGCCGCATGCGACCGCCGATCCTCAACCCTCTTTTCGCTCCCGTGACGGCCCTGCCCGGGGTGGGACCGCGCACCGCCAAGCTGTTCGAGCGGCTCACTGGACCGCGCGTTGTCGACAGCCTGTGGCACCTGCCGGTGGCGGTTGTGGACAGACGCTTCGCGCCGAAGATCGCGGAGGCACCCGAGGGCATGATCGCCACCATCACCGCCACGGTGGAGTCGCACGAGCCGCCGCGCACGAGACGGCTGCCTTACCGCGTGCGGCTCCGAGACGGCAGCGGACAGTTGACGCTCGTGTTCTTCCACGGCCGCGAGGAGTACTTGACGCACATGCTGCCGATCGGGGCGACGCGCATCGTCAGCGGCAAAATCGAGCGGTACCGCGGCGAGGCGCAGATGACGCATCCCGACTACATCGTCTCGGAGGCACAACGCGCGACGCTGCCTCTCATCGAGCCGATCTACGGGCTCACGGAAGGATTGACGCAGAAGGTGGTCGCGAAAGCGGTCAACGGCGCTCTCGCTCGCCTCCCCGAGATCCCCGAGTGGGTGGAGCCGGTCCACAAGGAACGCGAGATGTGGCCGGATTGGGCGCAGGCCCTCACCGTCGCCCACCATCCCGAGGACGCCGACAGCCTCGACCCGCGATCACCGGCACGCGCCCGTCTCGCGTACGACGAACTGCTGGCGAATCAGCTCGCGCTGGCATTGTTCCGGGCGCATATGCGCCGCGCCAAGTCCGGAACCAGCACGCGGTCGGTGAAGGGCCACGGCCAGCTACGGACCCAGGCCATCGCCGCTCTCCCGTTCGAACTCACAGCGGGTCAACGGACCGCAATGGACGAGATCGTCGCGGACATGGCAGCGCCGCGCCGGATGCTACGCCTGCTTCAGGGCGATGTCGGCTCGGGGAAGACGGTCGTTGCGTTCCTCGCGATGCTGAACGCCGTCGAGGCGGGGTTCCAGGCAGCCCTGATGGCCCCCACCGAAATCCTCGCACGCCAGCACATGGCGACCATCGAGCCGCTCGCGAACGCACTCGGCGTCGGCATCGCGCTTCTCACGGGGCGGGATCGCGGACGCCCGCGCGACGAGATGCTCGCCGACGTCGCCTCGGGAGCGATTCCCATCGTCATCGGTACCCACGCCTTGCTCGAAGACGACGTGCGCTTCCAGGATCTCGCGCTGGCCGTCGTCGACGAGCAGCATCGCTTCGGTGTCGAGCAGCGCCTCGCGCTGGCCGCGAAAGGAAATCCCGAAAGTGTGGGCGGAAAAGGCGTCGATCTTCTGGTGATGACCGCGACCCCGATCCCGCGCACGCTGATGTTGACCGCCTACGGCGACCTCGACGTGTCGCGACTCACCGAAAAGCCCGCCGGCCGGAAGCCGATCGACACCCGTACGGTGCCGATCACCCGCATCGACGAGGTGATCGAAGGTCTCAAGCGGGCGTTCTCCGCGCCGCCAAAATCCGGACAGGAGCCGGTCCGAGCGTTCTGGGTCTGCCCGCTCGTCGCGCCGTCAGAGACCGTCGACCTCGCCGCTGCGGAAGCGAGGGCAGAAGCGCTGGAAAAGATATTCCCGGGCGAGGTCGCGCTGGTCCACGGCCGCATGAAGGCCGCGCAGAAGGATGCCGCGATGGCGGCCTTCGCCGAGGGCCACGCGCGCGTTCTCGTGGCGACCACGGTCATCGAGGTCGGCGTCGACGTGCCGGCGGCCAGCATCATGGTGATCGAGCACGCCGAGCGCTTCGGGTTGGCCCAGCTCCATCAGCTACGCGGACGTGTCGGCCGCGGAGCGGCGAAGTCGAGCTGCATTCTGCTGTACGATCAGAATCTCACCGAGACTGCCCGCGCTCGCCTGAAGGTGCTGCGGGAAACCGACGACGGGTTTCGGATCGCGGAGGAGGATCTTCGGTTGCGCGGGGCGGGTGAAATTCTCGGCACCCGCCAAAGCGGGCTGCCGGAATTCCGGCTCGCCGATCTCGCGGTGCATGCCGACCTGCTGGTCGCGGCTCGCGACGACGCCGCGCTGATCCTCGAGCGGGACCCGGGTCTCGCGAGCGAGCGCGGTGCCGCGCTGCGGAACCTGCTCTATCTGTTCGAACGGGATGCGGCCATCGCGTACGCGCGCGCCGGCTGACCCGGCGGCGCGGCGATGCCGCCGGAGACGACGAGCTTCAGCCCTTCCTCCACCGTCATGTCGACCGGGATCGCCTGGGAGCGCGGGACGAAGACGATGTAACCCGAGGTCGGGTTGGGCGACGTCGGCAGAAACACCGAGACCAGATCGTCGTCGAGCGCGCGCTGCACGGACGCTGTCGCGTCGCCGGCGAGAAAGCCGATCGCCCATGTGCCGGCGTGGGGAAACGGTACGAGCACCACCTGCCGAAACGCGCTCGACTTCTGCGACAGCAGCGTCTCGAACATCTGCTTGAGCGCGCCATACAGCGTACGCACGATCGGCAGGCGTGCGAGGACGCGGTCGCTTGCCCGCACGAAGTAGCGTCCGAGAAGAGTGGCGGCGGATGCGCCGATCGCCGTCAGGCCGACCACGACGATGACGAACCCGGTCCCCGGCACCTCGAACGGCAGGTTGAAATAGACCTCTGGCCGGTACGGCGGGGGAATCAGCGGGGCGATGAGCTGGTCTACCCATCGCACGATCGCCAGGCAGACGTAGATCGTGAGCGCGAGGGGGGCGACGATCAGCACACCTGTCAGAAACCAGGTGCGCAGGCGCGCGAAGAGGCCGGTCCGGGCCGGCGGGTCGTAGGGCTCCACGGTGTTTTGCGGCGGTACGCTCGGTTCGTTCATGTCGGTTATGAAAAAGCCTCGGCAGGCATCGCCCGGCAACCTGTCATAGTACCGGGCCGGTCGGCCGATTGTGTCGCAGCAAACGGCCGGACGGCTCAAGAGTCAAACGCACAGCGTGCATGGCTTCCGCTTAACGGGTCCTTCACCATCCCCGGTCAGGATGCGGCGATGATCGGATTTTCGCACCCAACGCGCACCGCCCTGGCGATGGCCGTGGTCGGCGCGGTTGCGACCACGGCAGCGTGCGCGCCGCGCACGCCCGAGGTGACCCGGGAGGTCCTCGGCCTCGACGTGTCCGGGCGCCCGGTCGTCTCGTTCACGACCTGCGAGTACTACGGGCTGTTCGGAAGCCAGGGCGGCTGCTGGCGCGAGACGCCGCCGGTCGTGTGGTGCTATCGCTCGCTCGCGGACAATGATTGCTACCGCTCGCCCGATCGCCTGGCGACACGCGAGCCCGAGCCGGTCGTCGACGTCCCGACGATTCCGACGCTCTACCACATTCCGACGCCGCCCGGACCGCCTCCGACGTCACCGCCGACGACGAGCCCCGACGCCGTCCAGCACTCGCCGCTGCCCCCGCAGCGACTGCCCTAGACCAACGAACGAGACCGCTCGCATCGACCGCCGCTGCATGAGCGGACGGCCGACTCGTCGCGTCCTCGTCAGGCTGCCGCGACCGCCTTCACGAAGGCGTCTACGGCGCGCTTGAACTCGTCGGCTCGTCCGCCGACCTCGTCCGCCACCTTCTCGATCGCACCGGTCGCATGCTGCGTCCGGCCGGCGTCCTCCTGCACGGACACGATGACGCTCGACACCTTGCGCGTTTCGTCGGCGGCGATGTTGACGTTCTTGGCGATGTCGCCGGTCGCGGCGCCCTGCTCCTCGACGGCGGCGGCGATGGTGGTGTTGATCTCGGCGATTCCCGAGATGCTGCCACGGATCGTGGCGATCGCGCCGACGGCGCGCTGGGTCTCGGTCTGGATCGTCGCGATCTGCGACTGGATCTCTTCCGTCGCCTTTGCCGTCTGGCTGGCGAGCGCCTTCACCTCGCCGGCGACGACCGCGAAGCCCTTGCCCGCCTCGCCGGCACGCGCCGCCTCGATCGTCGCATTGAGCGCGAGCAGGTTCGTCTGCTTCGCGATGTCGTCGATGAGATGCAGGATGGTGCCGATGCGGCCGACCGCCTCGGACAGCCCCGTGACGACGGATTCCGTATTGCCGGCCTCCTCGACCGCAGTACTGCTCCGCTCGGTGGCCGTCACCACCTGGCGGCCGATCTCGTGAATCGCCCGCGTGAGCTCCTCGGCCGCGGACGCAACCGTCTTGACGTTATCGGTGGCGTTGACCGCCGCTGTGGCGACGGTCGCCGACCGGCTCGCCGTCTGCTCGGCGGTGGTGTTGAGGTTCGCGGCGCTGGCCCGCATCGAGTCGGCCGAGCGACGCAGCGCCTCGACATTGCGGTTCGCCTCGGCGGTGAACCGGTCGATCAGCGCCGTCAGCTCGCTGCGGCGCGCCTCGGCGTTGCGCCGCGCCTCGTCGGCGGCAACGCGCGCCTTTTCTTGCTCGGTGCGCAGTCGCTCGGCTTCGGCCAAGCCCTCGCGGAACGTCAGCACCGCTTTCGCCATCTCGCCGATCTCGTCGACGCGCTCGGCGAACGGCACCGACACGCCGTGGTTGCCGGCGGCAAGCGTGGTGACGACCCCGGTGATCTCCTTCAGCGGTGAAATGAGGCGGCGGCGAATGTAGTGGATCGAGGCGGCGACCACGCCCAGCACGAGCAGCAACACCGCCGTGGCGACGAGCAAGTCGCGCAGCGCCCGGCTTTGTGCCTCGCTCGCCGCAACGATCGCCTGTTCGAGCGCCGTGTCGCGAGTCGAAGCAATGACCTCGTTAGCGCCGCGGGTCAACTTCGAGTATTCCGCAACCGGCTTGTCCAGCGGCTCGCCGGTGATGGCGGCGTTCATCATGATGTCGACGGCATTTCGCGCCGTCTTGAAGTATGCGTCGACGATCGCGTTCAGGCGCTCGATCAGCGCCGGGGGATTGCCGAGGATCTCGATGGCGGTTTCGAGGCGGACCTTGAGCTGATCGATCTCGCCATAGAATCGGTACATCATCCGGACCTCGTCCGGGCTCAGCGTCTTTCTGGCCGCATGCACGTTGACGAGCCGCGTGTTGATGCGTCCCGATGCATCGCGCAGACTCACAGCGAACAGCGCCACCTCGACGTAGAGGCCGGCCTTCGGGTTCGATTCCACCGTCGCGCGCTGCAGCTTGTTGATGATGGGCAGCAGGCCCTGTTGCATTGCCGAGGTCTTCTCGATCATGTACTGGCCGACCGTGGAGTCGCGGTTGGCGCGTTCGACCGAGACGGCGCCGTCGATCCGCTCGCGGACAGGGCGCATACCGGCGATCATCCCGCGCGCATTGTCCGCCATCTGCGGCGTCGAGGCGACATTCAGGAATTCCGCCATCGCTGCATCGGTGCCGGCGCGCGCATCGCGCATCGCTTTCAGCGCTATCGCGCCGGCGGGCTCGTCGAGCCCGAACAACGGGGATGTCCATGCGCGCTCGTTGCCGATGGCCTCAATGACCCGCATCGCGGCGGAAATGCCGCGCGTCGTGGTGATGCTGCCTCCGCTGGCGTAGTACGCGCTCCATGCCTGCACCACCGTCCGGGCCGCGAGGGCACTCGCCAGCAAGCCGACAACCGCAAGGCACGCAATCAGAACGCGGCCGACGGACTTGTTGAGATGCGCGGAAATCGACATGGAACCCCCAGATGACAAATCGCCGGCCGTTACGGACCACGGAAATCGAGACACTTCTATAAGGGAGACGGTTTACCGCATTCTTAAGCGGCACTTCCGTGCACTTCACGCTCGCGTGAGAGCGCCGACCGGCATCAGCGGAACTACTTACCGTCCTCGGCCAGAGCGATGACGCGCTTGTAGCGCTCGATCACCGCCGGCGGCGTTGCCGCCATCTCGGCGATGATCTTGGTCATCTCCTCGCCGCCGATCGGGCTCACGTCGACATTGAGCCTCTCCGCCTCGGCGAGGAACGTCGGGTCGCGGTGTGTGGCCATGAACGCCTCGCGCAGCGCGCGCGTCCGGTCCGCGGGGATTGCCGGCGGGCCGGAGACCGGCAAGGCGACGAAGAACTGCGATTCGGCGAAGGCGAGCAGCGCCCGGTCATCGGGCTCCGTGACGATCTCGCGCGCCGTCGGCACGTTCGGTAGTGCCGGATGACGGTCGACGCGGGCAAGCTGCAGGATCGGAACATAAGTGCCGTCGGCGAGATTGGCCTTGTCCTGGCCGCCGAGCGACGAGAGCCCGATGAAGGTCCCATCGAGCTCACGGCGCTGCACGGCGAGCATGACTCCGGTTGAGCCCGCGTAGCCCTTCACCAGACGTGTCTTGAAGCCGAACAGCTCGGGCGACAGAAGAGCGAAGATGACGTTCGTCGACACGCCGCCGACGCTGCCGAGCGCGACCGGCGGCGATGCGTGGCGCATTCCCTCGACCGAGGCGATGCCCCGCTCCTTCCGCACGAACATGAAGTAGGCATCGGTCTTGAAAGACGACATCGTGCCGATCCAGCTCAGCCCGAGCGGGTCGAATTTCGCCGCCGGATCCCCAAGCATCGGCTGCTGGATGATGCCGCGGACGTGCATGCCGATGCTGAGGCCCTGCCGGTCGGCCGCGTTGGCGAGGAAGTTCGCCATCCGGAGGCCGCCGGCGCCCTGCATGTTCTGCGGCACGACGTTGGGCTCGCCCGGGATGTACCTGCCGATGTGCCGCGCGAGCAGGCGGCCGGCGATGTCGAAGCCGCCACCGGGCTGCGAGCCGATCAGCAAATTGACGGTCTTGCCGCTATAGAAGTCCGCGACGGCATCGGCCTGTGCACCGCCGCAGACAGCCACCAGGGCAGCGCCCGCAATGGCATTGCGCAAGGCGCTGCGAAAATACCCCGTCATTGCGGATCCCCCTGACACAATCCCATGTCACGCACCCTGACCCCGGTTTTGCGTGGCGCGCGGTCCCGTACCATACTGACGGCCCACCGATTTGGCATCCGGAACACGGGAGTGCGGGATGAAAGGTCTGATCAGCGCCGTTGCCGCCGCAGTGATCGTCTGCGGAACCACGGCTGCCCAGGCAGGCGCCACCTTCGAGGCCGTGAAAGCACGCGGCCAGGTCACGTGCGGCGTCAACACCGGACTCGCCGGCTTCGCGGCTCCCGATGACCGCGGCGTGTGGCGCGGGCTCGATGTCGACGTGTGTCGCGCGGTTGCCGCGGCCATGTTCGGCGACGCGGGCAAGGTTCGGTACGTGCCGCTCACCGCCCAACAGCGATTCACGGCGCTGCAGTCCGGCGAAATCGACGTGCTCTCGCGGAACACCACCTGGACAAGTCAGCGCGACATCGAGCTCGGCCTCAATTTCGCAGGCGTCGACTACTACGACGGTCAGGGATTTCTGGTGGCGAAGAAGCTCGGCGTGAACAGCGCCAAGGAACTCAACGGAGCGACCGTGTGCGTTCTCGCGGGCACGACCACCGAGCTCAATCTCACGGATTGGTTCCGCGCCAACAAGCTGCAGTTCCGTCCGGTGGTGATCGAGAAGAACGAGGAACTTGCGCAGTCGTTCTTCGCCAATCGCTGCGACGCGATCACCTCGGATTCATCGCAACTCGCGGCGATCCGCGCGGCATCGGCGCCGAACCCGGACGACTACGTGATCCTGCCCGACATCATCTCGAAGGAGCCGCTCGGCCCCGCCGTGCGCCACGGCGACGACCAGTGGTTCGACGTCGTGAAGTGGGCGCTGTACGCGATGATCCAGGCCGAGGAGAAGGGCATCACGTCGCAGAACGTCGACAGCTTCAAGGACACGGCCGACCCCGAGATCAAGCGCATGCTGGGAATTACGCCCGGCCTCGGCAAGGCGCTGGGCGTCGGCGATCGCTGGGCCGCCACCATCGTCCGGCAGGTCGGCAATTACGGCGAGAGTTTCGAGCGCAACGTAGGAAAGGGCTCGAAGCTCAAGCTCGAGCGCGGGCTCAACGCGCTTTGGACCAACGGCGGCCTGATGTACGCGATGCCGATCCGCTGAGCCGCCGCGTGCGTCGCGTGGCATCATCGAAGTCGACGGGCTGGAGCAATCCGCGCCTGCGCGGCGCCGTCTACCAGGCGATCGCCGTCGCCGGCGTCCTCGCCGTCGGGTGGTTCCTGGTCGCGAACACGCTCACCAACCTGTCGACGCGCGGCATCGTCTCCGGATTCGATTTCCTCGACCGACCTGCATCTTTCGCGATCGGCGAGACGCTGGCCGACTACTCGCCCTCGGACACCTTCGGGCGCGCGCTCTACATCGGTTTGCTGAACACGCTCCTTGTATCGGCGCTCGGCGTTGTGTTCTCGACCATCCTCGGCACGGCGATCGGCATCGCTCGGCTGTCGGAGAACTGGATGCTGCGCGCGCTCGCCGGCGCCTATGTCGAAGCGGTGCGAAACGTGCCGCTGCTGCTGCAGCTCTTCCTCTGGTATGCGCTCATCACCCAGGGCCTACCGGGCCCGCGCCAGGCGATCCACGTTCTTCCCGGCGTGTTCCTTTCGAACCGCGGGCTGGTCGTGCCGTGGTTCGGCGGCGAGGGGTTCAGCGTTCCCCATCTCGCCGGCTTCAATTTTCAGGGCGGCGTGAATCTAACCCCCGAGTTGGCCGCTCTCCTGTTCGGGCTGACGGTCTACACCGCGGCGTTCATCGCCGAGGTGGTTCGCGGCGGGATTCTCGCCGTCCCCAAGGGACAGCGTGAGGCTGCCCTCGCCCTCGGCCTCACAGGCGCACAGTCGCTCCGGTTCGTGATCCTTCCGCAAGCGCTGCGCATCATCGTGCCGCCACTGTCGAGCCAGTACCTCAATCTGCTGAAGAATTCCTCGCTCGCCGTCGCGATCGGCTATCCGGATCTCGTCAGCGTCGCCAACACCACCATAAACATCACCGGACAAGCGATCGAGGGATTCGCCATCGTGATGGCGGTGTTCGTCGTCATCAGCCTCGCGGTCTCGGCGTTGATGAACTGGTACAACCGCAAGGTCGCGGCGGTCGTGCGATGACGTGGGCGCGCAAACTTCTCCACGCCTCGCCGGGCAACATCATCATCACGCTCGCGGTGCTGTGGGCGCTTTGGCAGGCGGTCCCGCCGCTCGTCGAGTGGGCCTTCGTCGGTGCGACGTGGTTCGCCGATTCGCCCGACGCCTGTCGTCGAGGGACAGGCGCGTGCTGGGCCGTGATCACGAGCAAGCACAGATTCCTGCTGTTCGGGCTCTACCCCTACGACGAGCAATGGCGGGCGCTGCTCGCGAGCGCGCTGATGCTGGCGTTGGTCGCCCTTACCTGCAACCGTCGCCTGTGGGACAGGCGCCTCGTCGTCGCCTGGCTCGCCGTACTCGGGCTGGCCTTCCTGCTGATGCGCGGCGGTGCATTCGGATTGCGCTACGTTCCAGCCGAGCAGTGGGGCGGCCTGCCGTTGACGCTCGTGCTCTCGGTGGTCGCGATCGGCGGCGCTTTCCCACTGGCGATCGTGCTGGCGCTCGGTCGCCGCTCCAGGCTGCCGGTGATCCGAGCGATGTCGGTCACGTACATCGAGATCGTCCGCGGCGTCCCGCTGGTGTCGGTCCTGTTCATGGCATCGGTGATGTTCCCGCTGTTCCTGCCGGAGGGCGTCACCATCGACAAAGTGCTGCGGGCGCAGATCGGCTTCATCCTGTTCACCGCCGCGTACCTCGCCGAGGCGGTCCGCGGCGGCCTGCAGTCCGTCCCCAAGGGCCAGTACGAGGCGGCCGACGCACTTGGCCTCTCCACCGTGCAGAAGCTTCGGCTCGTCATCCTGCCGCAGGCCCTGCGCGCGTCGATTCCGCCCGTCGTCAACCAGTTCATCGCGATGTTCAAGGACACCTCGCTGGTCGTCATCATCGGGCTGTACGATCTGCTGACCACCACGCGGATCGCCCTCACCGATCCGCCGTGGCGGCCGTATTACGTCGAGGCGTACATCGGCGCCGGGCTGATCTATTTCGTCTTCTGCTTTGCCCTGTCGCGTGCATCGCTCCGGCTCGAGCGCAGCTTGAATGCGGGAGTTCGCGTGTGACCGATATCGCCGTCGCTGTCACAGACGTCAGCAAATCGTACGGCTCGTTCCGGGCCCTCGATCGTGTTTCGCTCGACGTCCGCAAGGGCCAGCGCGTGGTCATCTGCGGGCCGTCGGGCTCCGGGAAGTCGACGCTGATTCGCTGCATCAACGCGCTCGAACGCCACGACGAGGGCACCATCGTCGTGGACGGCACCGAGCTCACCGACGACCTCAAGACGATCGAGCGGGTGCGGCGCCGCATCGGCATGGTGTTCCAGAGCTTCAACCTCTTTCCGCACCTGACGGTCCTCGACAACCTGACGCTCGCGCCGCTCCGGGTGCAGAAGGTCACGCGCGAGGAAGCCGAGAATGTCGCCATGCACTTCCTCGCGCGGGTGAAGATCCCCGAGCAGGCCGGCAAGTACCCGGGCCAGCTCTCCGGAGGCCAGCAGCAGCGCGTCGCGATCGCCCGCGCGCTGTGCCTGCGGCCCGAGATCATGCTCTTCGACGAGCCGACCTCGGCACTCGATCCCGAGATGATCCAGGAAGTGCTCGACGTCATGGCCGAACTCGCCCGCGACGGCATGACGATGATCTGCGTCACCCATGAAATGGCTTTCGCGCGCACCGTCGCCGATACCATGGTATTCATGGACGGCGGGCGCGTGGTCGAGACCGCGCCGCCCGAACGCTTCTTCACCGCTCCTCGCGAGGAGCGCACCCGCGCGTTCCTCTCCCGCATCATCGGCATGTGACCGACGGCACGTCGGCGAAGGCAGGTTCCAATGGCTCACGACATCGTCCTGGTCGAAAACGGCTCGGTGCGCGACGACGGCCAGGTCGTCAAGTTCGATATCCGCACCCGCGCCGGCGAGACGCTGCCGATCGAGATGCCGACGCGCGACATCGTCAAGTTCGTCGCCTTCCTCTGCACGCTCGGGCAATTCGCCGCGCGCAAGAACCCGAGCCAGGACAAGACGCCGCCGACGGAGTTCGAGGGGCCGCTCATCGAGGCCGAGAACCTCGGCCTCGCCCGCGGCCGCACCGACAAGGAAGTGATCATGGCGCTGCAGGTGGGGCTGTTCGCTCTTGGCGTCGCGCTCCCGACCGAAAAGCTCGATTTCCTGCGGGCGCTCGTGCTCCACGGCAGCGCGCAGCCCAATCAGCCGAACTGAACACGACACGAGGGGGGACGATGGTCGACATCAAGGCGAAAAACCTCGACGAGCTGATCGAGCAGGACGGCGCGAAGATCGTCCGCGATCATTTCCGGCGCGGCGACGTCGCCGTGGTGACCGGGTGCGCTCGTGGCTTCGGGCGTGCGATCGCCCGTCGCCTGGCCGCAGACGGCGCCCGCCTCGCCGTCTGGGACCTGCTCGACGACGAGGGCGAAGAGACGGCCGCGATCTGCCGCAAGCTCGGCGCCGACGTCGCCTACGTGCATTGCGACATGGGGGAGCCCGACGACATTGCCCGAGCGGCGAAGGCGACGCTCGACCGCTTCGGATCCGTTTACGCCGTGGTGAACAACGCCGGGATCAATCTGCGCACGCCGGCGCTCGAATATTCCCTCGAGCAGTGGCAGCGGACGCTCAACGTCAACCTGGTCGGCTCGTTCCTCACCGCCCAGGCGTTCGCGCGGGCGATGATCGAGAAGAAGCGCGGCAACATCATCAATCTGGCGTCGGGGCGCGCCATCGAAGGCGCCGTCAACAGCATCGCCTACGGCGCGTCGAAGGCCGGCATCGTCAACATGACCAAGACGCTGGCGACGGAATGGGCAAAGTATGGAATCCGCGTCAACGCGATCGTGCCGGGCGTCTCCGAGACGCGGCAGCCGCTCGAAGCGGGCGGAACGCTGGAAGCGCTGGTCTCGCGCACCGACGGAATCCCGCTCGGCCGCATCGGCCATCCCGACGACATCGCCGGGATGGTGGCGATCCTCCTGTCCAAGGACGCCGCCTACATCACCGGCCAGGCCATGGCGATCAACGGCGGCCGCATCATGCTGCCGTAGTCGGCCCCCTCACCTCCCGGTGGTCGGGGCAACCAGGCTCCCTTTCGCCAGCACGTGGCCCTGCATTCCGTCGACCACCGCCTTGCGGTTGGCACTCTTCGGGTCCAGTCCGAGGGTGGTGTCGAGCGCGTACACCTGGAACAGGTACCGGTGCGTCTCGCCCGCCGGCGCGCGTGGCCCGCGGTAGCCGAACTCGCTGCGGTTGTTGAGACCCTGCTTCGCGCCCTTCGGTTCCGACAATTCGGGCTGTGCCGGCACCTCCGGAGGCAGGCTCTGCGTTGCCGCCGGAATGTCGTAGACGACCCAGTGGAATACCGGGAACGGCCCCGCGCCGCCGTCGGGATCCTCGAGGATGAACACGTACGACCGCGTCCCCTCCGGCCCCTTGCTCCACGACAGCGGCGGCGAGACGTTCTTGCCGAACGCGGTGTGTTGAAGTGGAACGGCTTCCCCGCTCTTCACCGCCGACGACGTGATCGCCAGTGGAGCGGCGTTCTTTGCCGCCGTAAGGCTGTACACCGAGGGCCAGCCGTCCTTCGGACGAGCCGGCGCGTTCTGCGCCGATGCCGCGGTCGCGAGCGACGCGAAGGCGCCCAGCGCAATCAACAGCGAACATTTCTTCATCGTGTTGCCTCCCGTTGTGCGGAGCCGAGCTTATCCGTGCGCCACGGATCGGACTAGAGACAAGCGCTGCGACCATCCATTGGCCCCCGGCCGATATCGCCGTCGGGTCCGGTGTCCGGCCCGAAACCACTGGTGACCCCGTTCCGTCGTGACCATCTTAGGGGCTCACCTGCCGAGTCCCGGGAGAGGCGCGATGAAGACACTGGCGTTCAGGCAAACCACCGACCGCGGCCACTGGGTCGGCGACGGATTCCCGGTCCGCAGCATCTTCAGCTACAACGACCGCGCCCGCGAGCTCTCGCCGTTCCTGCTCCTCGACTACGCCGGACCGGCGAACTTTCCGCCGACGGACAAGCGACGCGGCGTCGGCGAGCATCCGCACCGCGGCTTCGAAACCGTGACGATCGTCTATTCCGGCGAGGTCGAGCACCGTGATTCGTCGGGCGGCGGCGGCCGCATCGGCCCCGGCGATGTCCAGTGGATGACGGCGGCGGGCGGCCTCGTACACGAGGAATTCCACGGGGCCGAGTTCCGCAAACGCGGCGGCGCATTCGAGGTCGTCCAGCTTTGGGTGAACCTGCCGGCGAAGGACAAGATGTCCGCCCCGGGATACCAGGCGATCACCCGCGAGCGCATCCCCGTCGTCGACCTGCCCGCGGACTCCGGATCCGCTCGCATCATCGCGGGCCGATACGACGACGTGGTGGGGCCGGCGCGGACGTTCACGCCGATGAACGTGTGGGACGTGGTGCTCAGGGCGGGACGGCCCGTCGAGCTTCCCGCGGCGGAGGGGCATACGACCGCGCTGCTCGTCCTCAAGGGCCGCGTGCGGATCGAGAACGAGGAATTCGGCGAGGCGGAGATGGCCGTGCTGACGCGGTCGGGCGCGAACATCGCCGTCGCGGCCACCGAGGACGCGGCCGTCCTCTTTCTCAGCGGCGAACCGATCGACGAGCCGATCATCGGCTACGGTCCATTCGTCATGAACAGCGAGGACGAGATCAGGCAGGCGGTCGTCGACTACCAGACCGGCAAGATGGGGCACCTCAAGGCGCCAGAGGCCGTCTGAGCGCTGGTCGACCGAATAAAAAGGCCGCGCGGTGCGCGGCCTTTTGGCTCGCCGACCGGGCCCCGTCCCTCAGGACTTCTTCCCCTTGCCCTTCTCGGACTTGCTCTCGGCTTTTGCCGGATTGAGGCCCTGCGTACGCATCAATCCGTCGAACGCGGCGATCGCCTCATCCGACGTCGCCGCAAGCTCGCGGATCATGCCTTCCATCGTCTCGGCGGATACCGGCGTGAACCCCTCGAGCGCCGTGTCGGCCTGCGCCAGGAACTCGGGGTCCTTTGCCATCTCGTTGAAGGCGGCTCGGTATACGTCGCGAATGGACTCGGGCGTCTTTGGCGGCAGAGCGATCCACTTGAAGATCGTGCCGGCGCGCCAGTAGTCGTACGCCTGCTTCATTGTCGGATCGGTGATCTTGCCGTTCATCGCGTCGGTGAACAGCGGCGCGTTGTCGGCATCGGCCCGGCCCGAGGGCGGCAGTCCCTTCCCGAGACCGTCGAGATAGATGATCTTGTACTTCGAGATATCGGTCAGCTTGTCGACCATGTACCCCCGAGGGAACGACGTCATGTCGATCTCGCCGCGCTCGAGGGCGATCATCAGGTCGGTGCTGCCGGGATATCCGACGACCCATTTCGCATTCCATCCGAGGTACGCGATACCCCACACGGTCATGCGCATTCCGGAGCGCGGAACGCCGGCGACCGACCCCATGGCGACCGGCTTCTTCGACTTGTCATAGAGGCGCGGCAGCGCGTCGGCGCGGATGATCATGACGTTGTCGCCGATGCGGCCGCCGCCGATGATCTGGAAATCGAGCGGGTTGTAGCGTGCCTGGGGCGCGCGATAGGTGATCGGATCGACCTGGGAGTTCGACGAGGTCGTGATCGTCAACCCGTCGGGCTTCACCTGCTGCACGACGTAGTTGAGCGCCGAGACACCGTGCCCGCCGGGCACGTTCTGGGCCACGATGTTCGGACCGCCGGGAAGATGCTTGGCGAGAAAGCGCGCCAGCAGCCGCGCCGAAAGATCCGTGCTCCCGCCGGGCGTGGTCGGGATGATCATCGTGATCGACTTGTCCTTGAAGGTGATGCCCGGCTCGGCCGCCGTCGCACCCCAGGCGACGGCGATGCACCCGAGCACCGCGACCGCAACGGCAAACCAGAACTTCCTCATGCGAACCTCCTCCATCACGCGCGCGACATCGCTCATCCTCCGATCGCCGTCCGCGCCTTCTTCTTCACCTCGACCGGGAGCTGCATCAGCGACGTGACGATCTTCGCGACCTCTTCTCCGGAGTCCGGATCGAGATCGACCTTGGTCTTCTTCGCGTCCTGCCTCAGGGCCGGGTCGCTCATCGTGGCCGTGAACGACTTGCGCATCGTCGTGACCCGTTCCGCCGGCGTGCCGGGCGGAAAGGCATAGACGCGGGCGGTCGCCATCTGCCCGAAGATCGCGTCGAGCAGCTTCCGCTGCTCGTCGGTCTTGGCGAACGACTGCGTCATGGGCACGTTCGGCAGCGCCGGGTAAGGCTTCAGCCCCGACTGCGTGACGGCGATCAGCTTGCCGTCCTTGAGGAGTTGCGGCCAGCTCGAGGTCAAGGTCGAGGCGTTGATGCCGCAGTTCCCCTGCAGCTCGCCGCGCTCAAGCGCGAGAATGCGGTCGGCGGCCCCCTTGTATCCGAGCACGATCTTCATCTTCGTGCCGAGAACGTGATTAATGGCGTTGGGGAACGAGAAGTTCTGGGCGCCCTTGCCGGACGCGCCGACGATGACCTCCTTCTTCCGGAGATCGTCGAACGAGCGGATGCCGGACGTATGCCAGAAGCTGCAGACGTCGGTGTCGCTGGTCATGTTGCCGACCCACTCGAGCTTCGAGGGGTCGAAGTCGCCGCGGATGCCCAACGCCGCGTCCAGCACGTTGCTCGCGCGCACGTTCCCGAGCGTCGTTCCGTCCTTCGGCGCGATCTCGGAAAGGTGCTGGGCGGCTCGCAGGCCGCCGCCGCCCGGCATGTTCTGGACGACGATCGTGGGCTTTCCCGGGATGTGATCCGCGATGTGTCGCGACAGCAGTCGTGAGTAGGTGTCGTAACCGCCACCCGTATCGCTGCTCACCGTGATGATGAGGGTTTTACCCGCGTAGAAATCCTCAGCCCTCGACGGAAGGGCGATCGAGATCACCGCGCAGACGGCGGCTAAGGCGAGCAGTTGGCGCATGGGAGCCTCCCTGATGGCTTCTGGCGCTGGTATTGGCGGCCCTGTGTCGGGCTCCGTTAGTCTTATATAAGACGCGCCGCTGCCGCAAGCCGACTTATCCTCGCCATAAGCACAGAGAGTTAGTCGGCTTTCTTCACACGGAATCTTAGCAGAAAGCAAAAAGGCCGCGACAAGCGCGGCCTTGAGTGCCCCCAGATGACGCGTGGGCTCAGTCGCAGCAGTCCTCGTCGTGGACGTGGTCCAACGTGCACGCGGCGGCGTGGCTGTGTCCGCCCGCGCCCTCTCCCTTCGCGCGCACCGACACCTTGGCGTCGCCCTCGACCACCCCAAGGATGTCCCGCTCCTTGAGCACCAGATACTCCTTGTCCTCGACCTTGATCTCGGTGCCCGACCACTTGCCGTAGATCACGCGGTCGCCCTTCTTCACGGCGAGGCCCATCACCTTGCCGTCCTTGCTGCGATAACCCGAGCCGACGGCGATCACCTTGCCCTGGAGCGGCTTCTCTTTGGCAGTGTCGGGGAGAAGGATGCCGCCCTTCGTCTTTGCGCTGTCGACCGTGGCGGCTTCGACGATGACGTGGTCGTGCAAAGGCCGGAAATTCATGGGTTGCCTCCCTTTGGAGCACTCTCGATTTCGCTGCGGCGGGAGTTATGGGACCACCGCCGTTAACTGTCAACGGGCCCGCTTTCCTTAAGAATTCCAATGCTCCGTCGGTCGGCGCGCAAAATACGCCCCTTGCCGCTACCGCCGTAAGCTGCAATCGTTCGCGCGTTCGATCGCTTCCCGGAGGCTCCCCGTGAATTCAGACAATAACCGGACCCCCAGCGCACGGCTGTCGCTCGTGGCCGTGCTCACCGCATCCCTCCTCGCCGCATACGGCGCCAGCGCTCCGGCGCGGGCGGCGGATCCCACGCCGCCGTCGCTCGCCTATCCCGAAGGAGTGGCGGCCGACCCGGTGAAGCGCGGTGAGTACCTGACCCATGCCGCCGATTGTCAGCCGTGCCACACAGTGCCGGGCGGGACTCCGTTCGCCGGCGGCCGCGCGTTCAAGATTCCGGGCGGCACGCTCTACACGCCCAACATCACGCCCGACAAGCAGACCGGCATCGGCAACTGGACGGACGACCAGTTCATCCGCGCGCTGCAGGAAGGCCTCGATGATCACGGGCGCCACATGTACCCGGCGTTCCCGTACACTTCGTACACTGGCCTGTCGCGCGACGACATCCTCGCGATCAAGGCGTATCTGTTCAGCCTCGAGCCCGTCGAGAAGCGCCGTCCGCGCTCCGACATCTCCTTTCCGTTCAACCAGCGGTGGCTGATCGGCGCCTGGAAGACGCTGTTCTTCGACAGCAAGCGGTTCCAGCCCGACACGTCGAAGTCCGAGGAGTGGAACCGCGGCGCCTATCTGGCGGGGCCGCTCGGCCACTGCGGCGAGTGCCACACACCCCGCAATCTCGCGATGGCGGTGAAGAGCAGCAAGCCGCTCGCCGGCGGGCAGGCCGAAGGCTGGGTCGCCTACAACATCACTCCCGACAAGAACAGCGGGATCGGGGGATGGAGCGACGAAGAGCTCATCCAATACCTCTCCACCGGCTTCGCCCAGGGCAAAGGCTGGGCGAACGGCCCGATGGGCGAAGCGATCGGGGCGAGCCTGCATCACCTCAGTGAAGGCGATCACAAGGCGCTCGTCGCGTGGTTGCGCACGGTGCCTCCGGCGCAAGGCAAGGAGCAGAAGCCGCGCTACGCGTGGAGCGGCGACGACCGCAGCAAGGTCGGTCTCGAGACCGATTCGGCGACGGCGCAGGGCGCTCGTCTCTACACGTTCTACTGCGCCGGGTGCCACGGGTCCGGGGACGATGCGAGCTCGCCGATCTACTCGGCCATGTCGAACCAGAGCAGCGTCGGCGCGAACCCGCCGCACAACGTCATGATGGTGATCCTGCAGGGCACGCGGCGAGCGGACAACGCACGCATCTTCATGCCCTCGTTCCGCGACAATTTCACGGACGAACAGGTCGCCGCCCTGACGACCTACATCAGCAAGCGCTTCGGCGATCCAAGCGCGACGGTGAGCGCGTCGGACGTGCGCGACGCGCGCAAGCAGCTCCAGTAGACGACGGGAGCCCTGGACGAAAGTCCAGGGCTCCGCTCGTCACCGCAGGCGGTCCGCGATCTTCGCGATTCCGGCCTTCGCGCATTCCTCGTCGCCGACCTTGACGCCGCCGGGCGTTCCGCCGACGCCGATCGCCCCGACCGTCTCGTTGCCGAATTTGATCAATACGCCGCCCGGCGCGAGGATCAGACCTGGGATGCCGTTGATCCGCGCGATCGCCGCGGGGCTCTGGGTGATGCGCTTCGTCAACTCCGAGGTCGTGGTCTCGCCGCTGGAGTACGAGTAGCTCAGCACCGTGTACGCCTTCGCGTGCGCGCTGTAGGCTCCGTGGATGGAGCCGAACTCGTCATGGATCAGCACGAGTTCCATCCCGGACGAATTCATCACGCTGACGGAGACGTGGTGGCCGGCCGCCTTGCATGTCGCGAGCGCTGCCTGCGCGGCCTCCAGCGCCACCTCATGCGTAAGGTAGTGCTGGGTGGGCAGCGGCTCCGCAGACGCGGCGCCGGCGCCGACCGCCGCGGCCGATGCGACGATCGCCGCCATTCGTAAACCTGTGTGAGCGAAACGGGACATCGATCCCCTCCCCTGTGTGCGGCGGGTCTTCCGCCGTCGTCGTTGACGCCGCAGCGTTAACCCTAACACCGGCGCGATTCCGCGACTCCCATCGTCGCGGCTCCACCCATTGTGGTTGCGTCGGGTAACGGAGTCCACGCGGCGGCCATCGCTGCGGCGAATCTTTGCCGCTATCTCGGCGATGCGGGGAACCTAGACTCGTGGTGCGCGCGGAATCGCCCGCCGCGAGACCACGCGCGGTTCCACAAGCAGAAGACAAAGGGCGGAATCGATGAAGTCGTTCACCGAAATGCTCCTGCGCTTCGGCGCCATCTGTGCCGCCGTCATGGGCCTCGCCGCGCATTATGCGTGGGGTGACGTCCTGTCGGACCGCACGGGCCGCTTTTCCGCGGACTTCCCCGGCCGCGCCGCGACGTCGACCCAGACCGTAGCGACCGAAGCGGGCCCCGCGATCGCACACATCTACTCGCACCGCAGCACGCGGGGCACGACATACACCGTCGTCTACAGCGACTATCCCGCCGGCGCGCTCGCCGGTGCGAAGCCCGAGAGCGTCTACGAGGGCATCATCAATGGCGCGATGGGCCAGTCCGGAGGCTCTCTGAAGAGCAGCAGCGCGGTCCGCTCCGACGGCGTCACCGGGCGCGAGGCCGTGTTCGAATCGGCCGACGGGAAGACCGCCGTTCGCGCCCGCTACTTCCTGACCGGCGACCGTCTGTACCAGGTCGCGTACGAAGGCGCGCCGGGATCGGAGGCCGGAAAGGATGTCGTCGCCTTCCTCGACAGCTTCCAAATCCTCCGATGAGTCACCTGCGCTGAGTTCCGCGTAACCTCCGAGGACTCGACACCGGCGCGCTTCCGCCGGTGTTTTTTTGCGCTCACATCGCGCCGGCAGCCTTGAGGTAGGTGATATCGACGAACCGTTCTGGCGCGGGCAGCGGCTTCTCGATCTCGCCGCTGTCGCCGAGAAGCTCGATGACCTTCGCCATCCCGGCCATGCTGATCTCCGCCGACCTCGGCATCACACCGCGATGAGGCTCGTAGTAGAACGCGAGGATCTCGCGAGCGACGTCCATTGGCGCGTTCGTGGTCTCCGCCATGATCGACGCGACGGTCTCTCGATTCTTCGCATCGGCCATGAACCGATAGGTATCGGCGAAAGCGCGGGCGAACCGCACCATCACGTCACGGTGCGCCCCGGCCCAGTCCTTGCGCGCGGCGATGACGTTGAACTGAAGCTCCGGGATGACCTCGCTCGAGTCGCCGAGTTTGGTGTAGCCCTTCCGACCGAACAGGATGTCCTCCGGCTGGCCGAGCGGCACGGCCGCGCAATCGCCGTCGGTCAGGCACTTCGCGCGCACGGGCGTACCGACGAGTTCGGTGGTCTTGTACTGCCGCTGGTCGAGGCCGTGCTTCGCGAGCAGGAGCCGCGTGGCGATCGAGATCGTGTCGGCGGGCAGTGAGAATCCAACGACGCGTCCCTTGAGATCGTCGAAGGACTTGATGTCCGGACGCGCCATCAGGCTGTAGACCGTGTTCGCCGGCCCGCCGATCACCGCGACGGTGTGGAAGTTGCGCGACAGCACCGCCTGGATGAGGTACGGCGTCGCGGTGTGGGTCACGTCGACGTCGCCGTTCTCGGCGGCATTGACCATCTGCTCGACGCCGGGCAGCGGGACGATCTCGAGCTCGATCCCCTCCCGCGACAGGAAGCCCTGGCGCTGGGCGGTGTAGAGCGGCAGCGACGAGATGCTCCGCGCCGAGTTGGCAATGGCCCCGTAGCGGATCTTCACCGCGTCGGCCTCCGCTGCGGCGCTCCACAGCGCGGAAGCTCCCACCAGTACCGCCAACGCCCGCCGCATCGACATCTCCCCCTCCCGTATTCTGGTTCGCTCTCGGGTTGCCATGAGGATAGCAGCTTCGGTGCTCAGAAAACGAAATGCCTTCCGCGTTGGCGAGGAACGCTTCGGTTTATAAGGACTTTTCGTATCGGCTTACGATGATCGCTCTTGCTCCCGATCAGGGGCGGCGCGACACTGTGACAAACCACGGCACGCCGAATACGGCGGCCCCAAGAACGAGCGCCACGGGAGGCGTCCACGGACACACGGCATCAGCCGTTCCGCATCGTCACGGGCATTGCGGTCGCAGTGCACCGGCTCCCTGTCGCGTTCGCTTTGCCGCTCATCGTCCGTTGCGACCGGACCCGCGGCAGACGACCACGTCGCACCAACCACGTGTGCAAGGGGGAGTAACGTCATGAAGAGCTTGCTCGGGTCAATCGCCGCCGTAGCCGCGGCCCTGCTTCTGGGAGGAGCGCACGCTCACGCCCAGCAGGGTGCCGCGGCTCTGAGCGGAACCGTGTCTTCGGCCGAGGAAGGCGCCATGGAAGGCGTCCTCGTCAGCGCCAAGAAGGACGGGTCCAACATCACCGTGACGGTGGTCAGCAACGACAAGGGGCAATACACCTTCCCCGCGTCGCGGCTGTCGCCCGGCCACTACACGCTCAAGATCCGCGCCGCCGGCTACGATGTCGACGGACCGAAGGATGCGGAGATCGCGTCGGGCAAGGCGGCGAAAGCCGACATCAAGCTCAAGAAGACGCGCAATCTCGCGGGCCAGCTCTCGAACGCCGAGTGGATCGCCAGCGTCCCCGCCGACGAAAAGGACAAGCGCTTCCTGAACGACTGCACCGGCTGCCACACCCTGCAGCGCGTGATGCGGTCGACCTACAGCTCGGATGACTTCCAGCAGGTCATCTTCAAGCGCATGGGGATGTATTCGCCGGGCTCGACCCCGTCGCATCCGCAGCCGCTGCTGCCGGGTCCGCGCGGCGAACGTCCGCGCATCAACCCGAACATCGCCAAGGTGGCCGGCGACCTCCTCGCCCGCGTCAACCTGAGCGAGAGCCAGACCTGGGACTTCCCGATGAAGACGCTGCCCCGCCCGAAGGGCCGCGCGACCCAGGTGATCATCACCGAGTACGACCTGCCCCGTCCGGACGCCCAGCCGCACGACGTGATGCTCGCTCCCGACGGGACCGCCTGGTACACGGACTTCGGCAGCCAGTACATGGGCATGCTCGATCCGGCCACCGGCAAGGTCACCGACTTCGAGGTGCCGACCCTGAAGGCGGACTCGCCGAAGGGCCTGCTGGACATGGAATTCGACGCCCAGGGCAACGCCTGGGGCTCGATGATGTACCAGGGCGGCATCGCCATGTACGACCGCAAGGCGAAGGCGATGAAGGCCTATGAGATTCCGAAGGAGTGGCAGTCGAACAGCACCCAGGAATCGATGGTGTCGCCGGCCTACTCGCATCTCGACGGCTACGTCTGGACGAACAACCAGGAGGATCACTCGATCCTGCGGTTGAACCTCAAGACCGGCCAGTTCGAGAACCTCGGCATCATGAAGGACGCCAAGGGCAAGCAGATCAGCGCCTACGGGATGCCGGCGGATCGCACGAACGGGCTCTACCTGCTCGAGTTCGGCGGCACGTCGATCGGCCATCTGGACGCCAAGACCAAGGAGGTCACCATCTACCCGACGCCCTCGCCCGGCTCGAAGCCGCGGCGCGGTCGGGTCGACGAGCAGGACCGCCTGTGGTTCGCCGAGTACGGCAACAACGCCATCGGCATGTTCGATCCCAAGACGAAGCAGATCAAGGAGTGGCAGTTGCCGACCAACTGGTCGCTGCCGTACGACGTCGTCGCCACGAAGAAGGGCGAGGTCTGGACCGGCTCGATGCTGACCGACCAGATCGACCGTCTGGATTCCAACAGCGGCGAGTTCGTCGAGTACCTGCTGCCGCGCAGCACGAACATCCGCCGCGTCTACTTCGACAACGAGCGGAACACGCTGTGGGTCGGCAGCAACCACGGCGCCTCCATTATCCGGTTGGAGCCGCAGAGCTAGTCAGTTCCGGGGAGGCGACTCGGAGCCGAGGAGAGGCGCGCGGGGCCGAAGAAGCCCCGGCGCCTCTTCCTTTTCGGCCCGGCCCTAAAAAGACATCGCACGGTCGGCGCGATCGTCGGAAAGGATCCGGCGGGTTCCGGCGGTTTTGCGAGATTCTGCCTTCGCCGCCGCGGCGGTCGCCGCGCCGATCCCCAACCAAACCCCTTGCTTCTCCACAAAGCTGATACGGTGCCCTGAACAAACAGGGAGAATGCAGGTGGGCAGGGCAATCGATCACAAGGGCGAGGTTCTCGATGCGTCGCGGCCGGGACTGAAGACGCTCTACGTCATCCTGGCCGGAATCGCGCTGTTTCTCGTCTACCAGCTCTGGATTCCGCTGAAGGCTATGGTCGGAATGGGATGAGCTGAGGCGGGACACCGCTTCAATTCGACGAGATGAGAGGCGCGCGGGGCCGAAGAAGCTCCGGCGCCTCTTCCTTTTCGGGGCGTCACACCCGCGTCGGAGCGCCTGTGCGCTCCCGGGCGATGCCTTCGTACACGTGCACCATGAACGCGGCGGCGAACGCCGGCAGGAACAGCCCGACCATCGGGATCGAGAACAGGAACGCGATCACGACCCCGGCGACGAACGTCGCCGCGCGATGGCGGCGGCGCAGATCGCGCGCCGCGCCGAGCGGCATGTGGCGCAGAGCCACCAGCTCGAAGTACTCGCGCCCCAGCAGGTACCCGTTCAGCGAATAGAACAGCGCCACGTTGACCGCCGGAAAGAACAGATAGATCGGCAACGCGAGCAGGTTCAGCAGCACCGTGACGAGCGCCAGTCGGACCGATCCCCACGCTGCGGCGGCAACCGGAGGCGCGCGGCCGAGGTCGTCCGGGTAATGCCGGCGCTCGACCGCCTCGGCGGCGTCGTCGAGGAAGATTCCCTGCACGGCCACCATCGCGCCGGGGAACAGCAGGCCCGCGACGATGACCGCCGCGATGCCGCCGATCGCGGCGATGGCGGAGTCGAGCCAGCCGATTCCCGTCAGCGCGAGGTACTGCAGCGCCCATGCGGCGGCGCCGACCAGCGCGACGAACAATGCGATCGCCGCCACGGCGCCGCGAACGATGACGCGGCGGAACGCGGGATCGTGGGCCTGAGCGAATGCCGTATAGAGATGCGAGAGCACAGCGGATCCTGGATGGACGCGGGATGGAACCGCCCGCACGATCGCCGACCGCGCGTGACGGGGCGCTTGACGATTCGGTTAACGTTAACGGGCGCCGTCCGTGTCAGCGTCGCCGCAGCTTACAGCGACGTTCCGCTTTTTTGCTACGCACCGTTCACAGACGATTCACGGCGGCCAAGCGATCCTCCAGGGAACGCGTTCACACCCGACGGCGCGGCATGCGGACGGCACCGGCAATAGCATTTGCGGCGGGGCTCCTGATGGCCCTGAGCGGCGTCGCGCGCGCCGCCGACGACGGCCCCTACCTCGGCCTCGGGCTGGGCAGCCACTTCCTGTCGGACGCACCGCTCGCCGGCGGCGCGGTATCCGGCGAAGCGAGATTCGAGAACGGCTGGGCGACCATCGGAAGCGTGGGACTGGCGCTCAACCGCAATTGGCGCGCGGAGGTCGAGGTGGGCTATCGCCGCAACAACGTCGCATCGGTGAGCGGCGGCAGCGCGACCGGTGAAGTCAATGCCTGGAGCGGACTCGGCAACGTGCTCTACGACGTCGATCTCGGATCGAGCTGGACGCCCTATGTCGGCGTCGGCGCCGGTGCGCTGCGCTACCGCGCCTCGGGCCTGCGCACATCCGGCGGCAGTCTCACCGACAGCGACGTCGTTTTCGCCTATCAGGGCATCATCGGCGTCAGCTACGCGGTCACTCCCAACAGTCGCTTCTTCCTCGATTACCGCTACCTTCGCGCCGACGATCCGAGCGTGCGCGATGCCGCGGGCAACTCGCTGCGCACCGAGTACCACTCGAACACGCTGATGTTCGGATTCCGCTTCACGCTCGCGCAGCCGACCCCTGAGGCGCGCTGACGTCCTCGCCCGCTCCTGCGCGTTAACGTTAAATCGTCCCAGAACCCGCGCGCATCCTCGCTGGCCGTCGCGGCGACTCCGTGCGGATTTGTCTCAAATTCGAAACGACTTTTTTTGAAAGACCACGGAACCGCCGGTATGCTCACGAACCAGTGAACGATCGTGATTACCGCTTCGTAAAGATCCCGTGGAGGTCGTCATGGCACATCGCATTCTCGTGAACGAACGCGCGGTCCGCACGTCGGACTGGTACGCCCGCAAGTCGCTGCTCACGCGCGACATGTACGCGGCGTCCCAGAGCACCGGCACGGTCACGATTTCCGGCCTGCTCATCCGGATCGCGATCACGTCGGTGCTGGTGGCGGCGATGCTGATCGCCACCAACAGCCTGATGCTGCACTGGCTGCACTAGGCAGCCCGGTCGGTCAGGATTTCAGGACCGGCACGGCGAGCCGGATCATCTCGTCGGCGGCATCCCACGGCACCAGGTGCTTGCAGCCGTCGACGATGTGCAGATTGAGCTGAGGATATTTCTCCTTCAGCAGCGTCGCGCGCTCGAATGCGTTGGCGCGATCGTTCTTCCCGAAGATCATCAGCAGCGGCATCTTGAGCTCGGTGAGCCGCTGCCACAGTTCGGGGCCCGTCTTCTCCTTGGGCTGCTTCTTCGCCGCTTCGGCGACCTCGTTGCGCGCCACGAACGCCTCGAAGTTCTTGCCCGTGCTCCGGCTGTGACGGAGGGCGAGTTCCTCGGGCGTGATGAGCTCGTGGTGGAACAGGTTGGCCTCGAGCAGCTTCCGCGTGTCGTCGATCGTCGGCTCGGATTGCGCCATGCGACGTTCGAGGCGCTGCTGCACGGCGGCCTCGCGGTCGGCGCCCTGGGTCTTCGTGTCGAGCGGCGGCAGCAGACTGCCGGTGCCGAGCACGATGACGTGGCTGTAGCGCTCCGGCTCCTGCAGCGCGAGCTGCACCGCCATCCCGCCCGCCTGCGAATGCGCGACCAGCGCCGCTTTCTTGAGGCCGAGCGCGTCGGCGATCTTCGGCACCAGCTTGCGACGGAACGCGACGGTGTGGTCGGTCGGAACGTCGGACAGGCCGAATCCGGGCTGATCGAAGGCGATGGCGCGGAATCCGGCGCGGGCGAACGGGCCGAGATTGCGGATGAAGACGTCGGCCGAGGAGCCGAGCGAGGCGCCGTGCAGCAAAAGCAGCGGATGCCCCTGCCCTTCCTCGATGTATCGGATGCGGAGCCCGTCGACGGTCACGTACTTGTCGGCGATGCGGCTGGTCACTTCGGTGGCCATCGGTTCCTCCCTCGTTGTCGGCGTGCGCGATCGTACCACGCACCCGCGGCTCGCGGGAGCCTCACGGCTCCGCGTGCAGTCCCGCGGCCTTGACCCCGGCGACCGCGCAGGCCTCGTCGTTCTGCGCCGAATCGCCGCTCACCCCGACCGCTCCGAGCAGGTTGCCGGCCGCGTCGCGCACCAGAAGTCCACCCTGCACCGGGATGATGCGTCCTCCAGACGCCGCCGTCGCCGCGGCGACGAACTCCGGGAGATCCTTCGCGAGCTTGGCGATCTGCGCCGACGAGCGGCCGAGACCGAGCGCGCCCCACGCCTTGCCGTAGGCGATGTCGAAGCGCAGCAGGCTCGAGTTGTCCTGCTTCTTGAACACGACGAGGTGCCCGCCGTCGTCGAGCACCGCGACGCTCATCGGCTTCAGCTTCATCTGCGTCGCGGTGGCGAGCGCGGCATCGACGATCGTCGACGCCTGGTCGAGCGTGATCTTGGTCATAGGTCCCCCGGTGCGTGGCCGTAGGCCGGCCGTCCTGAAAAGCGGCGCATCCTAACGGCGCCGCGGCCGAGCCGCCAGTGGTCCGGCGTCAGACGGTCGTGAGCGCCCGATGCGGTGCCGGCGGGAGCGTGATCTCGATCGCATCTCCGGGGCGGACCTCGCCGTCGGCAACGACGACCGCCATCACCCCGCAGCGGTACACCGGATTGCCCTCGGCGTCCTTGCCGATGACCGCCTCCATCAGGCCCTGCTGGAAATCGTTGAGCTGGCGGCACGGCTTGCGCAGCCCGGTGACTTCGATAACGGCGTCCGCGCCGAGGCGCAGGCGCGTTCCCGCCGGCAGCGTCAGGAGGTCGATGCCGCGCGTGGTCACGTTCTCGCCCACGGTGCCCGGCGTCACGCGGTAGCCGGCGGCACGCAGCTCCTCCTGCAGCTCCTCGTGGATCAGATGCACCTGCCGCAGGTTGGGCCGGTCGGGATTGCGGCGCACGTCGACCCGATGACGCACCTTTTCGCCGAGATGAGCGTCGCCCTCGACGCCGAGGCCGGTGATGAGCCGGATCGCCGGTTGATTCGGTTTGGTGAACGTGTGCGATCCGCTACGGCTCACGGCGACGACGACGGCCATCGGCTGCTCCCCTCGTGACAATCCTAATGACAATACCTAACGATACAGCCCGGCGGCGCGGGCGCGCTGCTGCACCAGCCCCAGCACCAGATCGACCGTCGGCGTCGGCACCTCGACCAGCCGGCCCATCTCCTGCACCGCTGTCACCAGCGCATCGATCTCCATCGGACGGCCGCGCTCGAGATCCTGAAGCATCGACGTCTTGTGGGCGCCGACCGCGGCGGCCCCGGCGATCCGCTTGTCGACGTCGATGCCGAACTTCACCCCGAGCTTCTCGCCGATGGCCTGCGCCTCCAGCATCATCGCACGCGCGACCGCGCGCGTGCCCGGATCGGTGGCGATGACGTCCAGTGTCGCGTGGGTCAGCGCGCTGATCGGATTGAAGCAGCAGTTGCCCCACAGCTTGATCCAGATCTCGTCGCGGATGCGCGGCCGCACCGGCGCCTTGAGCCCGGCCTTGATCATCGCCTCCGACAATGCCATGACACGCGCGGTCCTCTCGCCGGTCGGCTCGCCGAGCGTGAAGCGATCGCCCTCGACGTGTTTGACCACGCCCGGCGCGATCACCTCGCAGGCCGGATAGACGACGCAGCCGATGGCGCGCTCCGGCCCGATGCCGGACCACTGCACGCCGCCGGGATCGACGGATTCGAGGCGCCGGTCGCGCCACGGACTGTCGAGGCCGTGGAAGTACCACCACGGCACTCCGTTGACGCCCCACACCACGGCGGTGTCGGGGCCGAACAGCGGCTTCAGTTGATCGACGACGCCGGGAACCGAGTGCGCCTTCAGGGTGATGACGACGTAGTCCTGCGGACCGGCCTCGGCGGCGCTGCCCACGGCCCGCACCTGCGCGACCTTCTCGTGGCCGTCACGGATGAGGCGGAGACCGTTCGACTGCATCGCCGTCAGATGTGGCCCGCGCGCAACCAGCGTGACGTCGAAACCGGCAAGCGCCAGTTCCGCGCCGAGGAAGCCGCCGATTGCCCCGGCGCCGAAAATGCAAATGCGCATGAGAGGACTCGTGATTGGACTCGAACGCGACGCGGCGCGACGCGCCCGCGGTGGAACCGGAGCATGCCATGAGCCGGGCCCGTTCGCCACGGCCCGGCCGTCACTTGGGACGTGACCGAGCGCCTCTCAGCGCGGAAGCGGGCCCGGCGCGCCTTGCGTCTCCGAGACCCGCCGCAGCTCGGCGTCCTTCCGCTTCCAGCGCGTCCGCGCATCCTCGGTGAGGTCGTCGAGATCGCGCCGCACGCGCTGCGCGATCTGCAGGCCGGCGAACCCCGCCCCCCAGATCGCGCCGACCAAGGCTCCCGCCTCGAACACGAGCGCGATCCAATGCGCATCGATGCTGCTGTTGAAGAATTCGAGCGGCAGCACGACCAGGGGAATGAACGTGAAGGCAAGTAGCAACGCGGCGGCGCCGATTCCGAGCCCCGCTCCGGCGAGCGTCACGAACCCGACTTTGAACTCGATCCTGATGCGCCCTAGCGCGTACTGCGAATCATGCGACGGATCCCCCATCCGCTCCCCCCTGCGATCCTGAGCTCGGCGTTCGCCGCCACCCCGGTGCACGACGCAATCGACTGCCCGGGAACGCGGCCCCTCCCGCATTCCCTCGCTCGCTGAGGATGCCACGTGAGGCGCCAGCAAGGAACCGAACAATGCACGCCGCTATCCGGCCGCAGACCAATATCTGGTGCCGAGGCCACGGCGAACACCCCTGAAAAGGGAGCCTTCGACGACGTTAACGATATGGCCCGCAGGAGGGCCTTAGCGGCGGAACAGCCACAGCACGAGCGAGATCGCGACGCTCACCGCGAGGCACGTGACGATGGGGACATAGAATCGGACGTTTTCGCGCTCGATGACGATGTCACCGGGGAGCCTCCCGAGCCCGATCCGGCCGAGCCACGGCCATAGCAGTCCGACGGCCACACAGGCGATTCCGATGACGATCAGCGTCCGCGACATCGACTCGGCACTGCGTTACCGGGTGGGGAGCGAAATGGTGAGCCCGCTGGGGATCGAACCCAGGACCCTCTGATTAAAAGTCAGATGCTCTACCCCTGAGCTACGGGCTCCCACGGCGGCACGACGGCCGCGCGGCGAAGACGCCGGCGGGGCGTCGCGCGGCGCCACCATACGGAGAGGCACCGGCACGGTCAACGGCGAGCGGCTCCTGCCGCGAGCGCCTCACATCCCTCGGGCCGGTGGGCCATTTCACGAGGCGGAAAGGGAACATCGGCACCGCCCGCCGCGTTTCGACGGCATGCGGAAAGCGCGGGCTCCCAGCTTCTCGGACACGAACACCGCCCGGGCGCAGCGGACGGAGCTGCGCCGTCTCGGCGCCGGCGGCTGGACGCTGATTGCCGTCCTCGGCGGCTTCCTCGTCCTCGCTGCCGCGTTCGCGGTCTATGCCTGGCGGTCGATCGGCCGGGTCGAGATCAGCGAGAGCGGCTGGATCGCCATGGCCGTCGGCGTGCTGTTCACGGCGGTGATCGGAATCGGGCTCATGGCGCTCGTGTTCTACTCCAGTCGGCAAAACTACGACCGGTGAACGCCGGCGCCGGCGGCATTGCCCGGATGCCGCCCCGCGCTTTCCCGCCTTTGACCAACCGACGCACGGTGCCAATATAACGGTGAAGCTGTGAGGACCCGATACTCAGGAGCGAACGTGTCCGCTGGCGCCGAACGCATACCGGACCTCGACCGACTTCTTGCGTCGCTGGTCGGGCTCCATGCGCAGGTCCCCAAGGATGCGCTGAGCGCCTCCCGCCTCGGCACCGAGCGTGCGGGCAGCGCGGTCTCGGTTCACATCCCCGGCGTGGCGTCCGGCATGTTCCTGACCGTCGGCTACCTCGTGACCGATGCCGAGACCGTCTGGCTCACCGATCATCGCGGCCGCACCGCCCCCGCCTTCGCCCTCGCCGTCGACCAGGAGACCGGGTTCGCGCTGGTTCGTGCCGCGTCCGTGGGCTCGCTCGACGCCCCGCCGCTCGATCTCGGCGACTCGGATACGCTCAAGGTCGGCGATGCGGCCGTCGTCGCCGGCAGCGGCGGACGCGCCGCCGCGGTCGCGGCCCGCGCCGTCGCCCGCCAGCCGTTCACCGGCTACTGGGAATACATGATCGACGATGCGATCTTCACCGCGCCCGCCCATCCGCACTGGGCCGGTACGGCCGTGCTCGACGGCGCGGGACGTCTGGTCGGGATCGGCTCGCTCAAGGTCGAGCAGTTGGTCGAGCGCCGCGCCGTCACCGACACCAACATGTCGATCCCGATCAACCTGCTGAAGCCGGTCGTCGCCGACCTCCTCGCCCACGGCCGGCGCTCGGGGCCTGCGCGTCCATGGCTCGGCGTGCATACCGCCGAATTCCGGGGGCGCCTGCTAGTGGTCGATGTCACCGACGACGGACCGGCGGCAAAGGCCGGGATCAAGGAAGGCGACGCGATCACCGCGGTCGCCGGACAGCCGGTGACCGAGCTCGCCGACTTCTATCGCACCGTCTGGCAGACGGGCCCGGCCGGCACCGAGATCCCGCTGACCCTGCGGCGGGACGGCGAGAGAGTGGAGGTGGTCGTGTCCTCGATCGACCGCGCGACGCGGCAGCGCCCGCGCCGACTCCATTCGTGAGCGCCGAGCCGCCCCTGACGCCGCAGTTCGAATACGCGATCTACATCGCCGCTGCGTCCGAAACGGTCTGGACCGCGCTGACTGTCGGCGCCTTCACGCGCCAGTTCTTCTTCGGTCGTAGCGTCGAATCGAAGTGGACGGTCGGTTCGCCGTTCGTGCTGCGCATGGCCGACGGCCGCGTCGATTCCGAGGGCGAAGTCCTCGAGGCATCGCCGCCGCGGGTTCTGTCGCTGAGCTGGCGCGTGGTGTGGCTCGACGACTTCAAGGATCTGCCCGCCGGCCGCGTGACCTACCGCATCGATCCCGTCGGCGACGCCGTGCGGCTGCAGGTGCAGACGTTCCAGCCCGATCCCGCGGACCCGCGCCTCCTCGAAGGGGCCCGCAACGGCTGGCCCCTGATCCTCAGCAGCTTGAAGAGTCTGCTGGAAACCGGTAAGCCGCTGCGGGTCTCCATTCCGGAACCTCCCGCCGCATAGCGGCGTTTCCACGAATCAACCGTCGGGCCACACCATGAGCGACTCGCGCTTCGAGTACGTCACCTACATCGACACGACGGTCGACAAGGTCTGGAACGCCCTCACCGATCCCCGAATCACGCGGCTGTACTGGGGCGGATGGAGCCTGCGGTCGGCGTGGAAGGTCGGCACGCCGGTACGGTTGGTGATGGAGAGCGCGGTCGACGAGGAAGGGGTGCCGACCGAGCAAGGCACCACCATCGTCAGCGTCCAGGGTCAGGTCCTGGAATGCGAGCGCCCCAGGCGCCTGTCGTACTCGTGGCATGTCCAGCTCGTGGAGGAGATGCGCCGCGAGCAACCCTCGCGCGTGGTCTTCGAGCTGCAACCGGTCGGCCAGACCGTGAAGCTCACCCTCACCCACGACGGATTTGCCCCCGCGGGAATAACTGTGCAAGGCATCCGTTGCGGCTGGCCGGTGATCCTGTCGAGCCTCAAGACCTATCTGGAGCGCGGCACTACGCTCGACATCTCCGCGCCCGAAAGCGACGACGCGGCGCAGGACTGGCGTAGCGGGATGTAGGCGCTAGGGTCCGGCGAAGCTCCTCGAATAACTGCCCATACGGAGCGCGACATCCGGCACAGGCGCGCCGACCGCATCGGCGAACCTGAGGGTGCACTGGGTGATCTGCGCCGGATCAGCGGCGATCCCGATTTCGACCAACGTGTAGCCCGAGTATTTTCGCCCCTGCCGATCCGCGTGAGACGGTACCGTCGTTTCGGAGGCAGTGATTTCGTACGTCGCATCAGCACGGGCGCGCACCCCCGGTCCGCACGGCTCGACGACGTTGATTCGTAACGGATCGATGGCCGCAGGCTCACCTGCGCGGGAGGCCACAACATAGACCGCCGTGTCCCTCTCGGAGTCCGAGATCGGAAATGGAACGATGAAGAACCCTATCCCGGAGTGGCGCAGATTGACGCTGCCGACTTCCACGGTGGTGCCGTCGGCGGTGCGATGGAAGACGCTCCGTCCGACGCGACCACGGAGCCAAAGGTTGCCGTACCGGCCGATGCAGATGTCGGTCTTGCCCTCGCACGACTGCCACTCGTCTGTCGGAACAGGCACGAGCGCATCAGTGGTTATCCACCCACACGCGGACAGAACGGATATCGATGCAAGTAGACAGAGCGCGCAAAGGCTACGCGCAGCCACGCTCAGCCCTTCGCGTAACGCGCCTTCACGCGCGCCTCGATGCCGGGCGACACGAACTGGCTGATGTCGCCGTTGAGCCGGCAGATCTCCTTCACGAACCGCGAGGAGATGAACTGATAGCGCTCGGAGGCCATCAGGAACACGGTCTCGATCTCGGACGTCAGCCGCTGGTTCATGCCGGTCATCTGGAACTCGTACTCGAAGTCCGACACCGCGCGCAGGCCGCGGACGATGATCTTCGCCCCCACTTCCTGGGCGAAGTGCACCAGCAGAGACGAGAACGGCTTGACGACGATCCGGCCCGCAACGTCGGCACCGAGGCTCGCGACCTCGTCCTTGACCATCTGCACCCGCTCGTCGAGCCCGAACAGCGGCTCCTTGCCGTCGCTCACCGCGACGGCGACGACGAGACGATCCACCACGCGGGTCGCGCGCTGGATGATGTCGAGATGGCCGCGGGTGATCGGATCGAACGTCCCGGGATAGAGGCCGAGGCGATCAGGCATTCGGGGACTCGTCGCCGGAGTCGCCGTTGGGGTCGATGTCCGGGATCGGCGGCGTCACCTCGGAAGCCTCGGCGTTCTCGACGCCGACGCTGACTTCGGGGCTCTCGGACACCTCGGCGAGGTGCGCGACCGAGACGACGCGCTCGCCCTCGTCCATCTTGAACAGCGTGACCCCGCGCGTGGTGCGCCCGGCGATGCGGATGTCGTTGACCGGGCTGCGGATCAGCTTGCCGTTGTTAGTCACCAGCATGATCTGATCGCCGTCCTCGACCGGGAACGCCGCGATCACCTTCGCGTTCGCGACCTTGCCGAGGTCCATCAGGTCGATGCCTTTGCCGCCGCGGTTGGTGATCCGGTACTCGTACGACGAGCTGCGCTTGCCGTAGCCCGAGTCGGCGATCGTCAGGATGAACTGCTCCGCGCCGCCGAGCGTGGCGAGGCGTTCCTCGGAGAGGGCCACGCCCTCGCCCGCCGCGGTGTCCTCGGCCGACGGCGCCGCGACCTCCTCGCCGGTGCGCCGGCGCAGCGCCGACGCGTGGCGCAGGTAGGCCGCGCGCTCCTCGCTGGTGGCGTCGGTGTGGCGGAGGATGGACATCGAGATCACCTCGTCGCCGTCATCGAGCTTGATGCCGCGGTTGCCGGTCGAGTTGCGGCTGGCGAAGACGCGGATGTCGGCGACCTCGAAGCGGATGCACTTGCCGTCACGCGAGGCGAGCAGGATGTCGTCCTTGTCGGTGCACGGCAGCACCGCCACCAGGCGCTCGCCCTCGCCGAGCTTCATCGCGATCTTGCCGTTGGCGCGCACGTCGGTGAAATCCGACAGCCGGTTGCGGCGCACGTCGCCGGTCGAGGTCGCGAACATCACGAACAGATTGGCGTGCGTCGACTCGTCCTCCGGCAGCGGCATCACCGTGGTGATGACCTCGCCCTCGGCGAGCGGCAGCAGGTTCACGAGCGCCTTGCCGCGCGACTGCGGCGTGCCGACCGGAAGCCGGTAGACCTTCTCCTTGTAGGCCATGCCCCGCGAGGAGAAGAACAAGACGGGCTGATGCGTGTTGGCGACGAACACGCGGGAGACGAAGTCCTCCTCGCGGGTCGCCATGCCGGAGCGGCCCTTGCCGCCGCGGCGCTGAGCCCGGTAGGTCGACAGCGGCACGCGCTTGATGTAGCCGGCGTGGCTGACGGTGACGACCATGTCCTCGCGCGCGATCAGGTCCTCGATGTCGACGTCCGACTCGATGTCCTGGATCTCGGTCCGGCGCGGGTTCGCGAACTCGGCCTTGATCGCCTCGAGCTCGGCGCGAAGGATGCCGCGCAGCTTCTCCTTCGAGTTGAGGATCGCGATGTACTCGGCGATCTGAACGCAGACCTCCCTCAGCTCCTCGGCGATCTTGTCGCGCTCGAGGCCGGTCAGGCGGTGCAGGCGGAGATCGAGGATGGCGCGGGCCTGGACCTCGGACAGCTTGTAGGTCCCGTCGACCACCTTGCGGTCGGGCTCGGCGATGAGATCGACCAGCGGCGCGACGTCCCCGGCCGGCCACGCCCGCTCCATCAGTTGCTCGCGGGCAACCTCGGGATTCGGCGCCCTTCGGATCAGCGCGATGACCTCGTCGATGTTGGCGACCGCGATGGCGAGGCCGACCAACACGTGGCCGCGCTCGCGCGCCTTGCCGAGCTCGTAGACCGTGCGGCGGGTGATGACCTCGTCGCGGAACTCGATGAACGCGTGGATCATCGACCGCAGGTCCATCATCACCGGACGGCCGCGGTTGAGCGCGAGGCTGTTGATGCCGAACGTGGTCTGGAGCTGCGAGTAGCGATAGAGCTGGTTGAGCACCACCTCGGCCATGGCGTCGCGCTTGAGCTCGATCACCACGCGCACGCCGTCGCGATCGGATTCGTCGCGCAGCTCCGAGATGCCCTCGATGCGCTTGTCGCGCACCATCTCGGCGATCTGCTCGAGCATGCGGGACTTGTTGACCTGGTACGGCACCTCGGTGACGACGATGGCGTCGCGGTCCTTGGTCACCTGCTCGATCTTGGTGCGCGCGCGGACGACGACGGAGCCGCGCCCCGTCGCGTAGGCGGCGCGGATGCCGCTGCGGCCGAGGATGATGCCGCCGGTCGGGAAGTCCGGCCCCGGCAGCCGCTCGACCAGCGCCTCGAACGAGATGTTCTCGGCATCGAGGCACGCGAGCACGGCGTCGATCACCTCGCCCAGATTGTGGGGCGGAATGTTGGTCGCCATGCCGACGGCGATGCCGTTGGCGCCGTTGACGAGCAGATTCGGGAACTTCGCCGGCAGCACCGACGGTTCCCGGGTCGTGTCGTCGTAGTTGGGATTGAAGTCGACAGTCTCTTTGTCGATGTCGTTGAGGAGCTCGTCGGAGACCTTGGCGAGGCGCGCCTCGGTGTAGCGCATCGCCGCCGCCGGATCGCCGTCCATCGAGCCGAAGTTGCCCTGCCCCTCGATCAGCGGCAGGCGCATCGAGAAGTCCTGCGCCATGCGGACCATGGCATCGTAGATCGCGGCGTCGCCGTGCGGGTGATACTTACCCATGACGTCGCCGACGATGCGCGCCGACTTACGGAACGGCCGGTTCCAGTGGTAGCCGTTCTCGTGCATCGCGTAGAGGATGCGGCGGTGCACCGGCTTCAGCCCGTCGCGCGCATCCGGCAGCGCGCGCGCCACGATCACGCTCATCGCGTAATCGAGGTACGAACGCCTCATCTCGTCTTCGATCGCGACCTGGGGCGACGAATCGGGCGGCAGCGCGGGCGGGATGGAATCGGTGGGTGTGTCGGGCGGGGTGTTCAAAGCCGGAATCCGCTGCAAAACGAGGGACTTGGGGGGTCGTCGCGGGGCTGCTTCAGGCCCCCTCCGCACCGCCCGTTTTTGGCGCTTGCACTATACCCGACGGCGGCCATTTCCGTCCACGTAAACGTGCGCCGGAAAGAGCCGAATTCGGCTTTTTCGACAATGGCTTATGGAGGGGTCCGCGAGGCCGGAAAACGGCCCCGGGAACCATCTCAGAACGGGATCTCGTCGTCGAGGTCGGCGCCGCCCCGGGCAAGCGCCGGACGGCCGCCGGATTCAGCCATCGCCGGCGCGTCTTCCATACCGCCGCCACCGCCGCCGCGGCCGTCGAGCATGGTGAGTTCACCGCGGAAACGGCCAAGCACCACTTCGGTCGTGTACTTCTCGGTGCCGCTCTGGTCGGTCCACTTGCGGGTCTGGAGCTGACCCTCCACATAGACCTTCGAGCCTTTGCGCAGGAACCGCTCGGCGACGCCGGCCAGGTTCTCGTTGAAGATCACGACCCGGTGCCACTCGGTGCGCTCCTTGCGCTCGCCCGACGCACGGTCCTTCCAGCTCTCGGACGTCGCGATCCGGAGATTGACCACCTTGGAGCCATCCTGGGTCGAGCGGACCTCGGGATCCGCGCCGAGATTGCCGATGAGGATGACCTTGTTGACCGAGCCCGCCATGATATCTCCCTTCGCTCCGCCCGCATCCGCAGGACCGGCCTGCGAGCAGCTCAACTTCGAGCACCGCGCACTATTGCTCAAAAATGGCCGTGGGGCCAGCGCCGTAGTGTAAAATCGCCGGTTCTCCGGCGGTGTTTTCCGGGTCTCCGGACCGTCGCCGTTTGTGCCCGCATTTCCGCGTTTTTCGATCGCCCTGACACCTGAGTCCACGGATGCCGAAAGCCGATTCGCCCCGCCGTTCCGCCGCCGCCAATCCCAATGTGCATCCGCCCGACGGCGCCGTGATTTCGGTGCGCGGCGCGCGCGAGCACAACCTGAAGTCGGTGGACGTCGACATCCCCCGCAACAAGCTCGTCGTGCTGACCGGACTCTCCGGTTCCGGCAAGTCGTCGCTCGCGTTCGACACGATCTACGCCGAGGGCCAGCGTCGCTACGTCGAGAGTCTGTCGGCCTACGCCCGCCAGTTCCTCGAGATGATGCAGAAGCCGGAGTTCGACACCATCGAGGGGTTGTCGCCGGCGATCTCGATCGAGCAGAAGACGACGTCGAAGAACCCGCGCTCGACGGTCGGCACCGTCACCGAGATCTACGACTACCTGCGCCTGCTCTACGCCCGCGTCGGCGTGCCCTACTCGCCCGCGACCGGCCTTCCGATCGAGAGCCAGACCGTCACCCAGATGGTCGACCGCCTGAAGTCGCTGCCGGAGGGCACGCGGCTCCTGCTGCTCGCGCCGATCGTGCGCGGCCGCAAGGGCGAGTACCGCAAGGAGTTCCTCGAGCTGCGCAAGAAGGGCTTCCAGCGCGTCAAGGTCGACGGCAAGGTCTACGAGATCGAGTCGGTGCCCGCGCTCGACAAGCAGAAGAAGCACGACATCGAGGTCGTGGTCGACCGCGTCGTGCTCAAGGGCGATCTCGGCAACCGCCTCGCCGAGAGCCTCGAGACCTGCCTCAACCTCGCCGACGGCATCGCGATCGCCGAGAACGCCGACTCGGGCGAGCGCATCCTGTTCTCCTCGAAGTTCGCCTGCCCGGTGTCGGGCTTCACGATCGAGGAGATCGAGCCCCGGCTGTTCTCGTTCAACAACCCGCACGGCGCCTGTCCGGTGTGCGACGGCCTCGGCGTGAAGCTCTACTTCGACCCCGACCAGGTCGTGCCCGACGAGCGCCTGTCGCTCAAGGAAGGCGCGATCGCGCCGTGGTCGGGCTCATCGTCGCCCTACTACGCCCAGGCGATCGACTCGCTCGCGCGCTACTTCAAGGTCTCGACGTCGGTGCCGTGGCGCGATCTGCCGAAGAAGGTCCGCGACGCGTTCCTCAACGGCACCGAAGAGCCGGTGACGATGAAGTACGACGACGGCACCAAGTCGTACTCGGTCACCAAGCCGTTCGAGGGCGTGATCCCGAGCCTGGAGCGCCGCTTCCACGAGACCGAGTCCGACTGGATGCGCGACGAGCTGTCGCGCTACCAGGCGACGCATCCGTGCGAGGGCTGCAACGGCTTCCGCCTCAAGCCGGAGGCCCTCGCGGTCAAGATCGACGGCAAGCACATCGGCGAAGTCTGCGATCTCTCGATCGAGCACGCGCTCGAATGGTTCCGCGCGATGCCGAAGTCGCTGACGCCGGCGCGGCGCGAGATCGCGCGGCGCATCCTCAAGGAGATCGACGACCGCCTGGGGTTCCTGGTCGACGTCGGCCTCGATTACCTGACGCTCGCCCGCGCCTCGGGCACGCTGTCGGGCGGCGAATCGCAGCGCATCCGCCTCGCCTCGCAGATCGGCTCCGGCCTCACCGGCGTGCTCTACGTCCTCGACGAGCCGTCGATCGGGCTCCATCAGCGCGACAACGCGCGGCTGCTCGGCACCCTCCGGCGGCTCCGCGATCTCGACAACTCGGTGCTCGTGGTCGAGCACGACGAGGAGGCGATCCGCACCGCCGACTATCTGATCGACATGGGACCGGGCGCCGGCATCCACGGCGGCCAGATCATCGCCGCGGGCACGCCCGACCAGGTGATGAAGGCCGAGGACAGCGTCACCGCGCAGTACCTCACCGGCCGCAAGGCGATCCAGCTTCCCGAGGTCCGCCGCGAGGGCAAGAAGGACCAGAAGATCACCATCCGCGGCGCGCGCGGCAACAACCTCAAGAACCTGACGGTCGACGTGCCGCTCGGCGTGATGACCTGCGTCACCGGCGTCTCGGGCGGCGGCAAGTCGACGCTCGTCATCGAGACGCTGTACAAGGCGGTCGCGCGACGCCTCAGCGGCGCGCGCGAGCATCCGGCCGAGCACGACGGCATCGACGGGCTCGAATTCCTCGACAAGATCATCGACATCGACCAGAGCCCGATCGGCCGCACGCCGCGGTCGAATCCGGCGACCTACACCGGCGCGTTCACGCCGATCCGCGACTGGTTCGCGGGGCTCCCCGAGGCCAAGGCGCGCGGCTACAAGCCCGGCCGCTTCTCGTTCAACGTCAAGGGCGGCCGCTGCGAGGCGTGCCAGGGCGACGGCGTCATCAAGATCGAAATGCACTTCCTGCCCGACGTGTTCGTGAAGTGCGACGAGTGCGGCGGCAAGCGCTACAACCGCGAGACCCTGGAGATCACATTCAAGGGCAAGACCATCGCCGACGTGCTCGACATGACCGTGGAGGAAGGCGCCGAGTTCTTCCGCGCCGTGCCCTCGATCCGCGACAAGCTCGTGACGCTCGAGAAGGTCGGACTCGGCTACATCCACATCGGCCAGGCGGCGACGACGCTATCGGGCGGGGAGGCGCAGCGCGTGAAGCTCTCGAAGGAGCTGTCGCGACGCTCGACCGGCCGCACGCTCTATATCCTCGACGAGCCGACCACAGGCCTCCACTTCGAGGACGTGCGCAAGCTCCTCGAGGTGCTGCACGCGCTGGTCGACCAGGGCAACACCGTGGTCGTCATCGAGCACAACCTCGAGGTGATCAAGACCGCCGACTGGATCGTCGATCTCGGCCCGGAGGGCGGCGACAAGGGCGGCCGCATCGTCGCCGAGGGCACACCCGAGGACGTGGCGCAGGTCAAGGCCAGCCACACCGGCCAGTACCTCAAGCCCTACCTGATGCCGGCGAAGAAGCCGGCGAAGCGGGCGTAAGCAGACCGCGATGAAGCTCGTCGCCGAGATCGCCGGCTCGCCGCGCCGGTTCGAGATCCGCAGCGAGGAGATGCGCGACGGCGACCACACCCACGAGTGGTTCCGCGTCTACGTCTACGAGGATGGCCGCGCGGTCGACGACTTCATCCACCACACGCTGACCTACGCCAAGGAGCGGGCGGAGGCGAAGTACGCGGTGCCGCGCACCGCGTGGCGCGTCGTCGAGGAGTGACCCGCGGCGCCTGCGCGCGGTGGCGCCGCGACGATCCGCTTACAGGAACAGCTTGATCGGGAACGGCGGCTCGCCCGGCTTCTGTATCAGGAAGGACGTGCCCTTCTCGTCCTCGAGGACGAGGAACTCGTAGAGCTTCAGCGCCTCGCGGATGACTTCGGCGTAGGAGATCGCCTCGCGATGGTCCTTCAGGGTTCGCAGTCGCTGCAGCGAGCGCGGCGACAGGTCGAGCTGGACCCGGGTGACGTCGCGGCGATTCTCGCCGTCTGCGGAGCGCCGCCGACGCTCGCCGCCGTTGGTTGCTTCTGATGGTTTCATGATGATTCGCGTACTCAAAACAGTTTGTACAATGCTGTGCCGGTATTCGCCGTCGCCCCCGGAGCACTCCTTGCCTGTGAACAGGGTCGAATACGTAGGTCCGGCGCCCGACATTACTTCGTACGCTTTACATACGATCGCGGTTGCTGGATATCAACGCGCATCTTCCGGGTATTTTCTTGAATTCCTTAGTAGATCGAACCATTAGACACTTGAACCATTGACCGCCACGCTTCGCTTGGCGCCCAATGACCGCCCGTCGCCAAGCATCCGGCGAACGGGAACTTTGCCGTAGGCCGGACGCTTTTCTCCAGGGGTTCGGTCGGGATCTTCACTCGGCAGCGGAGCGGTCCATGGCGCGGGCGTACATCAATCGCATCGGGCGAGCGGTTCCCGCCCACGACGTGCATCGCAAGTTCGTGACCTTCGCGCCGACGCTGCTCGCCGACGAGCGGGCCCGCCGTCTGTTCGCGCGGATGGCCGAGCGGTCGCAGATCGAGCACCGGTATTCGTGCCTTGCCCCCAGCGCCGCCGCCGACGAGGTCGACGACGGCGGCTTCTACCGCCGCGGGGCGTTCCCCGACACCGCGGCGCGCATGAGCCGCTACGACCGCGAGGCGCTGCCGCTGGCGCTCTCGGCGGTGCGCGACCTCGCGCTGTCCGAACCCGAGCGTTCGGGTATCACCCACCTGATCGTCGCCTCCTGCACCGGCTTCGTCGCGCCGGGGCTCGACCTCCAGCTCGCCGCCGCGCTCGGGCTCGCGACCGACATCGAGCGGACCTGCGTCGGGTTCATGGGCTGCTACGCGTCGCTGCCCGCGCTCAAGCTCGCGCGGCACATCGTGCGCTCCGAGCCGTCGTCGCGCGTTCTCGTCGTCGCGCTCGAGCTCTGCACGCTGCACCTCCAGGAGAGCGGCAGCATCGACGAGCTGCTGTCGTTCCTGCTGTTCGCCGACGGCTGCGCAGCGGCGCTCGTCACCGCCGAGCCGACCGGCATCGAGGTTCAGGCGTTCGCCGCCGCGGTGCTGCCGGAGACCGACCGCCACATCACCTGGCGCATCGGCGCGTCCGGGTTCGACATGCATCTCTCCGGGCAGGTTCCCGGCGCGATCCTCCGCCACCTCCCGCGCATGCTGCCCGATCTGCTGCCGGGCTCGGGCCGACAGGACATCGCCGTGTGGGCCGTCCATCCCGGCGGCCGCTCGGTGCTCGACGCCGTCGACGAGGGTCTCGAGCTCGATGCCGGCGCCCTCGCCCATTCGCGACGGATCCTTCGCGACTACGGCAACATGTCGTCGGGCACCATCCTGTTCGTTCTGCGCGACATTCTCGACGCGCGAGCGCGCGGGCTCGACGGCCAGGCGCGAGGTCCCGGATGCGCGATGGCGTTCGGCCCTGGCGTCGCCGTCGAGACCATGACGTTCGCCGTGCAGTGAGCGCCATGAGCGTCGCCGGGCGATCGCTCACCCACCCCTTCCCCGACCTCTCGGTCCGCAGCCGCGAGACGGAGATCCTCGACGACCAGGACACGCCGCCCGACGAGCTAGCACGCGTTCTCCGCGATCTCGATCGCTTCAACGGCGCGATGCTCGGGCAATGGCCGATCGTGCGCTGGGTCGCCCGCGCGATCCGTGGACTCCCCAAGGACCGCGCCGTGACCATCCTCGATGTCGGCTGCGGCTCGGGCGATCTTCTGCGCGCCATCCGTCGCTGGGCGCGACGCGCGGGACGCACGGTCGACCTCGTCGGCATCGATCTCAGCGCCGACACGGTCGCCATCGCCCGGCGCTCGACGCCCGACGCCGACGGCATCCGCTACGAGGCGGCGGACGTGTTCCGCTGGCGCCCCGACGCTCCCGTCGATCTCATCGTCAGCGGGCTCGTCACGCATCATCTTCCCGACGAGCGCATCGTCGCGCTGCTGCGCTGGATGGAATCGACCGCCCGGCGCGGCTGGCTGATCAGCGACCTTCAGCGCAGCGTCGTCGCCTACCTGTTCATCGCGGCGATGGGCAAGCTCACGACCCTGCACCCGACGGTGATCCACGACGGCCGGATCTCGGTCGCCCGCGCGCTGACCCGCGCCGAGTGGCGGCAACGGATCGCCGACTCCGGCATCGACGGCGTGACCATCCGCTGGATGCTGTACCGCTATCTCGTCGCGCACCTGAAGGAGCCGACGCCATGATGATCGTCATGCGGAGCAGGCGGCTGCGCGGAGCGCAGCCATGATCGACGTCGGCGTGATCGGCGGCGGGCCCGCAGGCGCCGCGACCGCCATCGGCCTCGTGCGCCGCGGCCGCGGCGTGCTGCTGTTCGAGCGCAGCGCCCGGCCCCACGACAAGGTCTGCGGCGATTTCCTGTCGGCCGACAGCCTCGCCCATCTCGAGCGGCTCGGCGTCGATCCGCGCGCCGAGGGCGCCGTGCCGGTCCACACCGTCGCGCTCCGCAACGGCCGCCGCGAGGCCGCGGCCCCGCTGCCGTTTCCGGCGGTATCGCTCTCGCGCCGGCGGCTCGACGCGGCGCTGCTCAACCGCGCGGCGCGCATCGGCACCGACGTGCGCCGGGGCGTTTCCGTGCGCGGGCTCACGCCCACGCCGGACGGCTGGCGCGTGTACGGCGACGACGACACCGCGATCACCTGCCGCCGCATCGTCCTCGCGACCGGCAAGCTCCCGATGCGCGGCGTCGCCGATGCCCGCGACCGCTCGATGGTCGGCCTCAAGATGCGCGTCAGGTTGACGGCGCCGGTCGCCCGCGCGCTCGCCGGGCGCGTCGAGCTGATGCCGCTCGCCGGCGGCTACGTCGGCCTGCAGCCGATCGAGCGCGGCACGGCGACTGTCTGCGCCCTGCTGCCGCGCGGCGTGGTCGCCGGAATGCCGTCGGGCTGGCCCGCGCTCGCGGACTTCCTCATGGCATCGCCGGCCATTGCCGAGCGCCTCGCCGGGGCGATCGCGCTGTGGGACAAGCCGCTCGCAGTCGTCTGTCCGAATGGCGGCCACGTCGACGACGGCGACGGGCACTTCTATCGCGTCGGCGACCGCCTCGCCCACATTCCGCCGCTGGCCGGCGACGGCATCGGCATCGCCCTCGCCTCCGCCGCGCTCGCCGTCGACGCGATCACCAGGGAATGGACGGCGCGCGAGTACCACGCCGCGGCGCGCCACCTCGTCGCGGCGCCGGTGCGCCGCGCGGGGGCGTTGTCCTGGGTCATGGGGCGCGACTGGGCGCCGGCCCTCGCCGCCTGGACGCCGACCTTGATGCGCGCCGCCGCGCGCGCGACGCGGGTTACTTCCCACGGTTTTCAGCGCCTTTCTTCTGGACGCAACTAAGTCTTACCCCAACAATACGGGCTATCGAGGGGATAAATACATTGGGGGACTTCACATGTTCCGAGCGGCGCAGAGTGCTCGTTATGCCCTGATGAAGGAGGCCGATCCGCAAGCCTTGCGCGCGGATCTGGCGACCTATTTTGGACCGCGCGCCGCTAGCTATCTTGCCGCCTATGAGAAAGTCCGCAAACAGGTCGTCGAGAAGCGCCGGTGGGTGCAGCTATGGAGCTGGCCTGCCTTTCTCCTCGGCTTCGTGTGGATGTTCTATCGCAAGATCTACATCTGGGGCGCGCTGCTCTTCCTTCTGCCCATCGTCGCGGCAGTGGTGTTCGGCACGTCGGGTATGGCGGGCCTCGCAGGCGTGCTCGGGGTGCTTGGCAAGCGCATGTACGTCGAAGCGGGACTTTCCCGCATCTCCAAGGCGAACGCGCTCGGGCTTACTGGACAGGAGCGGACCGACTACCTCAGCCGCGCCGGCGGAGTGTCATGGATCGGCGGCGGACTCGCGCTGTTCATTTTGATCGGAATGATCGCGATTAGCGTGGCCGCAAGTTTGAAACGCCCACACTAGTGGGCTAGGCGATGGAAAGGATATGGATCCTCTTCGCCGCCGTCGTGCCCGCGCTGGTGTGTCTGGTCTACGGCTTGATCCGCTCGGCGACCGACTGGCGTAGCGAAGCGCTCTGGAACGCGTTTCTTCTCGGAGCCATGTCGGCTGTGGCGGGCAGCGTGGCCGGATTCGGGGTCAAGTTGCTGCTCGGCGTCGCGATCGACTGGAACGCCGCTCCGACGGTGGTTTCAGCTGGTCTGAGCGCGCTCTTCATCGCCGGGCTACCCGAGGAAACCGCGAAATTCGCGGTGCTCACCCTTATCGCGGCGCGGCATATCGATGCCCGCTGGCCGCGCGATACGATCATGCTGAGCGTGGCCGTCGCCCTCGGTTTCGCGGCCCTCGAGAACGTATTCTATGTCGCGCGCCCCACCGGCGTTTCCGATTGGACGACGGTCGCCGCGCTGCGCGCGGTCATCGCCGTTCCCGGCCATGCCATCGACGGCCTCGCCATGGGCGCGCTGCTGGCCATGCGGGATCCGCGCGTTGGGCTGGCCCACGTCCGCTCACTCGTGACGCTCGCCGTGCCGGTCGCGATGCACACCGCATACGACTTTCCGCTCATGCTCGCGGCCAAAAGCAGCAACACGCAGATTCCCGTTGCTTGGCTTGTCATTGCGGCGATCAATGCTGCCTTCGCCCTCTGGCTATGTCGGCGCGCCTGCTGGGGCGCGGGCGGATCGATGCAAACACACGGTCCCAAGGCGCTGCCGCGCACGAAATTCATCCTCGCTGGCGCGGGCCTGTTCGCCGTGGCGACCGCGCTGTCCGTGGCGTTCCTCGTCACCAGCGACGGCTTTACGTTGCGCAACATGGTCGCCCTGTCGATCTTCCCCGCCGCGCTGGCGGGCGACCTTTTGATGACCGGGCTGCGGAGCTCGGTGTCTACCCCTCGACCTGGTACTTCTTCACCTCGGCCTTCGCTCCGGTGAGCCGCCGCGAGTGCTGCTGGATCGTGTCGTGATCCTTGCTCTTGCGGTACTTGTCGATCGCCGACTCGCTCTCCCACTCGGAGTACGAGATGTATTCGCCCGGCGCGTCGACGCACTTGAGGAGCTTCTCGGAGAGGCAGCCCGGCTGCTTGATCATCAGCGGGGCGCAGTCCTCCTTCCACACCTTCTCCGCCTCGGCCTGCTGGTCGGGCTTCACCTTCACGTAGATCAGGCGGACGATCGACATGGCGCTCCTCCTCGGTGGGAAACCGCCGAGTCTAGCGGGCGCGCTTCGCGCCGCCGCTGCGTCAACTTTGTGAAAGGGACGCGTCAGCCGACGCGGTCGGGGCGCAGCTTCATGCGCCACGCGTACACCAGCGACACCGCCGAGATCAGCACCAGGAAGCCCACGTAGTCGAGGACGACCGAGATCGCGAACACGGCGTGGTAGGCCAGCGGGGCAAGCTCCGTCTGGAGCACGTAGCCGAGCCCGTGGTTCACGAGCGAGAACGGGAGCACGGCGCACAGCAGCACGGCGGCGAACGGACCGGTGATCCCGGCCGACTCGCGCCACGCGGTTCGGAGGCTCGTCGGCCGGTCGATCGATGCCGCCGGAAACACGAACCCGAACCGCGCCACCGCCAGCACCGTGACGGCGATCTGGGCGATGCCGGTCCACACGAACAGGGCGGCGTGCTCGCGCATCATCGTCCCCGCGGAGACGCCTTCGGCCGCCTCCGAGGAAAGCGCGAGGCCGAGCATGAAGCCGGGAACCGCCACGACGACGGTGTACAGCGCGCCGTAGGCGAGGAAGCGCCAGAACCGCGCGCTGAGCCCGAACAGGTTCTCCGGATCACGGCGTCCCAGCAGCACCGCGCGGTGCCACGTCAGCGCCAGCACCAGCCGCAGGTAGACGAACACCACCACGGCGGCGAGCGAGATCGCCAGGTGGCTGATGCCGATCTCCGGCGTGTCCGGGCCCGGCAGCACCTGCCGCGCGACGATGGCGAGGATGAGGATCGGCGTCGCAACCGTGAGGAACACGCGCGGATGATCGAGAATCGAGCGGTAGGCCGCCTTCACCGTGCCGAAGACGTCGAGGCTGTCCATGTTCTCTCCACCTCAGAGATCGCGCCGTGTGTCGCGGCGGCCGCCAGTCTATAATCCGGCCCCTCGACAGCAAGGCGTAACTGGACCACGCGTGGCGACATGAGCGCACCCATTCACATCATCGGCGGCGGGCTGGCGGGCTCCGAGGCCGCGTGGCAGATCGCCCGCGCCGGGATTCCCGTCGTGCTCCACGAGATGCGTCCCGTCCGCGGCACCGACGCCCACAAGACCGACGGCCTCGCCGAGCTGGTGTGCTCCAACTCGTTCCGCTCCGACGACGCCGAGACCAACGCGGTCGGCGTGCTGCACGCCGAACTGCGTCTCGCGGGCTCGCTGATCCTCGCCGCTGCCGACGCCCATCAGGTGCCGGCGGGTGCGGCGCTCGCGGTCGACCGCGACGGATTCTCGCAGGCGGTGCAGCAGCGCCTGCTGTCGCTGCCGAACATCACACTGGTGCGCGAGGAGCTGACCGGGCTCGATCCCGCGCTCGGCCCGACCATCGTCGCGACGGGCCCCCTCACCTCGCCGGCGCTCACCGACTCGATCCGGACGCTCACCGGCGAATCGCAGCTCGCCTTCTTCGACGCCATCGCGCCGGTCGTGCACCGCGAGTCGATCGACTTCGGCGTCGCCTGGTTCCAGTCGCGCTACGGCAAGGCGGGACCGGGCGGCGACGACTCGGCGTACATCAACTGCCCGATGGACATGGAGCAGTACTACGCCTTCGTGAACGCGCTGGTCGCCGCCGAGAAGACCGAGTTCAAGGACTGGGAGAAGGACACGCCGTACTTCGACGGCTGCCTGCCGATCGAGGTCATGGCCGAGCGCGGCCCGCGCACGCTGGCGTTCGGGCCGATGAAGCCGGTCGGCCTCGCCGACCCGCGCACCGGGCGCCGGCCGTTCGCGGTCGTGCAGCTCCGCCAGGACAACGCGCTCGGCACGCTGTTCAACATCGTCGGCTTCCAGACCAAGATGAAGCACGGCGAGCAGATCCGCATCTTCCGCACCATCCCGGGGCTCGAGAACGCGGAGTTCGCCCGCCTCGGCGGCATCCACCGCAACACCTTCCTCAATTCGCCGAAGCTGCTCGATCGCGAGCTGCGGCTGAAGTCGGCGCCGTGGCTGCGGTTCGCGGGCCAGATCACCGGCGTCGAGGGCTACGTCGAATCGGCCGCGACCGGGCTGCTCGCCGGACTGTTCGCCGTGGCGGAGGCGCGCGGGACGTCGTTGGCCCCGCCGCCCGACACCACGGCGATGGGCTCGCTGATCGCCCACATCACCGGCGGACACGTCGGCGACCCGACGATGTTCCTGCCGCACGCGTTCCAGCCGATGAACGCCAACTTCGGCCTCGTCCCGCCGCTGCCGGTCGAGCCGGGCAAGAGGCCGCTCAAGGGCGTCGACCGCAAGAAGGCGCTGGCGGCGCGGGCGCTCGCCGACTTCCGCGGCTGGATCGCCGACGTCCCGAACACCCGCGCGGCGGAGTGATTATCGAACCCCTGAAATGCCTGCGGGTTCTGCACGGTAACCGCTGACGGTCACGGCCGCACCACCGCTCGCTCTGCCATACTCCCGGTCAAAGCCCCATCGGGCGATAACCGAGGAGACTTCGATGCGTCTGTCGTTGATGCGCCTGTCGTCTGTGCACCTGTCGTCTGTGCGTGTGTCGTGCGCGTGTGCCATCGCCTGCGTCGCCAGCCATGCCGCCGGCGCGCAAACCCTGTCCGAGCGCAATCTCAGCACCGCGCTGGCGGTCGAAGCGGCTGAGGCGGCCCTCGATCGCTGCTCGTCCCAGAACCACAAGGTCAGCGTCGCGGTCGTCGACCGCACCGGACGCACCCGCGTGCTGCTGCGCGGCGACGACGCCCGGCCGCATACCATGGATTCGAGCCAGCGCAAGGCGTACACCGCCTTCACCTTCCGCAACTCGACCAATGCGCTCGCCGAAGGGCTCGCCCACAACCCCGGCAATGCCCCGCTGTTCACGCTGCCCGATCTCCTGCCGCTTGCGGGCGGCGTGCCGATCCGCGCCGGGAACGAGGTGATCGGAGGCATCGGCGTCGGCGGCGCGCCCGCGGGCACCATCGACGAAGCCTGCGCCAGCGCCGGAGTCGAGAAGATCAAGGACCGGCTGCAGTAGGCCCACGCCTTCGGACGCACGCCACGTCATCCCCGGCCACGGGCGGGTTGCACCCCGCCCGTTTCTTTGAAGAAGAGCCGCGCTTCACGCGGCGGGCCGGGGATCCACGTCTTTTGGTTCAAGGGCGCAAACAGAAGGTGGATGCCCGCCCGCCGCCCGAAGGGCGGCATTTCGAACAGAGCGGACCGGGTGCAACCGGTCCGCAGTCCGCGCATGACGGAAGAAATGATGCGAGAACCGTGCCGCACGGACGCGATCGCATCGGCCCTGTTCAAAACTGTCCCAACTGTCCCAGGTGTCCCAAATGGCCAGTGTGGGACAGTGGGACACTTGGGGGTTTTTGGCGGAAATCCGCGGTGATTGCTGTCCCACGCCGGCGACCCGCCGCGAACGGCGTGGGACAGCCGAACGGACGCGTGGCACCGCGCAACCAGCGGCTGTGGAAAGACGACAGCGACCGCACTCGCGCGTTCCCTATTCGCGCGGCGGACGCTTGAAGCGCCCCCAGCGCGGCTTGAGGGCCGCGATCTGACCGGGCTTCGGCGCCGGCCGCGGCACCTCGAGCCGCACGTCGCGCGCGGGCTTGTCCTCGCGCACGCCCTTGAACGACGGATGGCGCAGGATGCCGTCGCCGGTGAACTCGGCGAACTCGACCTCGGCGACGACGCCGGGATCGACCCAGCGCGCGAACGGCCGCTGGTATTCGGGGACCTCGTCGAACGGCTGGCGCTTGCTCGCGCGCGGCACCAGCCTGCGCAAGAGCTCGCGGCGGGTGCGGCGGTCGAAGCCCGTGCCGACCTTGCCGGCGTAGCGGAGCTTGCCGCGATCGTAGAAGCCGACCAGCAGCGCGCCGAGGTCGTGGGCGTCGTGCTCGCGCGGCAGCCAGCCGCCGACGACGAACTCCTGGCGCTTGCTGCACTTCGACTTGAGCCAGTCCTCGCTCCGTCCCGAGCGGTAGGGCGCGTCGGCGCGTTTCGAGACGATGCCTTCGACGCCGAGGCGGCAGCCCTCGCGCAGCATGTCCTCGGCGCGGCCTTCGATGTGGTCGGAGTAGCGGATGCGGGTGAGCCCCGATGCGCCGCGCAGCACGTTGTCGAGCGCCTGCTTGCGCGCGCGCAGCGGCTCGCGCGCGAGATCGGCGCCGTCGAGGTGGATGAGATCGAAGGCGAAGAACACGATGTCGCCCGCGCGCCCCGCCGCGAGCGCCTCCTGGAGCCTGGAGAAATCCGACACGCCGCGGGAATCGAGCACCACGGCCTCGCCATCGATCGTCGCGCACCGCACGGGGAGCTTCGCGCACTGGACGACGATCGGCGCGAAGCGGTCCGACCAGTCGTTTCCGCGGCGGGTGAAGAATCGCGCCTTGCCGCCGTCGACGACCAATTGCCCGCGATAGCCGTCGAGCTTGATCTCGTGGATGTAGCGGTCGCCGTCGGGCGGCGCGTCGACCAACGTCGCGAGTTGCGGCGGAACGAAGTGGGCGGCGCACGGCTTGTCCGGCTTCACCGGCCTCGTACGGCGCGCCGGAGACCTGCGCTTCAGAAGCCCGTCCATCGTGAAGGAGTCCGCGCGCACGCCGCGTTTCAGCTCGGCCCAGGAGATCGGGTACGACACCGGGAAGCCTGGACGCGTGCGCGGCGAGTACGCGCCGACCGCGGTGTTGCCACGGCCGTTGCGCAGGTAGTCGATGAAAATCCGTCCCACACGGTCGGAGGTGGAGACCGCGGTGTAGCGGCGGTCGCGGCGGGCGAATCGCGCCGCCGTGTCCTTGGCCCACACCCGCGCTTCGGCCCAGTCCATGGCGCGCTCGGCGGGCACCATCACATGCAGCCCCTTCCCGCCCGACGTCTTGAGCCACGGATCGAAGCCTTCGTCGCAGAGGAAGTCGCGGAGCGCGAACGCGGTCTCGCAGACGAACTCCCACGGCACGCCCGGCCCGGGATCGAGATCGAATACCAGCAGGTCGGGATGCTCGATGTCGTCGACCGTGGCGCCCCACGGGTGCACCTCGACGACGTCCATGTCGAGCAGCCCGAGCAATCCGTCGAGATCGTCGACCCAGACCCGCACTCCCTCGTCGCCCGCGCGCTTGACGATGCGAAGCGCGTGAACGGAGTTCGGGATCGGGGGCAAGGGACCTTTGTGGAAGAAAGTCAGGCCGCCGACGTGGCGCACCAGCGTCAGCGGACGGCGCGCGAGATAATGCAGCGCGTCGGGCGCGACCTTGGCCCAGTACCGCGCGAGTTCGTCGCGCGACGGCACCGGCGCGCCCGGAAGCGCGCGCATGATGTTCTCCCTTGGAACCTTAGGGGGAACTTCAGGGGGGACATTGGGCGTGGCTCTGAGGGCGGCAGCACGGCGCGGCATGCTGCAACAACGCAGCCGGCGCGGTTCGGTGCCGCGTCGCCACGAACGTCAGGCGGTGGCCGTGTCGACCGTCACCGTGGCCGCGTTCTCAACCGGGAAGTTCACCGAGTTGGCGATGAAGCACTCCTCGTGGGCGCCGTGGTGGAGCGAGCGCGCGAGGTCGAGCTTGGCGGCGTCGGCGATGGTCACCTCGGGGCGGAGCAGCACGGACGTGAACCGGGTGCGCCCGTCAGGGCCGCGCGCCATGGTGCCCTCGGCACGGTCGCGGTAGCTGGTCACGGCAATGCCCTTCAGCGAGCACAGGGCGAGGTAGCTCAGCATGTGGCAGGTCGCCAGCGCCACCAGCAGCAGCTCCTCGGGATTGTGGAACCTGGGATCGCCGCGGAAGGTCGGATCCGCCGAGCCCACCAACGCCGGCTTACCGTCGAAGTCCATCCGCCATTCGCGCGAATAGCTCTGGTACGTGCGCGTCGGCCCGGCCGACGCGCCGGTCCAGGTCAGCGTGGCCTCGTAGCGGTGCTCGCGCTTCGCGGCCATTCACTCCCTCAGATCGACGCGGAACGCGATCGCGAGGCGGTTGTGGGCGTTGATGGTGACGATCGCGAACGTGAGGTCGACCAGCTCCTGCTCCGAGAACTGTTCGCGGGCCTGGTCGTAGACGGCGTCGGGCACGTGCCCCTCGGACACCAGCGTGACGGCCTCGGTCCAGGCCAGCGCCGCGCGTTCGCGCTCGCTGAAGCACGGCGCCTCGTCCCAGGCGGCGACGAGGTGCATGCGCTCGTCGGTCTCGCCGAGCTTGCGCAGCGTCCGCGTGTGGAGCTGGATGCAGTTGGCGCAGCCGTTGATCTGCGATGCCCGCAGCTTGGCGAGTTCGATCAGCTTGAGATCGACGCTGCAGCTCTTGCCGTACTCCGAGAGCTGGCCGAGGCGCTTGAAGGCCTCGGCCCCGATCCGCTTGTAGTCGATCCGCGCCACCGTCCCCTCCGCTCGTCGTCAGATGTCGGCGTACATGTGCCCTTCGGTTTCGGCGCCGCCGTGGGTCACCGCGCCCTTGTAGGCGGGACCGACCAACTGCGCGTACTTCCACAGCGCCCCCGATGTGTAGAGGTGCTTTTTCGGCTTGAACGCCTTGCGCCGCGCCTCGAGCTCGGCGGGCGACAGATCGACGTCGAGCGTGCCTTTGACCGCGTCGATCGAGATCATGTCGCCGTCCTTGAGAAGCCCGATGGGCCCGCCAACCGCGGCCTCCGGTCCCACGTGGCCGATGCAGAAGCCGCGCGTGCCGCCGGAGAAGCGGCCGTCGGTGATCAGCGCGACCTTCTCGCCGAAGCCGCGGCCGTAGATCGCCGACGTGGTCGACAGCATCTCGCGCATGCCGGGCCCGCCGCGCGGCCCCTCGTAGCGGATCACGACGACGTCGCCCTCGCGGATCTTGCCGTCGATGACCGCGGCGAACGCCTCCTCCTCGCAGTCGAACACCCGCGCCGGGCCCTTGAAGGTCAGCGTCTTCATGCCCGCGACCTTGACGATCGCGCCCTCGGGCGCGAGCGAGCCCTTGAGGCCGACCACGCCGCCGGTCGGCGTGATCGGCTTGTCGGCGGTGCGGACCACGTCCTGATCCTTCGGGAACACCACGTCCTTCAGATTCTCGGCCAACGTGCGACCGGTCACCGTCATGCAGTCGCCGTGCAGATAGCCGTGATCGAGCAGTGTCTTCATGACGATCGAGATGCCGCCGACCTCCCACAGGTCCTTGGCGACGTATCGGCCGCCCGGCTTGAGATCGGCGATGTACGGCGTCTCGCGGAAGATGCGCGTGACGTCGTCGAGGTCGAACGTGATCCCCGCCTCGTGCGCCATCGCCGGGAGATGCAGACCGGCGTTCGTCGAACCGCCGGTCGCGGCGACGACGCGCGCGGCGTTCTCGAACGCCTTGCGGGTGCAGATGTCGCGCGGACGGATGTTGCGGGCGAGCAGGTTCATCACCGCGTGGCCCGACGCTTCGCAGAACGCATCGCGCGACTCGTAGGGCGCGGGCGTCCCGGCCGACCCCGGCAGGGCGAGGCCGATCGCTTCGGAGACGCACGCCATCGTGTTGGCGGTGAACTGGCCGCCGCACGAGCCGCCCGACGGGCAGGCGTTGCACTCGAGCGTGTGCAGGTCCTCGTCCGAGAACTTCCCGGCCGAGTGCTGGCCGACGGCCTCGAACACGTCGACCACGGTGACGTCGCGGCCCTTGAACTTGCCCGGCAGGATGGTCCCGCCGTAGATGAACACCGACGGCACGTTGAGGCGCAGCATCGCCATCATCATACCCGGCAGCGACTTGTCGCAACCGGCGAGACCGACCAGCGCGTCGTAGCAATGGCCGCGCATGGTGAGCTCGACCGAATCGGCGATGACCTCGCGGCTCACCAGCGAGCTCTTCATGCCCTCGTGGCCCATGGCGATGCCGTCGGTGACGGTGATGGTGGTGAACTCGCGCGGCGTGCCGCCCGCGGCGGCGGCTCCCTTTTTCACCGCCTGGGCCTGACGGCTCAGGGTGATGTTGCACGGCGCGGCTTCGTTCCAGCAGGTCGCGACTCCGACGAACGGCTGATGGATCTCCTCCTCCGACAGCCCCATCGCGTAGTAGTACGAGCGGTGCGGCGCGCGCTCCGGACCTTCGGTGACGTGGCGGCTGGGGAGCTTCGACTTGTCGATCTTCGGACGGCGCAAATCGTCGGGCATGAGAAAACCTCGGAAGTTCCGCGCGCTAAGCGGGCCGGCGCGGCGGGGGCAGCAGGATAGGCAAGGACGCGGCGACGGGGAAGCTTTTCATGGCCGGTTTGCGTTGTGTCAAGGTCGGCGAATGGGGCCGGCGTAGGGTCCGCAGAAAAGAGGAGTCGCCATGCACGTCCGCGTCGCCCTGGGTTCCATGCTCCTGCTTGCCGTATTCGCGCTCGGCGGAAGTCTGCCTGCGCGCGCCCAGGACGAGGCGGCATCGCCGCTGCCGTTCGCGGTCGAACTCCGCCCCGCGTCCCCGCTCCAGCTCTACGACGACGACGTCGAGACGAGCGATTCGAATACGCCGGTGCACTGGAACGACGGCCGCGCCTACGTCTTCGTCTCCCATTGGGTGCCGATCGGGCACTCCTACCGCCGCAGCGGGTCCAGCCTCGACAAGCTCGAGGCCGGCGCGATTCCGATCACCATCGAGGACGACCATACCCCCGGCGTGGGAAAGTGGATCGAGGCGACGTTCCGCGACGACGACGGCACGCTCTACGGCTGGTACCACGCCGAGACCGCAGGCCCGTGTGGCCGCGGCGACGCCCTGCTGCCGGTGATCGGCGCCATGGTGTCGCGCAACAACGGTCTCACCTGGACGGACTTCGGCCCGATCATCACCGCGCCCGACGCCACCTACGACTGCGGCATGGAGAACGGATTCTTCGCCGGCGGCCTCGGCGACTTCTCCGTGATTGCCGACCGCGACCACGGCTATGTGTATTTCTTTTTCAGCAACTACGAGCGCCGGTTCCGGCAGCAGGGAATCGCGGTCGCGCGCATGGCGTTCGACGCGCGGACGCAGCCGGTCGGGCAGGTCTGGAAGTGGCGCGACGGCCAGTGGAGCGAGCCGGGATTGGGCGGCCGCACGACCCCGGTGTTCCGCGCAACGCGCAACTTCCGCTACGCGGACCCGGATTCGTTCTGGGGTCCCGCGATTCACTACAACACGTACCTCGACGGCTACGTGATGCTTCTCAACCACACGTCGGAAGGCCAGTCCGACTGGTGGCAGGAGGGTATCTACCTGACCTTCACCGACGACATCGCCGATCCGTCGAGCTGGATCCGGCCGCAGAAGCTCATGGAGGGCGGCGACTGGTACCCGCAGGCGATCGGCCTCCGACCCGGTGAGTCAGACACGCTGTCGGGTCGCCGCAGCCGATTCTTCATGAGCGGCTACTCGGCGTGGGAGCTCGTGTTCGACAAGCAGCCGGTGCGGTCGTCCGGGGCCGAGTGAGGCTAGAGCGCGGCGAGCCGCGCGAGCGCGTCCTTGACCTTGGCCCGCTGCGCGGCGAGATCCTCGAGACGCTCGCGGTTCTCCTCGACCACCTCCTCGGGCGCCTTGGCGACGAAGTCGGCGTTGCCGAGCTTTTTCTCGATCTTGACCGCCTCGGCCGCGAGCTTCGCGTCGTCCTTCTCGAGCCGCGCGCGCTCCTTGGCCACGTCGACGACGCCGGCGAGCGGCAGCACCACGGTCGCGCCGCCGACCACGATCTGCACCGCGCCCTTCGGCACCGGACCGCTGAGAGGAGCGATCGACGCAAGCCGCGCGAGCCTGCGGATCAGCGCGTCGTGGCTCGCGACGCGGCTCTGGGCGATTGGGTCCGCGTCCCTGAGGTAGAGCGGCAGCTCGGCGCCCGGCGGCACGTTGAGCTCGGACCGCGCCGCGCGCACTTCGTTGATGAGCTTCACGACCCAGTCCATCTCGGCGGCGGCGTCCGGCGCCGACCACGACGCGTCGGGCCTCGGCCACTCGGCGACGATCAGCGGTCCCGCCTTGCCTTCGGTGAGGTGCTCCCACAGCTCCTCGGTGATGAATGGCATCATGGGGTGCAGGAGGTGGAGAATGCGCGACAATGCCCAGGCGGCGGTTGCGCGCGTCTCGGCGACGACGGCGGCGTCGTCGGCCTGGAATAGCGGCTTCGCGAATTCGAGGTACCAGTCGCAGTAGGTGCCCCACACGAACTGGTAGAGGGCGCCGGCGGCCTCGTTGAAGCGGTAGGACTGGAGCGCCGAGTCGACCTGCCCGACGACGTCGGCGAGCGCGCTCACGATCCAGCGGTTGACCACGTTGGTCGCGCGTCCGGGCACAAACGACGGATCGAGCTTGCAGCCGTTCATCTCGCAGAAACGCGCCGCGTTCCACACCTTGGTCGCGAAATTGCGGTAGCCCTCGACGCGGCTCTCCGCGAGCTTGATGTCGCGGCCCTGTGCCGCCATCGCGGTGAGCGTGAATCGAAGGGCGTCGGCGCCGTACTTGTCGATCAGGTTGAGGGGATCGATGACGTTCCCCTTCGACTTCGACATTTTCTGGCCCTTCTCGTCGCGGACCAGCGCGTGGACGTAGACCGTGCGGAACGGCACGTCCTTCATGAAGTGCAGGCTCATCATCATCATCCGGGCGACCCAGAAGAAGATGATGTCGAAGCCGGTGACGAGGACGTCGGTGGGGTAGTGACGGTTGAGCTCCGGAGTCTGCTTCGGCCACCCGAGCGTCGAGAACGCCCACAGCGCCGACGAGAACCAGGTGTCGAGCACGTCGGGATCGCGCGTGAGCGCCACGTCCTTCCCGTACTTCGCCCGCGCTTCCGCCTTCGCCTCGTCCTCGCTGGTGGCGACGAACACGGCGCCGTCGGGACCGTACCAGGCCGGGATCTGGTGTCCCCACCAGAGCTGGCGCGAGACGCACCACGGCTCGATGTTGTGCATCCAGTGGAAGTAGGTTTTCTCCCACTGCTTCGGCACGAACGTTGTCCGGCCCTCCTCGACCGCGCGGATCGCCGGCATCGCCAGCGTCTTGGCGTCGACGTACCACTGCTCCGTGAGATACGGCTCTATCGGCACGCCCGAGCGGTCGCCGTGGGGCACGGCGTGGGTGTGCGGCTCGGTCTTGACGAGGAGTCCCAGCGCCTCGAGATCGGCGAGCACGCGCTTGCGGGCCTCGAAGCGGTCGAGACCGCGGTAAGCCTGCGGCGCCTCGTCGTTGATCCGCGCCTCGGGGGTGAAGACGTTGATCGCCGCCAATCCGTGGCGCTTGCCGACCTCGAAGTCGTTGAAGTCGTGCGCCGGCGTGATCTTGACCGCGCCCGTCCCCTTCTCCGGATCCGAGTACTCGTCGGCGACGATCGGGATCCTCCGGCCGACGAGCGGCAGGAGGACGCTTTTGCCGACCAAGTGCTTCCAGCGCTCGTCGCTTGGGTGCACGGCAACGCCGGTATCGCCCAGCATCGTCTCGGGGCGCGTCGTGGCGACGGTGATGAACTCGTCGGTGCCCTCGACCGGATAGTTGATGTGCCAGAGGTGGCCCTTGACCTCGCGCTGCTCGACCTCGAGGTCGGAGATGGCGGTGAGGAACTTCGGGTCCCAGTTGACCAGCCGCTTGTCCTTGTAGATCAGCTTCTCGCGGTAGAGATCGACGAACACCTTGAGGACGGCGGCGGACAACCCCTCGTCCATGGTGAAACGCTCGCGCGACCAGTCGAGCGACGCGCCGAGCCGTCGAAGCTGGCGCGTGATCGTGCCGCCGCTCTCGGCTTTCCATTGCCACACGCGCTCGAGGAACGACGGCCGATCGATCAGCTTCTCGTTCGGCTTGGCGACCGCCGCGCCGCGCTTGAGGAACGTGCCTTCGGCGGCGAGCTGGCGTTCGACCACCATCTGCGTGGCGATTCCGGCATGATCGGTGCCGGGCATCCACAGCACGTCGTAGCCGTTCATCCGCTTGTAACGGACGAGCACGTCCTGCAGCGTGTTGTTGAGCGCGTGGCCCATGTGCAAGCTGCCGGTGACGTTCGGCGGCGGGATGACGATCGTAAACGGCGTCCGCGACGTGTCGCGGCCGGCGTGAAACAAACCTTCGCGCTCCCAGCGCGCATAGTGCTTGGTTTCGACCTCGCCCGGTCGATAGGTCTTCTCGAGCACGGCGGTGACTTTCAACTCAGGACGGACTCAGGAACGCGTTGCCGCGCCGCGGTGCGCGAGGTCAGTCCTCGGCGCGACGGACGATGCGCTCGATCTCGCGCTTGATCATCCGCTCGACCATGCCCGGCAGATTGGCGTCGAGCCAGTCGCGAAGCATCGGTCGGATCATTTCGGCGACGAGCTCCTCCAGCGTGCGTCCGGATCCGATCGGGATCGACGATGGCGGCGGAGCGTCGCGATGCATGGTCTTGGCGAGCGCGGCAAACGCCGCGGTCGAGGCGGCGGCGGTGGCCGCGCCCATGAGCGCCTCGTCGTCGGACGGGGACGCCGGCGCGGACGCAGGCTGCGCCGCATCGGCGGCCGTCAGCACGACGTCGTCGGCCGGCACTTCCGCCCGCGGCGGCGCCGGAGCATCGGTCGGCTCGGCCATCGTGTCCTCCTCGGCGGGTGCCGGAGCGGCGCCCTTCGCGGCGGCGATGTTCACGACCTTGCCGTCGGCGCCGACCATGTCGGTGAGCTCCAGCACGCCGTCGGACGAAGCCGGGCGCGGCGCGGCGGCCGGCTTCGCGGGAGCCGCGGCGGCGGCATTGGGGTCGTCGCCCTCGGAGATGATCCGACGAATGGAGGCGAGAATCTCCTCCATCGTGGGCTCCTGGCCCTGCACCTTAGGGTCGCTCATAGCGTGCTCACTGCCAAATTCGGGGCCAATGCGGACCGGTAGCGGTCCACCGCCATCCGATCAGTGCAGCAAATTTACCTTAACTTAATCCTAAAAGGAAACCGCCGCCCCTTCAGGCACTTACTCCTACTCCTTGCCGACGCCGATCCACTTGTCGCGGACGCCCTTGTAGTTCTGGGTCGGGTCGTAGACGGCGACCGGCAGAGCCATGTCGGATGCGGTCAGCCTGCCGACCGCGGCCCTGACCTGATACGCAGCGATCGCCGCGTCGCGTTCGGCGCGGGTCAGCGCCACCTCGGAGTTGAGGAGTTCCTGCTCGGCGTTGAGGAGATCAAGCACCGTCCGGGCGCCGACCAGCACTTCCTGACGGACGCCGTCGAGGGCGCTCTCGTTGGCGCGGATCTGCGCCTGCAAGGATGTGGTGCGGGCGACTGCCGTCTGCCACGCATCCCACGCGCGCGTCGCACTCTCGCGCGCGTCGCGCCGCGCCTGATCGAGGAGCTGGCGGTTGAGGCGATCGGTCTCATACGCCGCGCGTAACTGCGAGTAGATCGCGCCGCCTTCGTAGATCGGCACATTGAGCTGCAGCAGCGCGGTGTAGGTGTTGCGCCACCGGTTGGCAGAGCTCAGCGTGTCGTCCTCGTGCTGGGCCGTGCCGTTCAGGCTGAGGCTCGGCAGCAGCGCGCCCCGGACGACGTCGATGTTGGCCTTCGACGCCTGCTCGGTGTAGTCCGCCTGCAGCACGTTCGGATTGTTCCCGACCGCCTGCGCGACGGTTTCGTCAAGGTTCGCGGGAAGGTCGCGCAGCATCGGCGGCTGGGTCACCGAAGCGGGGACGTCGCCGACGACCGTCTGGTAGACCGCGCGCGCCGAAGCAAGATCGCCCTCCGCCTGGATGCGGTCCGCACGCGCCCCGGACAGACGGGCCTCAGCCTGCGAGACATCGGTGCGGGTGATCTCGCCGACGGCGAAGCGGTCGCGTGCCGCCTGGAGCTCGCGCTCGAGGCGCTGCTCATTGGTGCGGTTCAGGTCGAGGACCGCCTGCGCCTGCACGACGTTGAGATACGCGGTCGCGACGTTGAGGAGAACCGTCTGCTCGGTGTTGTTGAGGCGCGCGCGCCCGGCCAACACGTTGGCTTCGGCCTGTTCGGTGCCGGCAACCGTGCGACCGCCGCGGTAGAGCGGCTGCTGAACCTGCAGCGCCGCCGTGCGCGGCTGCCGATACTGTTCGAACGGCGCGCTCGAATCGCTGACCTGCTTCTGGACGCCGGCGCTGCCGGTGACGGTAACGGTCGGACGCCAGCCGGCAAGAGCCTGCGAGACACCTTCGTCGGTGGCGCGCAACCGCGCGCGCTCGCCGAGAAGCGTCGGATTCGAAGCATAGGCCTTCGCCATCGCCTCCTCCAACGTCTCCGCCCGGGCCACCGTGCTCGCGAGCATAGCCGCTGCGACCGCAATCCCGCCGAACCCGTAACCGATCTGCCTGCGCTTCATTGCACCGTCCCTGAACAGTGTCTCAGTCGCGTCTCACGTGCCGCAATCACTAGAAGACAAACGCCGGCTCAGCGGCGAACCCCGGCAGCAGCGGAGTCACCGCGTCGAACAGGGCCCGCCGCGACACGGTGGCATGCGCCTTCAGCATCAGCACACCCTGCCCCACGGTGCCGTCGTTGCGGGTGATGATCCCCGCGAGCCGACCGCCCTCGACGAGCTGGTCGCACAGCGCCTGCGGCACCTGCACCGCAGCACCGTCGAGCAGGATGACGTCGAACGGTCCTTCCTGCGGGCAGCCCGAGCGAAGGTCACCGCTGACCACCAGGACGTTGCCGACCCCGAGCGCGCTCAGCGTCTCCCGCGCGCGCGCCGCGAGATCGCTGTCGCATTCCAGCGCCACCACCCGCTTCGCGAGCCGCGCCACCACGGCAGCGAGGTAGCCGGTGCCGGCCCCGACCACGAGAACGTTGCCAGTGTCGCCGATCGCCACTTCCTGGACGAGGCGAGCCGCCGCGGTCGGCTCCATGAGGAAGCGGCCGGACCCGATCGGTACCGATTCATCGATGTAGGCGCACGAGGCCAGCTCGGCCGGAACGAAGCGCTCCCGCGGGACCTCGCCGAAGGCGGCGAGAACCGCGGGATCGAGAACCTGATTCGGCCGCAATTGGCTTTCGAGCATGTTGCGGCGATACGAGGCGAAGTCGGTCATGACGCGGAAGTCGCAAAAATCCAATCGGGTCAACCGCCACGGGCGGATTGGCGACGAAACTAAAGGAGCAGGGCGTTTGGGGCAACGACCAACGACACCGGCCAAGGTTGAGGTGCCATTCGCCGCCGACGGCCGAAAAAGGCAGGTCTTGACCCTCGGATGCCTTGGCCCTAAGAGGGCAGCGCGTCGCGCCACCGCGCATCGACGCGGCGCTCGCGCGCCGAGACCCTTCTGCCCATACCCGGCGGCCGGATAGCAAAGTGGTAATGCTCGGGACTGCAAATCCCGCATCGGCGGTTCGATTCCGCCTCCGGCCTCCACTTCCCCTCAGCGCCGGCGTGCCGCACCGGCGGCCGATGGCGCAACCATCTTGAGGACGGACGCTTAAGAGGTCATTTAGGAAAGTATGGCAGAGGGTGCGGGCCTTTGTTATAACCCGCCCCGCGCCGCGCCACGGCGCAGGAATCCAGCCTTATCAGCGGTATTCCCAGGTAGCTCAGTGGTAGAGCTAGCGGCTGTTAACCGCTCGGTCGGGGGTTCGAATCCCTCCCTGGGAGCCAGCTTAGCGGGGTCCAGGCAATCGCCTGGACCCCGCTGTCGTTTCACGCGGCGCATCCGCCGCCTCAAGGCCCACAACTGACTCCCGCTACGCTTTCCGGTACCGTCGCCGGAAAAGTAGAACCACTCACGCGGAGGCTTCCGATGGGACGCGATCGTCTCAGGCCGTTGTTGTGCGCGGCACTTGTGGCCGCCGGCGCGACCGCCCTCTCCACCACGGCACGCGCGGACGGCGCCGCCGACTTCTACAAGGGCAGGACCGTCACCTACGTCGCGGCGACATCCGCCGGCGGCGGCTACGATTTCTATGGCCGGCTGGTGTCGCGGTTCATGGAAAAGCATATGCCGGGCACGACCTTCATCGTGAAGAACGTGCCGGGCGCGGGTCACATCGTCGGCGCCAACTTCATCTACGCGTCGCGTCCCGACGGCCTCACCATCGGCATTTTCAACACCGGGCTCATTTACGCACAGCTCGCGAAGATGCAGGGCGTGAAGTTCGACCTCGCCAAGATGACCTGGATCGGAAAGGCATCGTCGGACCCGCGGGTCCTCGTGCTGTCGAAGGAATCGAAGTTCAAGTCGTGGGACGACCTGCGCGCCAGCCAGACACCGATCAAGATATCCATCGGCGGCATCGGCTCGGCCGCGTACTCCGAGACGATGATGGTGACCCGGGCCTTCAACCTGAAGACGCAGATCATCCCGGGCTACACCGGCGCGGATTCGGAAATGGCGATGCGCCGCGGCGAGATCGACGCCAACCTCGGCGCGCTTTCGACCTACGAGATGTTCGTCAAGTCGGGCTACGGCAGCTTCGCGCTCCAGATCGGCGGCGAGCCGATGCCGGGCGTGCCGCAGGCGGTCCAGCTTGCCGACACCCCGGAAGCCAAGTCGTTGATCGCGCTGGTGCACTCCCAGGCGGACATCAGTCGCCTCACGGCCGGACCTCCCGGGATTGCCGCCGATCGTACCGCCTACCTGCGGGCTGCCTACCGCAAGGCGCTCGAGGACCCGGAGCTTCGCGAGCAGGCGACGAAGGGTGGTGATCGTCCGGTCGACCCGCTCTACGGGGAAGAGGTCGCCGAGCGGGTGCGCGTGGCCCTCGCGCAGCCGCCGGAGCTCGTCTCGTTCATCAACGAGGTGACCGCCCCGGCGAAGTGACGAGGTCGCGATCGGCTGCGACGCGATCGGTCTGATCACCCGCTGAGGGCGACGAGCCGCACCGGCATCCAGGAGCGGCTGAGTTCCTGGATCACGTCTCCGAGATGAGATCCGGCGCGCGGGCGATCACGAACGCCTCGCGCTCGGGAATCGCCGTGTCCCATCGCTTTGCGTCGACGCGCGCACCGGTGATGTCCGCTGCCTCATCCGAGCAGAGCCACACCGCGGGCGGGCCCATGATCGCCGGATCGAGGAGCTTGCGGCCGCCCGTGCCGCTCAGTGCCGTCGCCATGCCGGTCTGCGTCGCGCCGCCGGGCATGAGCGTGTTCACCGTCACGCCTGTCTCGGCGAGATCCTGCGACCAGATCGCCGTCGCCGGCTCGATCGTCGTCTTCGAGATGCCGTAGGGCGCGTTGCCGGCCTTGCGCATCGTGTTGAACGTCGCGCCGATGTTGATGATCCGTCCCCACCGGCGCTTGAGCATCTGCGGCACGGCGGCGCGCGCCATCAGGAACGGCCCGGTGACGTTGGTGTCGACGATCGTCCGCCAGAGGTCGACCGGGGTGTTCCAGAACTTGAGCCGCTCGGGCTCGGGCAAGTGGGCGTTGGCCTCGAGAATGAAGCGATAGCCGCGTCCGGCGTTGTTGACGAGGATGTCGAGCCTGCCGAATCGCTTCACCGTCTCGTCGACGACTCGGCCACAGTCGGCATCGTTGGTGACGTCCGCGGTGAGCGCGAGGATGCGGTCCGCGCCGGCAATCTTGCCGATGGCATCCGCCGCCGCCGAGAGCTCCGCACTTGAGCGTGCGGCCGTGATCGTCACCCGTGCGCCGGCACGCGCCAACGCCTCGGCGATCGCGCGGCCGATGCCCCGTCCACCGCCGGTGACGATTGCGACTTTGTTGTCCAAAGCGCCCATATCTCAGCTCTCGAACGAAAACGGGGCCGGCGTTTGCCGGCCCCGTCCTTGCCTCAGCGGCCCTTGCTCCTGGCCTTGGTCTTGCCGTCGAGCATCCAGGAGAACATCTCCTTCGTCTTTTTCGCCGTCTCGGGCAGCGGCATGTTGACGATCGGATACTTGTCCTTCCAGTGGAACGGGCGGCACGCGTCGATGATGGCGCGGCTGTTGCTGTAGTCGCCCTTCGCCTTCTTGTCGGGCGGGATCGACGGATCGAGCGGCGTCGACCACGCCTGATGGATGATGTCGATCGAGGTCGCCGGATCCGAGCGCGAGGTCATCGCCCACACAAGGTCCTGCAGGTTGGCGACATCGACGTCGTCATCGACGACGACGACGTACTTGCCGGCGTACGCGACCGAGCGGCACATCGCGGCGAGGTGTCCCGCCTGGCGGGCGTGGCCGGGGTAGCGCTGCTTGATCGACACCGCGGTGAGCTGGCGCGAGCCGCCGGCCTCGTGGCACCACGTCGCGACGACGTCCGGCAGCCCCGCCTTCTGCAGCTCCTGCTTCAGCACCGCCGAGCGCATCACGGCGCGGTAGCGTGCCTGCTCCTCCGGCGGCTTCTGCGGCGGACAGCCCAGAATGATCGGATCATTGCGGTGGTAGATCGCCTTGATGTCGAGCACCGGCTCGCTGCGCTGACTCGACCCGTAGTAGCCCGTCCACTCACCGAACGGACCTTCGGGCATCGTCTTGCCGGGCTCGACGAAGCCTTCGATGACGATCTCGGCGTTGGCCGGGAACGGCAGGCCGGTGTACTTGCCCTTCACCACCTTCTGCGGACGGCCCCGATAGGCGCCGGCGACCTCGAACTCGCACATCCCGTACGGGATCTCGGTGCAGGCCATGAGGAAGTTCAGCGGATCGCCGCCGACGACGATGCACACCGGCATCGGCTTGTTGAGGAACTCGTACTTGTCGCGGTGGATGCGGCCGTGCTTGCCCGGCGAAATGTAGAACCCGACCTGCTTCGCGTTCTGAATCATCACGCGGTAGGTGCCGACGTTGACCCAGCCCTCCTCGGGGTCCTGGGTCACGTTGAAGCTGCCGGTGCCGATGTAGCGGCGGCCCTCGTCGCGGTCGTGCCAGACCGGCGTCGGGAACTTGAGGACGTCGACGGCGTCGCCCTCGAGCACGTTCTCCATCACCGGGCCGGTGTTGACGACCTCGTAGGGCAGCGGCTTGTGGGAGATCTGCTGGAATTCCTTGAGGAAGGATTCCGACAGCTCGACCTTATTGAGGTCCGGCGAGAAGCCGAGCGTCATGTTCTGGCGCTTGCCGCCGAAAAAGTTGGTCAGCACCCGGAACCCCTTGGGGTAGCCCGGGATGTTGTCGAACAGCGCGACCGGCGCGTTCTCGTCGTGCTGCAGGAGCTCGGCGGCCATGCCGATGTCGTCCTGCCAGGTGTAGCCGTCCGCGCGCACCAGCTCGCCGAGCTTCTCGGCTTCGACCATCCACTCGCGGAGGTCGTCATAGGGCACGCGGGCCTTGCGGTTAGCGGACACGGCAGTGGACATGGGGCCTCCTGGACGCACTGGTCGACGGGATCGGAAACGAGGGCGGCATTATAAGGATTTTTACGTCCCTGAAAGCCCCCCGCCCCGTTCTGTCCGAGCGCGGCTTCAGATCTCGGCGACGGGCGCCAGCAGCCGCGTGGAAATGGACTTTTCGCCCATCAGCGTCCTGTGCACCGGACACTTGTCGGCGATCTCGACGAGCCGGGCCTGCTGCTCGGGGGTGAGCGCCCGGTCGGTTTCGATCAGCCGCTCGATGGCCACGCGCTTCTCGGCGCTACCTTCGATCTTCTCCCAGCGAATCCGCAGCCGCACGGTCAACTCGCCGACGTCCCACTTCTTGCGCTCGGCGTAGAGCTTGAGCGTCATCGCGGTGCAGGCGCCCAGAGCGCTCAACAGCAGGTCGTGCGGCGCCGGACCGCTGTCGTCACCCCCGAGCGACGCCGGCTCGTCGGCGCGCATGGTATGGCGACCGACCGTGATGTCCTGCGCGAGCTTGCCCTCGCGGGCACCGCGGACCGTCACCCGCCACTCTCCGCTGCTGTCCGGCATCATCGGCCTCCATTCCGTGTCACGCCCCGCCGTGCGACCGGTCGAGCCGGTAGATGCGGACGGCATTCGCGTACGCGATCTTGCGCTTGAGGTCGTCGGGCAACGCATCGACGAACCGCCGCGCCTGGTCGAGCGTCCCTTCGTCCGGCGACCGCTGGGCGTTGGGGACCGCATTGTAGAACGCGTCGGTCCCGATGACGAAGCGGTCCGGGAACTCGCGGAACAGAGCGAGCCACTCCGGCTTGATCGAGCCGTTGCCGGCCACCGGGCGGTTCTCCGGGGCGGCGGCGTTGGGGTTGAGCTTGATGCTGAGGAACAAATTCGCGTGCGCCGCGAGCAGCCGCCGCGTCAGATCGACGGTCCAGTACCCGGTGTTGTCCCAGCCGACATGCGCCCACACGACCCGCGCGTTCGCGTTGTGCGCGAGCAGTCGCTCGAGGTTGTCGACGTTGCCCTTGATCGTCTCCGGGTTGGCCGACGACCTCTGGTGCCAGCCTTTCGGCATGTCCATGTCCTGCGGAATGACTTCCATGTGGAGGTCGATCGGCAGATCGTTCTCCGCGGCGATGTCGGCGAGCATCATGAACAGCGGATGATCGGGCGGCGTGTCCTCATAGGGGTGGCCGTTGAACATCGACAGATGCACCGACGCAAACTCGCCCAGTGCGACGATCCCGGAGTGGCTGAATCGCTCGGCGAGCTGCCGGAATGGACCCGCGATCTGCGGCCCCATCTCCCCGGTCGAATGCGCGCGCTCGATCATCGGATTGAGCGAGCCGCCACCGGCCGCGACATACAGTCCCTCGTACGGTGCCACCGCTTGGGCATATGCGTTCGCCTCCGCGCCTCGACCTTCCACGTTGGGCGGCGGCAGGATGATGGACGCGACCACGTCGTAGCGCTTCATCTCGTTGGCCGCGAACTGCGCGGCGTCATCGAAGCCTCCGGAAACAGCACCCCCGGGCCCGGCGCCGCGGCGCGGGCCCGCTCCGGGACGCATATGAGCGTGCACATCGATGATCGGCACGGGAGTCGTCGCATCGAGCACAGCAACGTCGAGCGCCTTTCGCGGCGGAACCATGAGCGGTCCCGGAGGTCCGCCGGGCCCTTGACGTCCCTGCGGCTCGACCGTTCCGCCCTGCGCGTCGGGCCCGTTCTGGAATCGGCGCACGCCGGGACCACCGAAGCCGCCAGGACCACCTGGCCCGCGACTTCCGGGGCCCGCTTGCGCTACCACGATGCCCTCGTCGCTGCGCGCCGACGGTATCTCCGCCGCACTCACGGCGAGTCCGCACACCAAGCACAACGCCACTGCCCACCCGCGCATCGCCGTCTCCAACCTGTCGGACGCGCGCGGATGCTAGGCCACGCCCATGCAAGTTGTGAACTCCGCAGCGCTGCTCTGGGTAGTTGCCCCATGATACCGGCGCGGGCATAGTGTGGCCGCCTCACCGAGTCGGTCATGTCAGACAGCAAAAACGTCAGCGGGTTTCGGCGCGCGCTGCGCCATCGTGATTACGCGCGCTACACCGTGGGCGGCCTGCTGTCGATGAGCGCCGACTGGTCCGGTCGTATCGCCGTCGGCTGGCTGACCTGGCAATTCACCGAATCTCCGGCATGGCTCGGAGTCATGTCGTTCAGCGACATGGCGCCCACGGTACTGCTGAGCCCGCTCGCCGGCGCTTACGCGGACCGCTTCGATCGCCTGAAGGTCTGCACGGCTACGGCGATGCTGAGCGCGATCTTCGCGAGTTCTCTGCTCCTCCTTTACATCTCCGGGTTGCTCAGCGTCTGGACCCTGTTCGCGGTGGTGGTCTTGAACGGCATCAGCGCAGCCGTTGCGCAACCGTCGCGGATCGCCATCGTCCCGAACATGATCCCCCGCGAGGACCTCGGCCCAGCCGTCGCGCTCAACTCGGTGACCTTCAACCTGTCGCGGTTCTCCGGGCCGATGCTCGCGGGCTTCATTCTGGCGCAGCTCAGTGCCGGGTGGGTCTTCGCCGTGAATGCCTGCTTTCAGCTCGCGTTCGTGGCGGTGCTGCTCAGGCTCACGTCAAAGGAGACTGACGCGCCGAAACCGCGCGGCTCCATCACCGCCGACATCGCGGAGGGCGTCCGCTACACCATGCGGCACCCGGGCATCGGACCGGTGATGTTCCTGCTCATCGTGAGCTCAGTCGGCACACGGCCGTTCATCGATCTGCTGCCGGGCTTCGCCGCCTCGGTATTCGGCCGCGGTCCGGAGGGCCTGGCCACGCTGACTTCGACAGTCGGACTCGGCGCTCTGGCCGGCGCGAGTTACCTGACGATCCGAACGGCGATAGGTGGTCTGACGCGGATCGCCGTGACCGCCGTCCTGGTGATCGGCGTCGGGCTCATTGCATTTTCGATGACGGAGAATTTCTGGCTCGCCGTCGTTTGTCTTTTCGTCGTGGGCGTCGGCCTGTCCGTGTCCGCGACGGGCATCATGACGCTGGTCCAGGCATCCGTGGACGCATCGATGCGCGGGCGCGTACTGAGCCTTTACGGATTGATCTTCCGCGGCGGACCGGCGCTGGGCTCTATGACGATGGGCTGGGCCGCGCAGTTCGTCGGGCTGCAGATCCCGGTTGCCGCCGGGGCCGTGATCTGCATCGTCTTGTGGGCATGGACCACGCGCAACCTCGGCGACGTCGCCCGCACCCTGGAACGTGAGAGTCACCATGAGCGAGTCTGAGACGCCCTCCCGCAAGGTCGACATCATGGAGAAGCGGGTCGCCTACCATGGTTACTTCCGCATCGACCGCTATCGGCTCCGCCATGAGCTGTTCGGCGGCGGCATGAGCAAGCCGATCCAGCGCGAGGTCTTCGAGCGTGGTCATGCCGTCGGGCTGCTGCCCTATGATCCGGTGCGCGACGTCGTGGTGCTCATCGAGCAGTTCCGCATCGGCGCCTATGCCGCGGGCTTCGACCCTTGGATGCTCGAGATCGTTGCCGGAATCATCGAGGACGGCGAGACCCCGGAAGACGTGGCACGCCGGGAGAGCAGCGAGGAGGCGAACCTCACGCTGACGGACATCCTTCCGATCTGCCGCTATATCGCGAGCCCCGGGGGTGCCTCCGAGAGCGTGCGTGTGTTCCTGGGCCGCGTCGACGCATCCGCGGCGGGCGGCATCCACGGCCTCAATCACGAGGACGAGGATATCCGGGTCGTGCCGATGCCGTGGGCCGAAGCACGGCGGCTGCTCGACGACGGTCGCATGTACAACGCGCTCGGCGTCGTCGCCCTGCAGTGGCTGGCGCTGCATCGCGATGAGATTCGCGCGAAGTGGCGGTGATCACTGCGCGTGTTCGAGCGCCGCGCGACCTTCCGAGGTCAGCACCAGCGTGCCCTGGCCGTCGAAGACGACAAGGCGTTCGGCGACCGCATCCTCCCACGCGCTATTGAGGGGGCACGTGCTCGGCCACACGTCGCGCACATCGGCATAGGTGCGTGGACGACGGTTCACCCAGTCGAGAAATTGCGCCATGAGGAACGTCGCCTGGCTCGGCACCCTTGGGCTCCGCTGAACGTTCAAGCCGCCATTCTCGCGCACGCCGACGGCGGGCTCAAGGCGAGCGGTGCTTGAACGCCCTCGGCCGCCTCGGTAGGCTGGCCACCTCTCGAATTCAGTTATTTTCCCTACATCGGAGCGCGTTATGGACGTCCGGGACGGCTTTATCGGAACCGTCGGCAACACGCCGTTGATCCGCCTGAAGCGGGCATCGGAGCTCACCGGCTGCAACATTCTGGGCAAGGCGGAGTTCCTCAACCCGGGAGGCTCCGTGAAGGACCGCGCCGCGTTGTGGATCATCCGCGACGCGGAGAAGCGCGGCGAGCTGCGCCCGGGCGGCGTCATCGTCGAAGGCACCGCCGGCAACACCGGCATCGGGCTCGCGCTCGTCGGCAACGCCCGCGGATACCGTTCGGTGATCGTGATCCCGGAGACCCAGAGTCAGGAGAAGAAGGACATGCTGCGCCTGTGCGGCGCGGAGCTGGTCGAAGTGCCGGCGGTTCCCTACTCCGATCCCGGCAACTACGTGAAGGTGTCCGGGCGCCTCGCCGCCGAGCTGAACGGCAAGGAGAAGAACGGCGCGATCTGGGCCAACCAGTTCGACAACGTCGCCAACCGCCAGGCCCACATCGATTCGACCGGACCCGAGATCTGGGCGCAAACCGGCGGCAAGGTCGACGGCTTCGTCTGCGCGGTCGGCACCGGCGGCACCCTCGCCGGCATCGGCATGGCGCTCAAGGAGCGGAACAGGAACGTGAAGATCGCCCTCGCCGATCCCCACGGCGCCGCGCTCTACAATTTCTACAAGCACGGCGAGCTCAAGGCCGAGGGCTCCTCGATCACCGAGGGCATCGGCCAGGGCCGCATCACGAAGAACCTCGAGGGCGCGCCGATTGACGAGGCCTTCCGGATCGGCGACGAGGAAGCCCTGCCGATCATCTACGATCTTCTCAAGCACGAGGGCCTGTGCATGGGCGGGTCCACCGGCATCAACGTGGCGGGCGCGATCCGGCTCGCGAAGATGCTCGGTCCCGGCAAGACGATCGTCACGATCCTCGCCGACTACGGTCAGCGCTATCAGTCGAAGCTCTTCAATCCGGCGTTCCTGAAGAGCCGGCATCTTCCGTACCCGGAGTGGATGGAGAAGAAGTAGCCTCGATGCCCCGGTTCGCTCGCTGTCTGCCGACGGACGAGCGATCAACCCACAATCTATGGAATCATCGTGCGGCCGCCGGTCATGGCGATGCCCTGCCCCGTCATATAGGCGGCATCGGGGCTGACGAGGAACGCCGCCAATCCCGCCATATCCTCGGGGTAGCCGATCCGCCCGAGCGGCACGAGCTTTTTACCCCGTTCAATCAACTCCTCCGGTGTCGTGTTCTCGAGCGGCTGCGCCGTCATCGACACGCCCGGCAGGATAGCGTTCACGCGGATGTTGTGCTTCGCCCATTCGGCGGCGAGCGTCTTGGTCAGGGAGATCAGCGCCGCCTTCGATGCCGCGTAGTTCGCCCCCGTCGGCGTCGGATCCATGGCGCGGCACGAGGAGATGTTGATCACGACGCCGCGCCCCTCCTTCATCATCGCCGGCCCGAACAGGTGGCAGATGTGCCACGGCGCGACGAGGTTGACCGCGATCGTTTTCTCGAAGGCGGCGCGCGGCATGTCGATAACCGTCGCGCGGGGATACATCGAGGCGTTGTTGATCAGCGCGTAAGGCGTTCCGAGGTCACGCATGGTCGCCTCTGCGGTCCGCTCGATGGCCGCTGCGTCGGCGAGGTCGACCGCGTAGAACGCGCCCTCCCCGCCCGCGGCTCGCACCAGTCGCAATGTCTCCTCGCCACTTGCGACGTTCACGTCCCAAAGCGCCAGCCGTGCTCCCATCCCGGCGAACCGCAGCGCAAACGCGCGGCCGAAACCGCCGCCGGCCCCGGTGATGAGGACGAGATCGCCGGGTTTGAGTCCGTCGCGGACGATGGGTTGGGTCGTGCTGCCAACGGTCATGATGCCCCCGAAGTTGTGCGGTGGCATCTTATCCTCGCGAAAAAGGGCGGATCAAACGATCCGCCCTTTGCCGAATCGCGGGGACGGCTCCCCTCAGAAGATCGCCTTGAAGACGCCGAGCACCACCAACAGGCCGATGAGGAAGATGACGAGGATCACCCATCCCAGAACGCGCAGCATGGACACCTCCGTGGGTCGAGAAAGGCGTCGGCGCCTTCCGCGCGTGTAACGGCCACGTCGGCGATCGGGTTCCGACGCTCGCTAGAGGTTGGTATCGGTGATGTTGCCGGTCTTGGCGTCGACCGTGACCCGGACCACGCGGTTGTCCTTGTATGCCGTCGCCGTGAAGGCATCGCCCGAGCGCTTGAGGTCGCGCACGTCGGCATAGCCCCGCGACTGCAGCAGCGACTTCACGCTGCTCTCGTCGATTTCGCCACGACTGATGGCACTATCGGGATTGGCGTTCTTGTCGTCGAGCGCCTTGTGGGACGAGTATCCACCTCCGGTGGCGCCCTGCGACGCATTCGAAGGCGCGCTTGTGTCCGCGCCGCCGGCGGGAGGTACTGCGTTGGAGCGGTCCTGAGCCATGGCGACGCCGGTCCCGAGCACGAGCGCAGCGGCGGCCGCGAGCCTGATCCATGTCATGGTCGTGACCTCCCGGGCAAAACATTCAGCGGCCAGCTATTCTGTGAAACGAAGCCGTGCATGGGATGTTCCCCGGAGCGCCGGCGCCAAAGAAAAGGGGCGGACCGCGAGGTCCGCCCAGTTCAGCGCGCTGATATCGTCTAGCCGCGAGTCTCGTCGATCTGTCCCGTCTGGGTATCGACCTTGACCTTGACCGCCTTACCGTCCTTCTTCGCATTCGCGGTGATGCTGTCGCCCGAGCGCTTGACGCCCTTCACATCGGAATAGCCGTGTGCCTTCAGCACCGAATCGACGTTCTTTTCGGTGATCTGGCTGCGCTGCGCGGTGCGCGACGCCTCCTCGCCCCCGGTGGCGCCCCGCGTCCCGGCGCGGTTCACGCCGCTTGCCGACGGATTCTGTGGAGCGGCGTCGTGATCGCTGCCCACGTTCGCTGCAGGCGCCGAACGGTTGAGCGGCTCCGACGGCGAAGCACGCTCCTGGGCCACGGCGAAGGTACTCACTCCCATGGCGAGCACCGCAGCGGTCGCAATCTTCGCAAAGTGCATGATCTGTCCTCCTCGTTCCGGTACATGCGCCTCGCCACGGAAAGCGGCAGGTGACGCGTCGGGAAAACGGGACGACGGGGGCGCGGTTCCGGCCCAACCGCACGTGCCTTCATTGTTCACGACAATTCGGCAAATGCGGCGCGACCAAGAGCGCCGCGTCCCGCTTAGCCGCGCGATCGCCGCATTCGCGGCTCAGTGGAGCCCGAACAGCTCGACCGCGTTCGGTCCGAGGATCTTGTCGGCGACGTGAGGCGGGATCTTGCCCTCGTCCTTGATGATGCGCAGCGCCTCGATCTCCGCCGAGGTGTCGGTGTGGCCGTAGTCGGTGCCGACGACCAGCCGATCCTCGCTCGCGTACTTCAGCACCCAATCGAAGTCATCGTGGACCTGAACCGCGACCCAGATGTTGTTGTCCTTGAGCGGGTCCTTGTCGACGCGCTTGCCCTGCTTGCGCTTGCGGATCCAGAGATCGTTGAGCGCGTAGGGAATCCACTGAGCGCTGGCCTCGATGAACGACCACTTGGTGTTGGGGAACTTCTTCGGCAGCTCCGACATCAGGAGCTCGTGGAACGTCGCCACCATCGACAGCTTGTGGATCGGCAGGTTTACGGGAAAGAAGTAGTCGTGGATCTGGAAGCTGCCGTTGCCGGCGTGCCAGCACAGCGGGAGGTCGAGCTCGCCGGCCAGCTTGTAGAACGGGAAGAAGCGCTGGTCGGAGACGTTGCCCTCAAGCTCGAACGGCCGCATGAAGATGCCGCACGCTCCGTGCTCCTTGCAGAACCGGAGCTCCTTCTCGATCTCGGCGAGCGGTGAGCGCAGCGGCGCCATCGCCACCCAGCGCAAGCGGCCGCCGCCCTTCTTCCATATCTCGACCAACCAGCGGTTGTAGGACTTGAACAGCGCCGCCTCGACCTCCTGGCGGTCGGTGCACGGCCGCAAGAACAGCGTCGGGAACAGCACCTGGACGTCGACCTTGAGCTCATCCATGTGCTTGACGCGCCCCTTCACGTCGCGCATCTCGCGGTGTTCCTCGGCGGTCGTGGTGTCGACGTTGCGATCCTTCGCGTAGGCGTGATTGTCGACGATCCAGAAGTCCTTGCGGACGTTGCCCTCGTTCGAGAGCTGCGTCGCACCAGCGATCTGCTGGGTGACGAGCGGCTTGTACTTCTCCTCGCCCTTCTCCATGAACTCGAAGGTGTATGGCGTCTCGATGACGTGGGCGTCGGCGTCGACGGTGCGCAAAGCCATTGGTCGCTCCCGGAAGAGGGGCGGCCCGTGCCGCCCGTGTTTGTCGTTGCGCCCATTATGGAACGCGGGGGCGGCCGACGCCAATCGCGGCGGACACGGTTTCAGCTTGGCGAGCCCTGCGCCGGCCCGGCATACTTCGACAGCTTCGGGCACGCCCCGCAGAAGGGTGGCCGAACAGGGAGCGAAAAATGAAATATGTAACGTGCACGCGCGTCCTGGCGGTGGTCGCCGGATGCACCGTCGGCGCCTCCGCCTTCGCCGACGACTTCTATCAGGGCAAGCAGTTGCGACTCGTCGTCGGCTCCGATGCGGGCGGCGGCTACGATGCCTACGCCCGCCTCCTCGCCCGCCACTGGACCGACCACATTCCGGGCCAGCCGACGATCGTCGTCCAGAACATGCCGGGCGCGAGCAGCATGCGTGCGCTCAATGAGGTCGCCAACAACGCGCCAAAGGACGGCACCGTCGTCGCCGCGGTCCAGAACAACATCGCGTTCGAGCCGCTCCTCAACATCAGCGGATCGAGCGAGAACGCCCGGTTCGACCCGCTGGCGCTCACCTGGATCGGCGCCGCCACCAAGGACACCACCATCGCGCTGGTGTGGCACGGGTCCGCCATCCACACCATTCAGGACGCGATGAAGCGGCCAGCGAACACCGGCGCCAGCGGCCCCGCGACCTCGACAAGCATCACCGCGCGCATCTTCAACAGCGCGATCGGCACCAGGTTCAACGTCATCAACGGCTACAAGAGCCAGACGGAGATGAACCTCGCCATCGAGCGCGGCGAGCTCGACGGCGTCGTCGGCATCCAGTACGTGTCGATCGCCACCGGGAAGCCGGACTGGATCGCCGGCAAGAAGATCCGGATCATCGCCCAGATCGGTCAGGAAAAGCACCCGGACCTCCCCGACGTGCCGCTGTTCCGCGATCTGATCCAGAGCACCGAAGGACGTCAGGAAGCGGACCTCGCGTTCGCGAGCCTTTCCATGGGACGGCCGCTGGTGGCCCCGGGCGGCGTGCCGGCCGACCGCGTGAAGGTCCTCCGCGACAGTTTCATCGCCGCCTACGCGAGCCCCACACTGCGCGCCGACGCCGCGAAGATGAAGCTCGAGGTCATCCCGATGCGCGGCGAGGATGTCCACGCGCTGATCGCGGCCCAATATGCGACGCCGAAGTCCGTCGTCGAGCGGGTGAAGGCGATGCTCAGCGGCGACAAGACCTGATTCGAGCGGACGCGTTCGCGTGTCTCGTTACCGGGAGGCTACGGTGAAACATCTCGCCTGGATTGCTGCCGCCGCCGTCGCGGGCGTTGTCGCCGGCGCGGCTCATGCCGACGACTTCTATCGCGGAAAGCAGATGCGGCTGATCGTCGGCTCGGACGCCGGCGGCGGCTACGACTCCTACGCGCGCCTGCTCGCGCGTCATTGGCCCGATTTCATTCCCGGCCAGCCGTCGATCGTCGTCCAGAACATGCCGGGCGCCTCCAGCATGAAGGCGATGAACGAGATCGCCAACAACGCACCGAAGGACGGGACCGTGGTCGGCGGCGTGCAGAACAACATCGCCTTCGAGCCGCTGCTCAACATCAGCGGAGCCCGCGAGAACGCCAAGTTCGATCCGCTGGAACTGACCTGGATCGGCGCCGCCACCAAGGACGTGTCGATCGCGGTGATCTGGCATGCATCCTCGATACGGACCATCGAGGACGCGATGAAGCGCTCGGTGAACGTCGGCGCCAGCGGGCCCGCAACCTCGACCAGCATCACGGCGCGGATCATGAACAGCGTGATCGGCACCAGGTTCAACGTCATCAACGGCTACAAGAGCCAGAACGACATCAACCTGGCGATCGAGCGCGGCGAGATCGAGGGCACCATCGGCGTCCAGTACGCCACGATCACCAACACGCACCCGCACTGGCTCGCCGAGAAGAAGGTGCGGATCGTCGCCCAAGTGGCCGCGGAGAAGCATGCGGACCTCCCGGACGTACCGCTGCTGCGCGACATCGTGAAGACCGACGACGCGCGCCGTCAGGTCGACCTCGCCTTCGCCAGCACGGGAATGGGCCGCCCCTTCCTGGCCCCCGGCGGCCTGCCGGCGGATCGGACCAAGGTGCTGCGCGACAGCTTCCTCTTGGCCTTCCGCAGCCCGGGGCTGCTCGAGGAGGCAAAGAAGCTGAAGCTCGAAATCATTCCGACGGGCGGCGAGGACATTCGCAAGCTGCTTGCCGAGGCCTATGCAAGCCCGAAGGATGTCGTGGACAAGGTCAGCGCCATGCTGGCTGGTGATAAGTAAAGGCCGGTACCGAGGGAGGTCCGCGTGGCGTTCGATCTCATCATCAAGAACGGAACCGTCGTCGACGGGTCCGGCCTGCAGGGCTACCGCGCCGATGTCGGCGTCTCCGCCGGGCGCATCGCCGCGATCGGCACGCTGCGCGAACCCGCCGAGCAGACGATCGACGCCGAGGGCCACGTCGTGGCACCCGGCTTCATTGACGCCCACACCCACATGGACGCCCAGGTGTTCTGGGATCCGCTCGGCACCTGCTCCTGCTGGCACGGCGTCACCACGGCGATCATGGGCAATTGCGGCTTTTCGGTCGCGCCCTGCGCCGAGAAGGACAAGCACCTCGTCCTCAGGAACCTCGAGCGCGCCGAGGACATCTCGCCCAAGGCGATGGAAGCGGGTATCCGCTGGGCGTGGGACGACTTCGGCCAGTACCTCGACGCGGTCGAGCGGGCGCCGAAGGGCATCAACTACGCCGCCTACGTCGGCCACTCTGCGCTCCGCACCTACGTCATGGGCGAGCGCGCGTTCGAGGCCGAAGCGAACGACGACGACCTCCGGCGCATGAAAGACGTGCTGGCAGCGTCGTTGCGCGCCGGCGCAATGGGCTTCTCGACCTCGCGTACGGGCAATCACCTGACCGCCGACGGCCGACCTGTCGCCAGCCGTCTCGCCAACTGGAGCGAGGTCCGAGAACTCGTAGGCGTGCTGCGCGACAGCGGAGCGATTTTCGAGCTGTCGCGTGAGGACATCAAGGAGGACCCGGCGCATCGGCGCGACTACTTCGAGCGACTGAAGCGACTCGCCGTCGAGACTCGCGTCCCCACCACCTACTCCGGCAATTACTCGCGCAAGATGAAGAACCGCGGTGCCTGGCGCGACTTCTACGATCTCGCCGACGCGATCTATGCCGAAGGAGGCCGCGCGCTGGTGCAGGCCCACAGCCGCTGGGCCGCGACACTGCTGTCGTTCGAATCCTCAATGCCCTACGACACAGCGCCTCTGTGGCGCGAGCTCCGGGCGCGTCCGCTCGCCGACCAGGAATCGGCGTTGCGCGATCCCGAGATGCGACGCCGGCTCGTCGCCGCCGCCGAGGAGAACGCGAAGAAGCCGTCGGGCGCCGTGGGCACGGAGGTCAGCTCCAACGTCGACTACGAATGGGTGTTCCCGCTCGACCGCATGACGCCGCCGTATCGGTCCGTCGCCGAGATCGCGCGCTCGCGCAACCAGGCGCCGATCGACGTCGTCATCGACATGGCGTTGGAGAAGCACCTGCGCATGTTCTTCCTGACCCCCGTCTTCAACGAGGATCAGGATGTCGTCGAGCAGATGATGAAGCATCCCCGAGCCGCCGTGACGTTCTCGGACTCCGGGGCGCATGTGTCCCAGATCATGGACTCGTCGCTCCAGACCCACATGCTTGCCTACTGGGTACGCGAGCGTCGGACGTTCACGCTGGAGCAGGCTGTCCGCAAGATGACGTTCGACATTGCGTCGTTCTGGAATCTCGCCGGGCGCGGCCTCTTACGCGAGGGCAACATCGCCGACATCGTGATCTTCGACCCGGAACGGATCGCGGCGCAGATGCCCACGGTCGAGCACGACCTTCCCGGCGGCGCCCGTCGCCTCAAGCAGAAGGCCGACGGCATCCTCGGCACCATCGTCGGCGGCGAGATCGTGCTCCGGAACAACGATCACACCGGAGCGCTCCCGGGAAAGCTCTTGCGCGGATCGCTCGCCCGCGCGTAAGCAACGCCTCATGTCCGCCCAAACCGACGTTCCCGACCTCGTCTCGACCGAGTGGCTTGCCGCACACCTCGACGCGGACCGCGTACGCGTACTCGACGGCTCATGGTGGATGCCGGCGGACAAGCGCGATGCCCAGGCGGAATGGCGCGCGACGCACATTCCCGGCGCACGCTTCTTCGACATCGACCGCATCGCCGATACCTCGGTTCCGCTGCCGCACATGCTCCCGAGCGAAAGCGCGTTCGCCGACGCGCTGACCGCGCTCGGCATCGGCGCCGACGATCATGTCGTCGTCTACGACGCGGCCGGCATCTTCTCGGCGCCGCGGGTGTGGTGGACGTTCCGTGCGTTCGGCTTCGATCGCGTCTCGGTGCTCGACGGCGGTCTGCCCAAGTGGCGACGCGAAGGCCGACCACTGCAGTCAGGGGAGCCGCCTCCTCCGGCAGCCCCGGCAGTGCGGTTCGCACCGCGCCTCGACCGCCGATGGGTCCGGTCCCTCGACGAGATGCGGGCCAACATCGCCACCGCCCGCGAGACAGTGCTCGACGCGCGGAGCCCCGGCCGCTTCGCCGGCTCCGAGCCTGAGCCGCGGCCGGGACTGCGCGGCGGCCACATTCCCGGCAGTCGCAATCTGCCGTTCGGGCTCCTGCTCGACGGCGGGACGATGAAGCCGGTCGACCAGTTGCGCTCCGTTCTCGGCAATGCCGGTGTCGGCTCGACCAGCTCGGTCGTCTGCACCTGCGGATCCGGCCTCACCGCCGCCATCCTCGCCCTCGCGTTGCATCGCATGGGGCAGCCGAACGTGGCGGTGTACGATGGCTCATGGTCGGAATGGGGCGGGCGCAGCGACGTTCCGGTCGCCACCGGCGCCTGACCGCGGCGCTGTCGACCGCCCTTGGCGGACCGCGTCCGCCGGTGCCATGATCCGGGCGATGAGAAAGAAAGACACCGAAGTCACGACGGCCGGACGCGATCCCGAAAGGCAGTTCGGCGCCGTCAACCCGCCCATCGTCCGCGCGTCGACCATCGCGTTCCCCACTGTCGCCGACATGGACCGGGCGAAGGCCAAGCCCTTCGACTCGATCTACTACGGCCGCCACGGCACGCCGACGACGTTCGCGTTCGAGGACGCCATCGCGCGGCTCGAAGGCGGCTATCGCGCCATCGCCTGCTCGTCGGGGCTCGCGGCGATCAACGTCGCGCTTACGGCGTTCGTATCGGCGGGCGACCACATCCTGGTCACCGATTCCGTCTACGACCCGGCGAGGCGCAATTGCGAGGTCTGGCTCAAGCGGCTCGGCGTCGAGACCACGTTTTACGATCCGCGCATCGGGGCCGGCATCCGCGACCTGATCCGACCCAACACCAAGGTCGTGTTCACCGAGAGCCCGGGGTCGCTGACGTTCGAGGTGCAGGACATCCCGGCGATCGCCGAGGCGGCCCACGCCAAGGGCGCCGTCGTGATCCTCGACAATACCTGGGCGACGCCGCTCTACTTCCAGCCCTTTGCCCACGGCGTCGACGTCTCGATCGAGGCCGCCACCAAGTACATCGCCGGCCATTCCGACGTGATGCTCGGTGTCGTCACCACGACCGAGAAGATGTTCCTCCCGGTGAAGCGTCAGGCGGCGATCCTCGGCGCCTGCGCCGGGCCCGACGACTGCGCGCTCGGATCGCGCGGGCTCCGCACGCTGGCAGTCCGGCTTGAACGCCACGGCGCGACCGGCCTCAAGCTCGCCGAGTGGCTCAAAGCCCGCCCCGAGGTCGCGCGAGTGATCCACCCGGCGTTGCCCGAATCGCCGGACCACCCGGTATGGAAACGAGATTTTCTCGGGACTTCAGGGCTTTTTGCCGTGGTCTTGAAGCCTTACTCGAAAACAGCGCTGGCCGCGTTCCTCGACCACCTCGAGCTGTTCGCGATGGGGTTCAGTTGGGGCGGTTTCGAGAGCCTGATCCTGCCGGTGGACCCGACGCCGCACCGGACGGCGGTGCCCTGGAAAGCCGAAGGGCCGCTTGTGAGAATCCACGCGGGCCTGGAGAACGTCGGCGATCTAATCGCCGATCTGGCAACCGGGTTCGAGAGAATGAAGAAATCGGATTAAGACTATTAGATAATGATTTGAAAATTAGTCATTTTATTCCCGAGTCTCCAGGTCCGGCGCACGCGCGGCAGACGCCCACGACCTCCAGCGCCTGGTCGGTGATCCGGAACCCGACCGCCCGCGCCGCCGACATGACGGTATCGCCAATGCGGTTGTCCTCGAGCTCCGCGACCGTCCCGCAGCGCTCGCAAATCAGCATCTGCGCCCCATGGCGACGGCCCGGCGCGGTGCAGCCGATGTACGCGTTCAGCGAGGTGATTCGATGGGCGAGGCCCTGCGCCAGCAGGAAATCGAGCGCCCGGTACACCGTCGGCGGCTGGGCCGAACGCCCTTCCCGCTTCAGCGCGTCGAGGATGTCGTAGGCGCCGATCGGCGCATGGGATTCCCATATGATTTCGAGCACCCGACGCCGCGTCGCGGTGAGCCGCGCGCCGCGCTCGGCGCAGAGCGCCTCGGCACCGCCGAGCGCGTCCTCGCGACAATGATCGTGATCGTGGCCGACGCGCAGCGCCACAGGCACCTGCGCACGGCGGCGCGGCGTCTCCTTGCGGCTCCTGCGGGCGATTGCGGGCATCGGCGGCTCCGGCACGACGGTGCGGCGGAAAACGTAAGCTGTTACAGTATCGCGCAGTCCCGTACGCCACCGCAATGCGCCGCCACATGCCGTCCGCCCCGTTCGCCGCCGATCTTCCGCCCTACCGGGCACCGACGCCCGCGCTTCGCGACGAAATCCTCGCCGCCGTGAAATTCGACGCCGCCGGCTTGGTCACGGCCGTCGCCCAGAGCGCCGAGACCGGCGAGATCCTGATGGTGGCGTGGATGGACCGAGAGGCGCTGAGCCGCACCATCGACTCGGGTAACGCCTGGTATTACTCCCGCTCGCGCAAAAGTCTGTGGCGCAAGGGCGAGAGCTCGGGCCAGACGCAAACGATTGCCGACGTGCGCATCGACTGCGACGGCGACACCGTGCTGCTCCTCGTGCACCAGAAGGGCGTCGCCTGCCACACCGGGCGGGCCAACTGTTTCTTCCGCGCGCCGCGGAACGGCAAGCTGGTCGAGATCGCCGCGCCCGTCGTCGATCCCGCGAAGCTTTACGGCGAATGACCGCAGGGTTAACCGCCGGTTAACCCGCGACACTGATCTGGATCAAGGACCCGCTAAGGCGGGACAGCTACAAGACCTCCGGTTCCCAGCTCACCGGAGATCAAAGTATGCGTACAGCCAACAGCCAAGCTTTCCAGAGCCTGGCCGAATGGGGCTGGACGGCGGCGATGATTACGCTTGCCGGCCTCGGCATTGCCGCCGCCGCGAATGCCTCGGATGAAGGCATCTACGTCCATGGCCTGCTGTTCGCCGCTGCGGCCATCGTCGCGGTCGGCGCGCTCATTGACTTCCACTTCCGCAATGCGCCCAACAGCGCGCTCATGCCGACCGGCTACAACGATGCGGTCGTTCGCGCCGGCGTGGTCGCCACCGTGTTCTGGGGTCTCGTCGGGTTCTCCGCCGGCGTGTTCATCGCGTTCCAGCTCGCCTACCCCGAGCTCAACCTGGGACTGCCCTGGACGACCTTCGGCCGTCTGCGTCCGGTGCACACCTCGGCCGTGATCTTCGCCTTCGGCGGAAATGCGCTGATCGCCACCTCCTTCCACGTCGTGCAGCGGACCTGCCGGGTGCGCCTCGCCGGCCGCATCGCCCCGTGGTTCGTCTTCTGGGGCTACCAACTGTTCCTCGTCGTCGCCGCGTCTGGTTACGTGCTCGGCGTCACGGAATCGCGCGAGTACGCCGAGCCGGAGTGGTACGCCGACATCTGGCTCACGGTCGTGTGGGTCGCGTACCTGCTGGTGTTCCTCGAGACGATCCGCCGGCGCCGCGAGCCGCATATCTATGTGGCGAACTGGTTCTACCTCGCCTTCATCGTGACGATCGCGATGCTGCACATCGTCAACAACCTCTCGGTTCCGGTGTCGTGGCACGCGAGCAAGAGCTACTCGCTGTTCGCCGGCGTGCAGGACGCGCTCACCCAGTGGTGGTACGGCCACAACGCCGTCGGCTTCTTCCTCACCGCGGGTTTTCTCGGGATGATGTACTACTACGTCCCGAAGCGCGCCCAGCGGCCGGTCTACTCGTACCGCCTGTCGATCATCCACTTCTGGTCGCTGATCTTCATGTACATCTGGGCGGGTCCGCACCACCTGCACTACACCGCCCTGCCCGACTGGGCCCAGACGCTCGGCATGACCTTCTCGATCATGCTGTGGATGCCGTCGTGGGGCGGCATGATCAACGGCCTGATGACGCTGTCCGGAGCGTGGGACAAGCTGCGCACGGATCCGGCGCTGCGCTTCATGGTGACCGCGATCGCGTTCTACGGCATGGCGACCTTCGAAGGCCCGCTGATGTCGATCCGCACTGTCAACGCCCTCAGCCATTACACCGACTGGACCATAGGCCACGTCCACTCGGGCGCGCTCGGCTGGGTCGCCTACATCATCTTCGGCGCCGTCTATCACCTCGTGCCGGAGCTGTGGAACCGCCAACGTCTGTACTCGATGGCACTGGTGAGCTGGCACTTCTGGATCGCCTCGATCGGGATCGTTCTCTACATCACCTCGATGTGGGTGTCCGGAATCATGCAGGGCCTGATGTGGCGCGCCTACGACAGCCTCGGCTTCCTCCAGTACTCGTTCGCCGACACAGTCGCGGCGATGGAGCCGTTCTACGTCATCCGCGCGCTCGGCGGTGTCCTGTTCCTGCTGGGCGGCGTGCTGATGGCCTACAACGTGTGGCGCACCGTGCGCGGCGACGTGGCGGTGGAAGCGCAAGCCGCCGCCCCGGCCGCGGCGCAGTCGTAAGGAGCGTGCGATGAAGCTCAGTCACGCCCTCATCGAGCGCAGCTCGTTCCTGCTCCTCGTCTTCACGCTCATCGTGGTCGCCATCGGCGGCATCGTCGAGATCACGCCGTTGTTCTACCTCGAGAGCACCATCGAGAAGGTCCAGGGCATGCGGCCGTACACCCCGCTCGAACTCGCGGGCCGCGACATCTACGTGCGCGAGGGCTGCTACCTCTGCCATAGCCAGATGATCCGCGACCTGCGTGACGAGGTGGAGCGTTACGGCCCGTACAGCCTCGCGGCGGAGAGCATGTACGACCATCCCTTCCAGTGGGGCTCGAAGCGTACCGGCCCGGACCTCGCCCGTGTCGGCGGCAAGTACTCCGACGAGTGGCACATAGCGCACCTCCAGAACCCGCGCAGCGTCGTTCCGGAATCGGTGATGCCGAGCTATGGCTTTCTCGCCGAGACGCCGCTCGCGACCCGCGACATCGCCAATCATCTCCGCGCGAATCGCACCGCCGGCGTGCCCTACACCGACGACATGATCGCGCGGGCGCTGGACGATCTCCGCGCCCAGGCTGACCCCGATTCGCCGAATGCCGACGGACTGCTTGCCCGCTACCCGAAGGCGCAGATCCGCAACTTCGACGGCCAGGTGCCGCTCACCGAGCTCGATGCGCTCGTCGCGTACCTGCAGATGCTCGGGACGCTCGTGGACTTCAACGTCTACAAGCCCGAGCAGAACACGCGTTAGGAGACTGCCATGACACACGACACCGTCGCCCGCCTCGTCGGCACCTGGGGGCAGCTCTACATGATCGTCCTGTTCGTCGCCGTGCTCGCGTTCTCGCTGTGGCCACGCAAGGGCCGCTCGATGGCCGATGCCGCGCGCATCCCGCTCGCCGATGAGGCGACGCAGCGCGACGACTCCGCGCTTCCGCCGTGCTGCCGGAGCAAATCATGACGGCGCGCCGTAGGGACGAGGCTACGGGCGTCGACACCACCGGCCACGAGTGGGACGGCATCGAGGAACTCGACAACCCCATGCCGCGCTGGTGGCTGTGGGTATTCCTCGCGACGATTCTGTGGTCGGTCGGCTACTGGATCCTGATGCCGTCATGGCCGCTGGTGTCGGGCTACACCAAGGGCCTGCTCGGCTACTCGACGCGCGAGAAGGTCGTCGACGACCTGCGCCGCGCGCGCGATGCACAGGGCGCGATGCTCGAGCGCATCCGTGCCGTGTCGGTCGACGAGATCCGCACCGATCCCGAACTCCTCGCCTTCGCCATCGGCGCGGGGCGATCGGCGTTCGCCGTGAACTGCTCGCCGTGCCACGGCTCGGGAGCCGCCGGTGCCAAGGGGTATCCGAACCTCAACGACGACGACTGGCTGTGGGGCGGCACCGCGCCCGAGATCGAACGGACGATCAAATACGGCATCCGCTCCGGCCATCCCGAGGCACACGTCAACGACATGCCGTCGTTCGTGCAGACCGGCCTTCTCACGCCGCGTCAGGCGAGCGACGCCGCGGAGTACGTCCTGTCGCTCTCGAACCGGTCGACCGATCGCGCCGCCGCGACCCGTGGCCGGGAGGTGTTCGCAGCGAACTGCACCGCGTGCCACGGCGACGACGCGCGCGGCAACCAGGAACTCGGGGCGCCCAACCTCGCCGACGCGATCTTCTTGTACGGCGGAGACAAGGCGACGCTGGTGGCGACGATCTCGAATGGCCGCCGGGGCGTGATGCCGGCATGGGACGGACGGCTCGACGTCGACGTCATCAAGGAACTCGCGGTCTATGTCCATGCGCTCGGCGGCGGAAAGTAGGCCGATGACGATGCCCGACACCGCTTCCGGCGCGGCCCTGCGGGCGCGCGGCGACGACGAAATCGAGACCGTCGACGTCGAGGCGGTGAACGCCCGCGGCCGCCGCAAGCTCTACGAAAAACGTCGCAAGATCTATCCGAAGAAGGCCGACGGCCGATTCCGGCGGCTCAAGTGGCTCGTCATGGCGGTGACACTGGCGATCTACTACATCGCCCCGTGGATTCGCTGGGACCGCGGCCCCGCGATGCCCGACCAGGCCATTCTGATCGATCTTCCGGCGCGGCGGTTCTATTTCTTCTTCATCGAGATCTGGCCAGACGAGGTCTACTTCATCACCGGCCTGCTGATCGTCGCCGCCCTCGCGCTGTTCCTGTTCACCAGCCTGTTCGGCCGCGTTTGGTGCGGCTACGCCTGCCCGCAGACGGTGTGGACCGACCTCTTCATCGCCGTCGAGCGCTGGATTGAGGGTGAGCGCAACCAGCGCATCCGCCTCGACGCGGCGCCGTGGAGCATAGGCAAGCTCACCCGCAAATCGGCGAAGCACGCTATCTGGCTCGCGATCGCCATCGCGACCGGTGGCGCGTGGGTGTTCTATTACGCCGACGCGCCCACGCTCGCGGGGCAGCTTGTCCGCTTCGAGGCGCCGACCGTCGCCTACGGCTTCATCGCGCTGTTCGCCTTCACGACCTACACCCTCGGCGGCATCGCCCGCGAGCAGGTCTGCACCTATATGTGCCCGTGGCCACGCATCCAGGCGGCGCTGCAGGACGAGGAATCGCTCGTCGTCAGCTATCACCCGGTGCGCGGCGAGCCGCGCGGGCCTCATAAGAAGGGCGAGAGCTGGATCGGGCACGGCGCCTGTGTCGACTGCAAGCAGTGCGTCGCCGTGTGCCCGATGGGCATCGACATCCGCGATGGCCAGCAGCTTGAGTGCATCTCGTGCGCGCTGTGCATCGACGCATGCGACTCGGTCATGGACAAGATCGGGCAGCCGCGGGGGCTCATTGCGTACGCGACACTCGCCGGGCTCGCCCATGAGCCGACCGCCGCGAAGCCCGAACTCCGCCTCGTTCGCCCTCGGACGCTGGTCTACGGAATCGCGATCGCCGTCGCATCCGGGGTGATGGCATTCGCGCTGGCGACGCGCGACCTCGTCGAGATCGCGGTCGATCACGATCGCAATCCGCTGTTCGTGATGCTGTCGGACGGCAGCATCCGAAACGCATATACCTTCAAGATCGCCAACAAGAACCACACCGAGCGGTCCTACCGTCTGTCGGTCGAGCATCTGCGCGATGCCGCGATCGCCGTGTCCGAGGGTGGCAGCGACGCCGATCCCGTCGTGACGGTTCCGCCGGACCAGTTGCGCACGTTCCGCGTGCTCGTGACCGTCCCCGGCGGCACGCTCCGCGACCACGAGCGACACCTGCGGTTCGTGGCGACCGACGTCGCCGACGGCTCGACCGCCGAACACGAAAGCGTCTTCCGGGGGCCGAAATGACTGCAAAGCCTCTCACCCGGAGGCCCCTCACCGGCCGCACCGTCCTCCTCTGCCTGCTCGGGTTCTTCGCGGTCGTCGCCGGCGTCGATGCCTCCTTCATCTATCTCGCCGAGAAGAGCTTCCCGGGGCTGACCACCGAGCACGCCTACGAGAACGGCCTCGCCTACAACCGCGTGCTCGCGGCGGCCGAGGCCCAGCGGGCGCTCGGCTGGACGGTGAGCGCGGCCACCGCTGAAGGCGCACTGACGGTCCGTGTCGTCGATCGCAACGGGGCACCGGTCGAGAGTCCGCGGGTCGTCGCGGAGATCCGCCGCCCGGCCGAAGACGCCGACGATCGCGCCGTGGTCCTGGATCGCGCCGCGCCCGGGTCGTTCGTCGCCACCGCTGCGCTCGGCGCGCCGGGTAATTGGGACGTGCGCATCCGGATTCGGCGCGACGACGGCGCCGACTACGTCGTCGAGCGTCGTTTCACGGTGAAGCCATGAATGCGGCGGCCGCATCGCTCCCATCGGGCGTTGCCCACGCGCCAGCGGCCGATCCCGAACCCTTTGTCGTGCAGGGTCCCGACGGGATTGCCTCGCTGATCCTGCTGGTGGATGGCGTCCACTGCGCCGGGTGCGTCAATCGCATCGAGAAGGAGCTCGCAAACGCGGTCGGCGTCGTCTCGGCCCGGGTCAATCTCACCACCAAGCGTCTGTCGGTTTCGTGGCGCTCGTCGGTGACCAACGCCTCGCGGATCGTGGCGCTGGTGGACGGGCTCGGTTACGGCGCGGTGCCGTTCAGCGCCGACACCGGCAGCGGCGGTCATGGCGACCGGCAGCTCATGCGCGCACTTGCGGTCGCCGGGTTCGGCTCGGCCAACGTCATGCTGCTGTCCTTCGCCCTGTGGTCGGGCGCCCTCGGCGACATGGGCGAGGCGACCCGTGGGCTGTTCCAGTGGGTATCGGCGCTGATCGTGCTGCCGACCGCGGCCTACGCCATCCGGCCGTTCCTCGGCTCGGCGCTCGCCGGCTTGAAGCGCGGCGAGATGCGGATGGACCTTCCGATCTCCGTCGGCGTGCTGCTGACCCTCGCAATCAGCCTGCTCGAGGCGGTGCGCGGCGGGCCGCACGTCTATTTCGACGGCGCGGCGAGTTTGCTCTTCTTCCTGCTGGTCGGTCGCGTGCTCGACCGTCATGCGCGCGCGCGCGCCTGCGACGCCGCCGAGAACCTGATGGTGCTGCGCGGCACGACGGCGACGGTCGTCGCCGACGACGGCACATTGCGCGCCGAGCGCGTCGAAAACCTGCGACCCGGCATGACCGTGCTCGTCGCCGCCGGGGCACGCATTCCCGCCGACGGCACCGTCGCGGGCGGCGCGTCGGACGTCGACACGAGCCTTGTCACCGGCGAGACCGTGCCGGCGCCGGTCGGCGTCGGCACGAAGATTTTCGCCGGTACACTCAACCGCACCGGCGCCCTCACCGTTACCGTAATGGCTGCGGGTGAAGGCACGCTGCTGAGCGAGATCGCGCGCCTGATGGAAGCCGCGGGCCAAAGCCGCGCCAAGCTCGTCCGCCTCGCGGATCGCGCAGCGCGCATCTATGCGCCCGTCGTGCACCTCGCCGCACTGGCCACGTTCGCGATGTGGTGGGGAGTTCTCGGTGCCCCGTGGCAGCCTGCGCTGCTCACGGCGGTCTCGGTGCTCATCATCACCTGCCCGTGCGCGCTCGGCCTCGCCGTTCCGGTCGTACAGGTGGTCGCCAGCGGTCGCCTGATGAAACGCGGCATCCTGCTCAAGGCGACCGACGGGCTCGAACGGCTGGCATCGGTCGATACCGTCGTGCTCGACAAGACCGGCACGCTCACGCTCGGCCAGTTGCACCTCATCAACAAGGGCGATGTCGAAGCCGACGCGCTCGCGGACGCGGGCGCCATTGCCGCCGCAAGTCGGCATCCCCTCTGCCAGGCGCTCGTCGCCGCCGCCGGCGCGGTCTCCCCGCGCGCCGACGTCGCGGAGCATCCCGGCCTCGGCCTGAGCGCCGCGACCGCGTGCGGCGAGATGCGCCTCGGCAGTCGGGCGTGGTGCGGCATCGCCGAACTCGACGATGCCGATGCAGCGCCGGAACTTTGGCTGGCGCGTCCCGGCCAAGCGCCCGTGCGCTTCGTCTTTGAGGACACATTGCGGCCCGACGCGGCTGCGACCGTCGCCGAGTTGAAGCGTATGGGGCTCGCGGTCGAGCTTTTGTCCGGCGACCGTCCCGGCGCGGTACGCGCCGCCGCCGACGCCGCCGGAATTCTCGCCTACCGCCCGCGTTGCAGCCCGGCGGAGAAGATTTTCCGTCTCCAGGAACTGGCACGATTCGGCCGCACCGTGCTCATGGTCGGCGACGGACTCAACGATGCCCCGGCACTCGCCGCCGCCCATGTCTCGATGTCGCCGGCCGCCGCGGCCGACGTGACCCAGGCCGCCGCCGACGTGGTCTTCCAGGGCGAGAAGCTGGGCGCCGTCGTCGACGCGTTGCGGATCGCGCGCGCGTCGCGGCGCCTGATGATGCAGAACTTCGTGCTCACCGCCATCTACAACATCGTTGCCGTGCCCTTCGCAATTGCCGGGCTGGTGACGCCGCTCATCGCCGCCATCGCCATGTCGGGCTCGTCGCTCGCGGTGATCGGCAATGCGCTGCGGCTGCGCTCGCCGACGAGGACGCCATGACCGGGCTCCTCCTCCTGATCCCGGCGGCGCTGGTCATGGGGCTGATCGCGCTCGTCGCCTTCCTGTGGGCCCTCAACAGCGATCAGTTCGAGGACCTCGACGGCGCCGCAGGCCGCATCCTCTACGACGACCCGCCGGATTCACCGACCGCTACGCGGTGATCGCCATGTCGGCGAACGACAGCGCCGCCGGTTGCCCCGGCGGGACGGGCTGCGCCTCGCCCGGGCGAACGAGTTGCACCGTCCGCAGGCCCGCCTGATTGGCCGCGGCGACCTCCTCGGCGCTGTCGGAGAGGAACACCACATTGGCGGGCGGGACGCCGATCGCCTCGGCGATGCGCCGATAGCTGTCGGGCTGCTTCTTGGGGCCGGTGGTCGTATCGAAATAGCCCGCGAACAGCGGCGTGAGATCGCCATATGGGCTATGGCCGAAGATCAGCTTCTGCGCCGCGACCGATCCCGACGAATAGACGTAGAGCTTGATGCCGTGGGCGGCCCAGCGCTTGAGCGCCTCGGCGGCATCGGTGTAGACGTGCCCCTTGAGGGCGCCGCTGCGGTAGCCCTCGTCCCAGATCAATCCCTGCAGCGCCTTGAGCGAGGTGTCCTTGCGATCCTCGTCGATCCACCGCGTCAGCGCAGCGACGAGGTCAGCGTCGGTCATCGCCGCGTTGCCGGCATCGTTCTTCGCGACGTCGAGCAGGATGCGGACGTCGCGCTCGTGTCCCCGCCGGGCGATGAAGTCGCTCAGCTTCTCGCGGGCGAACGGGAACAGCACCTCGTGGACGAACGAGATCGCGCTGGTCGTGCCCTCGATGTCGGTGACCACCGCGCGCACGCGGTCGAGCCTCAACGACGGAGCGCGGTCCACGCCGACCTCAGTTCTCGAGCTTGGGGAAGCGGCCGCCGATGTCGGAGCCGGTGAACTGCGCGACCCAGCCTTCGGGATTGGTGAAGATGCGGATGCACGCGAGATGCGGGTTCGGTCCCATGTCGAACCAGTGGGTCGTGCCCGCCGGCACGCTGATGAGGTCGCCCTTGGTGCAAAGGGTGCCGTAAACACGGCCGCTCGCATGCAGGTAAAAGAGCCCCTGCCCGTCGACGAAGAACCGGATCTCGTCCTCGGAGTGCGTGTGCTCGTCGAGGAATTTCTTCCGCAACGCGGCCTTGTCGGGATGGTCGCGCGTCAGGCTGATGACGTCGGCGGTCTTGTAGCCGCCCTCGCGCATCAGACGGTCGACGTCGGCGCGGTAGGCGGCCAGCACCTCGTCCTGCGACGCGCCCGACCCGACCGGCTTCGCCGCGTTCCAGCGCTCGAAGCGCACGCCGATGGCGGAGAGCTCGCGGGCGATCGATGCGGCGTCGGAGGTGTCGACCACGGCCACCGCCGGATTCGCCTCGTCGAAGACTTTCAGATTGCTCATGGTCGATCGATCCTGGCTGCGGCCTAGCGCCCGATTCGCTTGCGCTCGAGCTCGCAGCCGAACAGGAACTCGAGCGCCTCGACGTGACGCCGCGCCGACGCCATGTCGTGCCCCCATGTATAGAGGCCGTGGCCACGGATCAAGTAGCCGGGCGCGCGCGGATTGGCCCTGAGCTTGGCCGCGGCGGCGTCCGCCAGCGCCGCCATGTCCTGGCTGTTGTCGAGCACCGGCAGCACCGCCGTCGCCTCGTGAGTGTCGTAGCCGGCGAACGCCTTCAGGATCTCGTAGTTCGCGAACACCAGCTCCTCGGGCTCCGGTGGAATCATGGCGATCGTGGTCGAAGCGACCGAATGGGTATGCAGAACCGCGCCGATCCATGGCAGGTCGCGGTACAGGCGGGTGTGGAGCAGCGTTTCCGCCGACGGCTTGCGGTCTTCGCCCGCGACCAGCTTGCCGTCGATCCCCACGACCAGGATGTCGTCGGCAGTCAGCGCGCCCTTGTCGACGCCCGAGGCGGTGATGGCAATCCGGGTGTCGTCGATCCGGGCCGAGTAGTTGCCCGCCGTCGCCGGCGCCCAGCCGCGGCTCTCGAACAGCCGGCCCATCGTCATGATCGCCGCCGCGGCGTCGTACAACGTATTGGTCATGCCGTGGTTTCCACAGGTTCGGGCCGGTATCTCTACCGGCTTGCCGCCGAAATTGAAACACCGGAGCCGAGCAATCCGCTTGACCGCCCCGCTTCGGTGGGCGCCTACTTGCAAGACGATCGGCCAGCGATAAGGCCGGCGCTCGGTCCGAAGGACCGCCACAACGGAGGGGATTCATGTCGGGGGAAAAGCTTCCGCGCGCGGAAGCCACGTCCGAGCGCGCCGCGATCGACCGGCGCAAGTTTCTCAAGGGAGTCGCAGCGACCGGGGCCGCCGTCGGCCTGAGCGCGCCGGTTTCGGCCGCGCCGCTGCCCGCGTCGGGTCTCGCCCGCGAGACCTCCAAGGCGCGCGGGCCGTCGGTGACCCAGATCGCCGCCGAGCAGGACACGCCGCCCGACGTCGCGCCGCTCACCACCAAGAAGACCGGCTCAGACTTCATGGTCGATGTCGTCAAGACGCTCGGCATCGAGTACATGGCCTCATGCCCGGGCTCGACGTTCCGCGCCCTGCAGGAATCCTTCATCAACTACGGCGGCAACACCAAGCCGGAGTGGCTCACCTGCCTGCACGAAGAGGCGTCGGTTGGGATGGCTCACGGCTACGCCAAGGCCGCCGGCAAGCCGATGGCGGCGATGGTGCACGGCACCGTCGGCCTGCAGCATGCGTCGATGGCGCTCTACAACGCCTGGTGCGACCGCGTGCCGATCATGCTGTTCAGCGGCAACGCCGGCGCGACGGAAGAGCGTCGCCCGGGCGTCGAGTGGGCGCACAGCGTCCAGGACAACGCGGCGATCGTGCGCGATTTCACCAAGTGGGACGACTATCCCTGGTCGCTCCAGCATTTCGCCGAGTCGACCGTGCGCGCCTATGTGCTCGCGACGACGCCGCCGATGGGCCCCGTCGTGATCACCGCCGACGGGCCGCTGCAGGAGGGAGCGCTCTCGTCGCACGAGGAAGAGAAGCTCACCATCCCGAAGCTGGCGCGGAACCGGGCCCCGGTCGGCGATCCCAATGCCGTGCGCGAGGCGGCGAAGCTGCTCGTCGCCGCCGAGAGCCCGGTGATCCTCGCCGACCGCTACGGCCGGTCAGCCGAGGCGATGGGGCTGCTGGTGCAGCTCGCCGAACTGGTGCAGGCGCCGGTCGTCGACACCAAGGGCCGCATGAACTTCCCGAACCGCCACCCGCTCTGCCAGAGCGAGCGGCGCGGCGCGCTGATGTCGCAGGCCGACGTCATCCTCGCGCTGGAGCCCGTCGACCTGTTCGGCCTCAAGAACCGCGTCACCGACCAGCTCGAGCGGAGCTGGCGCACGACGACGAAGGACAGCGCGAAGATCGTCACGATCGGCGTGCACGACCTCCTCGTCCACGCCAACTTCCAGGACTTCCAGCGCTACAGCGACGCCGAGATTCCGATCGTCGGCGATCCGGTCGCGACCATGCCGATGCTGATCGAGTACGTCCGCCAGGAACTGAACGACGGACGCAAGTCGGCGCTCGAGTCGCGGCGCAAGAAGCTCGACGACGCCTACAAGGGGCTCATCGTCCGCGCCCGCGCCGAGGCGGCCCAGTCGTGGGAGGCGAGCCCGATCGGCACCGCGCGGATGTGGATGGAGCTCTGGAACCAGATCAAGAACGAGGACTGGGCGCTGGTCTCGGAGACCAGCTCGTCGGGCAATTGGCCGCACCGGTTGTGGGACATGAACAAGCCGTGGCACTTCAACGGCGGGTCCGGCGGCTCCGGGGTCGGCTACACCTGCGTGGCGTCGGTGGGTGCCGCCCTCGCCCATCGCGACGCCGGGCGCATCTCGGTCAGCGTCAACGGCGACGGCGACCTCAACATGTCGCCGGGCGTTCTGTGGACCGCCGCGCATCACAAGATTCCGTTGCTGATGCTGGTGCACAACAACCGCTGTTACCATCAGGAGATCATGCATCTCCAGCGCATGGCGAACCGCCACAACCGCGGCGTCGAGAACGCGCGCATCGGCACCGAGATCCGCAACCCCGACGTCGACTACGCGAAGATCGCCCAGGGCTACGGCGTCCATTCCTCGGGTCCGATCACCGATCCCAAGGATCTCGGACCCGCGATCCAGAAGGCGGTGGCGGTCGTGAAGCGCGGCGAGCCGGCGCTGATCGACGTCGTCACGCAGCCGCGCTGAGGAGAGACGCAATGCAGAAGACAATCTCCCTCGTGATCATGGTGGCGGCGGTGCTGGCGTGGAGCGCGGCCGCGCGCGCCGAGGATGCGCCCAAGGGCAACGCCCAGAACGGCAAGACTCTGTTCGAGAAGGACGGCTGCTACCAGTGCCACGGCTACATCGGCCAGGGCGCCGGCGCGACGGGGCCGAGGCTCGCGCCCGAGCGGCTGCCGTACGATGCGTTCATTCGCCAGTTGCGCACGCCAGCGCAGGACATGCCGCCCTACGAGGCGGTCATCATGTCGGATCAGCAGGTGGCGGACATCTACGCCTATCTCGGCACGATCAAGAAGGGCCCGGACCCGAAGTCCATTCCGCTGCTCAACGACTGAGTCGAGAGGGAGGCGGGCTCACGCCCCCTCCCTGCCCTCAGCGGCGGTCAGTTCCTCATCTGCGCCAGCGCCTCGCGCTTCCACAGCTCCCACGCCCGCGTGTGGATCTGGTCAAGGATCTGCATGGCCTTGGCACCCTCGTCCGCATTGAGGTAGGTGACCGGTCCGCCGAGACCGATCGCCTGGAGTTGCAGCCGGGCGTTGGTTTCGGTGTAGACGGCGCGGAACACCGCCATCGGCAACGTCGAGGCGACGACCACGTCGCCGTGGCCGCGCATCAGCGCGACGTTCTTCTCGCCGAGCGTCTCGGCCAACGCCTTGCCGAAGGCCGAGTTGCTGATCAGCAGATTGGTGGCGTTGCCGCCGACCTTGCGTATTTCGAACACCGGCACGCCGGCGGCGAGGAACGACGCCATGTGGTACATCGGCTGCAACACGACGGTGCTGGCGCCGAACGGGATCACCGCCGGGGAATGCGAGTGCACGATCGCCTTCACGTCGGGACGCGCGCGGTAGATTTCGCCGTGCAGAAATCGCTCGAGGAAGTGCGTGACGTTCGCCGGCGCGTCGATTGCGTTGCCGTCGAAGTCGTACTGGACGACGTCGGCCTCCGTGACCAGCGCCGGAGCCAGGTTGCGCCCCATCAGGAAGCGCTCCGGGTTGCGCGGATCGCGCACGCTGACGTGGCCGAACGCATCCAGCACCTGCTGGTTGGCCAGCACATGATTGGCGACGACGAGGTCTTCGACGGTCGACTCGAAGGTGGCGGGCTGCGGCTGCTGCGCGGCGACAGGTCCCGCGAGAGCGGCGATGCCGGCAACGAGAACGAGACGGGCGACGGACGCACGCGGGTGAATACGCGCCATGGCGAGGCCTCCCCGGTGTTTGCGTCTGAGCCATACCGCTCAGCTTGATCACTCTACCGTCGCAACGGATCGTCGCAAAGCGGCCACACCAGGCGCGGAACCCCCACGCTCGCGCTCCGTTCCACTGAGTGTGGCTCGCGCAACGTCGCGACGAAAGGACCCGCCATGCGGCCCCAGCCCTATGCCGTCGTCGCCGGCCGGATACTCCTCAGCCTGATCTTCCTCGTGAGCGGCGTCGGCAAACTCGCCGATCCCTCAGGGACGATCCAGTCGATCGCTGCGGCGGGACTTCCCCTGCCGGCTGCGGCATACGCCGTCGCCGTCCTGTGCGAGCTGGGCGGCGGACTGGCGGTGCTGGTGGGCTACCACGCGCGCCTGGCGGCCGCCATCATGGCCGCCTTCACCATCGCCGCCGCGCTGATGTTCCACAACGACCTCGCCGATCCCGACCAGATGGTGCATTTCCTGAAGAATCTGGCCATCGCCGGGGGTTTTCTCTGCATCGTCGCGTTCGGCGCCGGCGCGCTCAGCCTCGACGAGCTGTCGCTCGAGCGACGGGCGCGGCGCGCCGTGGCGCGGTGAAAATCGGCGATTTCCGCGGCCGAGGCGGAGAACCAATCCTGCCGCTCTGCGTTGGGGGTGAATAGGCGCGAGCCGCCCGAATTCTTTGTACCTCAATAGCATAGCCAGTCAGCACCATATGTCCGAACAACGACCTGGTGGACGCAAGCACAGCGCCGGCGGCGAATTGACGTCGCTGCCGGAATCCGAGGCATCGGCAACCGAGCGCGCGGAACGATTGCGCCAGAAGGCGGCCGAGCTCCGTGCCGCGGCCGACGGGATGACGGACGGCCCAAGTCGCATCTCCTTGCTCTGCCTCGCCGAAGACTACGAGAAGCTCTCCGACTACGCGACGCAGCGCGCCGAGCTCGCGCGACGGTTTCACGAGCGCATGGCGGGCTGAGCCGACGCGGCGCTTCGCCACGTGCCGCGATACCTGTCCGCGATCCGGTCTGCGACGCGCAGCGCGTTGGCGATGATGGTGAGCGTGGGGTTCACCGCCCCGATCGACGGAAAGAAACTCGCATCGGTGACATAGACATTGTCGAGGTCGTGCGCCTTGCAATCGACGTCGAGAACCGACGTCCGCGGGTCGCGACCGAACCTCAGCGTCCCCGCCTGATGCGCGGTGCCGCTGATCGGCACGTTCTTGCCGAGATACAGCGAGCGGTCGAACAGGTGGGGATGGATGTCGACGCGGTCGCAGATCCGCCGCAGCTTGTCCTTGAGGCGCGGCATGGCTTCGGCATTGGTCTCGATGACGTCGAGGTGCACCTTGCCGTCGCGGTAATGGATGCGGTTCTCCGGAAGCGGCAGGTCTTCGGTCGTCAGCCAGAAGTCGACCGAATGCCGGGCAATCCAGTCGAACGGCTTTTCGGGGAGCCAGTGCAGGAACGACGGCAGACCCTCACCGTGGATCTGCACGCCGTCCGACTTGCCCACCATCTGGATGTGCCCGAGCGGATACTCCCAATCGTGCGCGCCGAAGTAGAAATCGTTGAGCCCCATGGTCTTCTGGAAGCGCGTCGGGTTCGGTGTCTTCGACACCGCCATCACGATCGCGTTGTTGTGGCGCATGTAGTTGCGGCCGACCAGCCCGGACGAATTCGCGAGGCCTTCGGCATTCCCGTCGGTGCCGGAGCGCAACATCAGCAACGCCGACGACAGCGCCCCGCACGCGACGACGAAGACGTCCGCGCCGATCCGGATCGGCTCGCCGTCGCGGACGATGTCGACGGCGACGACGGCGGTGCCGGCCGCATTGGTGACGAGCCTCTCGGCATAAGCGCCGGTGAGCAGCGTCAGGTTCGGATGGTCGCGCAGCGCGGGGTCGATGCAGATGACCTGCGCATCCGCTTTACCGTTCGTCGGGCAGGGATACCCGTCGAACGCATCGCAGCGGACGCACGGCGATTCCGGCGACACGCGCCCGTCCTCCTCGTCGAGCAGGACGCCGACCGGAAGATGGAACGGATGGTGCCCGATCCGCACCAGACCGTCGACGAGCTGCTGGATGCGCGGTTCATGGCTCACGGGGGGGTACGCGTACGGCTTGCGCCACGGCGGTTCCGTGGGGTCGTCGCCGCGCTGTCCGTGGACGTGATAGAGCTCCTCCGCCTCCTGGTAGTAGGGCTCGAAGACGTCGTAGCCGATGGGCCACGCCGGCGAGACTCCGTGCGGATATCGGATCTCGCCGAAATCGCGCTCGCGCAGTCGCAGCAGCACGCCGCCGTACACCTTGCTGTTCCCGCCCACGAAGTAATGCAAGCCGGGATGGAACGAGTCGCCGTCGGAGCCGTACCAGGTTTCGCGCGCCTGGTATCGCGCCTCCACGAACACCGCGCGGCTGTCCCAGTTCTCCCGCTCGCGGCGCAGGTAGTTGCCGCGCTCGAGCAGCAGGATCCGCCACCCGGTCCGCGCGAGTTTCCAGGCCATGGTGGCGCCGCCGGGCCCGGAGCCAATGATGACGACGTCGTAGCGCTCGCTGGTGCTCACGGAGCAGTTACGCGTGCGGCGCAGGGTCGGTTCCCGTACCCGGCGAGGAAACGTACGGCCCCGGGCGGCGTTTAGTCCGCAGCCGAACCACGCACCGCCGCCATGACCACAAGCTTTGCCGTGACTGCCGCGATCCGCTACCTGCTGGTGGCGCTTTTTCTCCCGTTCAGCGCGCTCGACAAGATCCTCAACTTCGACGGTGCGGTCGCCCAATGCCGCGAACGCGTCGCCGATCCCGGGCTCGCCAGGACGGCGATCGTCGCCGCCCTGTGCCTAGAAATCCTGATGCCGATCGCCATTCTCACCGGAACCGCCGATCGCCTGGCCGCCTTCCTGATGGCCGGTTACTGCGTCGTCACGGCCCTGTTGTGGAAGCAGTTCTGGCGGCCGGGCGACTTCTGGCGGCGCGGCGCCAGCCGCGGGCGCGAGCTGTTCTGGGATTTCCTGAAGAATGTGTCGGTCGCGGGCGGCTTCCTGCTGATCGCCTTCGGGCCCGGTGGAGGGGCAGTCCTCGACCTTCTCGACCACCCGTTCGCGTCGTCGCATCCCTACGCGCAGGTCGACGCTCCCGGAACGGCGCGGTGACGCGGATGTCCGAAGACGGAACGCCTCGCGTCTACTACTGGCATCTGTGGACCGACCGCGACGGCGTCAGCCGTCAGACCCGGTGCGCCCTCGACGACTTCGAGATGAAGTCGATGAGCCCGCCCGCGAGCCCGCAGTGGCAGGGTCGCAAGACCTTCGGCGCGATGGCCGTCATGGTGACAGTGCAGCCGGTCGGCTGGATCGGGACGTGGCACGAGAACCCGAAGCCGCAATGGATCGTGCCGCTGTCGGGGCGCTGGTTCGTCGAATCGATGGACGGGCAGCGGGTCGTCATGGGTCCCGGGGACATCTCGTTCGGCGCCGATCAGAACACCCGCGGGGTCGACGGCCGGCGCGGACATCTCTCGGGAACCGAAGGAGACGAACCCGCGGTGTTGATGATCGTGCAGTTCGACGGCCCGCCGTCCGGCCCCGTCCCCTGCCCGTTCCGGTGACGGAGATCGCGTTGGACGGAGTCGACATCCGCGACCGCCGCTTTGCCCACTATGTGCTCAGCAACGCGGAGCTCGAAGTGCTCGCGGACGGCTTTCGCTGGATCGAGGGCCTCGTCTGGATGGGCGATGCCGACTGCCTCCTGTTTCAGGACATCCCGCGCAACCGCACCATGCGGTGGATCGAGGACGTCGGAGTCTCCGTCTACCGATCTCCGTCGGGGTACGCCAACGGACAGACGCGAGACCGCGAGGGGCGATTGGTCCTGTGCTCCCATCGCCATCGCTGCATCCAGCGCGTCGAGTACGACGGGACGCTCACCACGCTCGTCTCGCACCACGACGGCAAGCGCCTGAACTCGCCGAACGATGTGGTCGTGAAATCCGACGGGACGATCTGGTTCTCCGATCCGCTGTACGGAATCTCCACCGACTACGAGGGCGGTCGCCAGACGTCGGAGCAGCCGCCCGCCCTCTACCGGTTCGATCCCGCGCATGGCGATATTCGCATCGCGGCCGGAGACTTCGACGGGCCGAACGGACTCGCGTTTTCGCCCGACGAGCGACGTCTGTACGTCGCCGAGACCGGCGACCAGACCTCCGACGCTCCGCGTCAGTACATCCGCGTCTTCGACGTTTCGCCCGACGGACAGCGCCTCACCGGCGGCGACGTGTTCCACAAGGTCGAGCCGGGCTATTGCGACGGTCTGCGTGTCGACGAGGACGGCAACGTGTGGAGCAGCGCGGCCGACGGCGTCCACTGCATCGATCCGTCGGGGAAGCTGCTCGGCAAGATCCTCGTGCCCCACCGGGTCTCGAACCTCGTCTTCGGCGGTCGGATGAAGAATCGTCTCTTCATCGGCGCCTCCCACTCGCTCTACTCGATCTTTCTCAACCGGCGCGGCGCTCAATGGCCGTGACGGTGCAATCGATGCGTATCGGGATCACCAGCCGCGACGGGGGGCGCCTTGTCGCGTTCTACCGCGATGCTCTGGGATTCACGCCGTCGTCGTCGCAGCGCGCCGACGATCTCGCCCGCACCCTCGGCGGCGACACGGCCCGCGCGGAGATCGTGTGCGCGCGACTGGGGGACCAGGAGATCGAGATCGCCACCTTCGCGCCGCACGGAGCGCCATACCCTCCCGATATCGTGGCGAACGATCTGCGATTCCAGCATTTCGCCGTCGTCGTATCCGACATGAAGGCTGCCTTCACGCGCCTGCAAGCGGTTGGTGGGTGGACTGCGATCTCGCGCGGAGGTCCCCAAGAGCTTCCCGAAACGTTCGGCGGTGTCACCGCGTTCAAGTTCCGCGATCCCGACGGTCATCCCCTGGAGCTGCTGGAATTCACCCGGGGAGAGCCCGATCGGTGGCGCGGCCGCTCCGCGCCAGGCCCCTGTCTCGGAATCGACCACACCGCGATCACCGTCTCGGACACCGCGCGGAGTGTCGCCTTTTACCGCGAGTTGCTCGCGGTGTCCGTCGCCGAGACATCTCTCAACCGCGGCGCCGAGCAGCAAGATCTCGATGGTATCCCGGCGCCGGTGGTCTCCGTCACATCGCTGCGGCGCCCGACGTCGTCCGATCCGGGCATCGAACTGCTCCGCTACAGCCGCACGGTTGGTTCGGATCCTCCGCGGCCGACCGCCGTCGCCGCGACAAGGCTGATGGTGGCCGTGGATTCCGTCGCCAACGTCGCCTCCCGGATCGCCGCGCTGGGCGGCACGCCGCTGTCGGCGATGGGCGGATATGGGCAGCGGCGCGCGCTCGCCGCCCATGACCCGGACGGGCATCTGCTGGTCTTCCTGGCGCCGGCATGAGTGGAACCCGCGGCGCCGGGACACGTTCGATCCCTATGGTCGCCCGACGAAAGCACCGCGTCGCCCGCGCCGTGGTCCTCGGACTGGCCGCGAGCGCCATCTACACCTACTACCGCGAGCTCCGCGACGCGTGGGGTCGTCCGCCGGCGCGGAAATTCGTCGAGGTCCGCGGCACGCGTCTGCACTACATCGACGTCGGCGCGGGGCCGCCGGTCGTTCTGCTTCACGGCACCGGCGGCGCGACCGCCGACTTCGAGACCAGCGGGATCGTCGAGCGCCTGCAGAACAGCCACAGGGTCATCGTCTTCGACCGTCCCGGGTACGGGTATTCGCGCCGACAGCGCGGCCGCCGCTGGACCCCACAGGCGCAGGCCGCCGTCATCGCCGAGGCGTGCCGCGAGCTTCTTATCGAACGGCCGATCGTCGTCGGACATTCCTGGGGAGCACTCGTCGCCCTGGCGCTTGCCATCGCCCAGCCGTCGGCGGTGCGCGGACTCGTGCTGATCGCGGGGCCGTACTTCCCGAGGCTGAGGCTCGATGCCCTCGCCGCCGTGCCCTTCGCGCTCCCCTACGTCGGGGAGCTGTTCTCCCACACCATCGGATCTCTCGTGGCGCGTTACGTGGCACCCCAGCTTGTCGCGCGGATCTTCGCGCCGAACCCCGCGCCCTCGCGGTTCAAGAGCGACTTTCCCCTCGATTTCGCGTTCCGTCCCCCGCAGCTCGTGGCTATGGCCGAGGAAACCCTGCTCACGATGACGGCGCCGGTGGCGCTGCAACGCTACTACGACGAGATCACGGCGCCCGTCGCGCTGTTCGCGGGCGCGGACGACCGCATGGTCGATGTCGATCAGGCACTGCGGATGCAGCAGCGCCTGCCGCACAGCGAGTTGCACCTGCTGTCGGACGTCGGCCACATGGCGCACCATTTCGCCGCCGAAGAGATCGCTGAGACGATCGATCGCATGACGACCGCGACGGCCGATCTTCCCGAGCGCCGCCGCGCCGAGATGGAGGGTGTGGAGCGGGCACGCCCGTGAACGCGGCACGCGCTCGCTGCGATAGCGGTCTAGCGGGCCCTGACCCGCCGGTACCGCCGCTCCTCCTCCGGGTGCGGGCGACGGCGGTGAACGGCCCAGAGCTGCAGCGCGACGACCAGCACGGCGACGATGCCCGCGACGACGTGCGGCCGCGTCGCTGCACCGTCCGCCGCGAAATCGAGGACCCATGGCGCTGCGATCGCCCATAGCGCGACCGCCATGGCGGCCCACACCGCCGGCCTGTAGATCACGACCAGCGACGCGGCGGCGAGCAGTGCCAAGGCAACGCCGACAATGCAGGCGTGCCAGATGGCCAGTGTCTCACCGAAGCCGACCAGCCGCGGCGCCAGCATGAGGCCGACCCCGACAATTGCCAGCGCCAGGCTGAGACCTTCGTCGAGCGGCTTCGGATCTTCGCTCTCCATCCCGATCCTCCTACTGCACCTGACGATAAACGTCCGTCCAGCTTCGCTGTTCCCTGCCGATAGCAGCAAAGCTTCGCGGAACCGTGACGGCTCAGGGACATTAATCAGCCTGGTCTCGGCGTTGGCCCCGCGAAGCGGAACCGCGCTGCGCACATTCCGTTGTTGGAGTAGCCGTCCGGGGGCATTTCGCCCCTTCGACGGATTACATGCGTCTCAACCACTTAACGGAGGTCGAGAGATGAGAATGGCACACGGTTTCGCCGCAGCCGCGGCGGCAGTCCTGTTAACGACGGGGAGTGTTGCCGTCGCCCAGCAGAGCGCCCCCAGCTCCGCCATGCCCGGCGGCGCGTCGTCGAGCCTGCAACAGAGCACGCTGGTGGAGGTCAAGGACAACAACGCGATGGCGCCGAGCCTCAACGTCAATCGGAAGGATCTCGCCGGTATGACGATCTATGGCTCCGACGGCAAGAAGATCTCCGGGGTCGACAAGGTGCTCGGCGACAGCTCGAACTCGATCAAGGCGGTGACCGCCGACGTCGGCGGCTTCCTCGGGATCGGGTCGCATGAGGTGATCATTCCGATCGAGAAGCTGTCGAAGGGCGATCAGAAGGATAGCCTGAAGGTCTCGATGACCAACGACGAGCTGAAGAACCTGCCGCAGTACGCGTCGAGCAACAATCGCTCGAGCGGCTCGGTCGGCGGATCGCCGGCCAACAATCGCGCTCCCAGCGGCGGCGCGACGTCGCCACAGCAGAACAGGTAGTCCTGCGACAATTGGAAGTTGGAAGTGCAGCGGGCCGCACACGCGGCCCGCTGTTTTCTTGCGGCGCATCGGCGGACCGCCGTCACACTTTCATGGACGGACGCGTCTCCGGCGATGTCAGCAGAATGGGCAGCACCGCCAGGGCCACGATGGCAATCATGGCACCCGGAGCCCCTGCCCAGCCTGTGTGCTGGACCAGAATCTGTGCGGAATACGGCGTGAGGCCGCCGAACACGGCGGTGGCCGCCGTCGCGCCAAGAGCGAGTCCGGTCAGCCGGCCCTCGCCCGGGAATTGCTCGGCGGTGGCGACCGCCCCGACGGCGCTGACCGCGCCCGCCACTCCGGCAAGGACGACGGCGCCGAGCAGCGCGCGTGCGGGCGAGCCGCTGGCCATCGCCGAGAAAAGCACCGTGGGCAGCGCGGCGCTGCAGAGGCAGAGCGCGACCAACGTCGGCTTGCGGCCGATGCGGTCCGACAGCGCGCCGACGGCCGGCGTGACCGCGATCACCACCACGGCCGCGATCGTGGAGAACCACAGCGATGAGCCTTCGCCGAGCGATCCGATGGAGGTGAGAAACGCCGGCACGTAGGTGATCCCCACGTAGTAGGTGATCGAGCCGAGCGCCGAGATCGCGAAGGATCGGAAGATACCGATGCGGTGGTTCTCCAGCGTGTAGCGGAGCGGCTGCTCGGGCGCGGTACCCTCCACATACTGTCGTTCGAAGTCCGGCGATTCCTGCATCGACGAACGCGCGATCCACACGCTCGACGCGAGCGCCGCGCCTACGAAAAAGGGAATGCGCCATGCCCACCCCGCAAGCTCCGCCTCGCTGAACCCGTCGACGGTCAGGGCGGCGGCGGCGATGGCCAGCAATCCGCCGATCTCGCTCGCCGCGGACGCCGATGAGGTGATGAGCCCCCGGCGACCACGGCTCGCGCCCTCCAGGAGGTAGGCGACGACTCCGGTGTATTCGCCGCCGACCGAGAAGCCCATCACGCATCGCAGAAGCAGCAGCAGCCAGCCCGCCGCGGGACCGATCGCCGCGTAGGTCGGAAGCAGCGCCGTCGCGAGCATGGCCACGCTCATGAGCGCCATCGACAGCAGCATCATCCTGCGACGACCGAGCCGGTCGCCGACGTGCCCGAACACCACGGCGCCGAGCGGACGGAAGAGGTACGCCACGGCGAAGCCCGCGAGAGCCGTGACGAGCGACTCGTCGCCGCCTCCGAAGAACACCCGCGACAGCACCGTGGCGAAGTACAGGTAGAGCGTGAAGTCGTACCACTCCACGATCGTCGAGAAGGCAGCGACGATCATCGAGCCACGCGACATCGTGTGGGTGTGGCGTGATCCGCTGGACTTGTTCACCCGGTACTCCGGTCACGCTCAGCCGGAGCGCTGGAGCGGGTCAGGTTGGTGGGAGCCGCTGTCGACCTGATGGTGGCGCGCCCGGCTGGATTCGAACCAGCGACCCCGAGCTTAGAAGGCTCGTGCTCTATCCAACTGAGCTACGGGCGCCCGTCCACGGCCACGGCGGCCGTGGAACAACGTCGGCCGCCATGCGGCCGACGAACTGTACAATGAGAATGGACGGGAGGCGAACGGCCGACGGAGGTCGCCGTTTAGCCGGACTAGCGGATGCGGTTCCAGGCGAAGTTCGCCGCGTAGCTCTTGGGCCGCAGGATCTTCACCTTGGGCTCGTCGAGGTCGTAGGCGATGCCGTTCTTCTCGGCATAGGCCACCGCCTCCTCCCGCGTCGGAAAGCGAAGTCTGAGCTGGGTGCGGGTGTCGCCCGAGGAGACCCAGCCCATCAGAGGCTCGCGCACCCGGCGCTGCGCCGGGTCGAACTCCAGCACCCAGTCCTGGCTCTGGGCGCTGCCCTGCTGGGTGGCGGTGCGGGTCGGACGGTAGATGCGGGCGCGCGTGGTCATCGGGAACTCGGTTCGGGCTCGGTCGATCGGGTTAGTAGCGGGGGCGGCCAATCGCGTCAAGGCGTGGGAAAAATGGTCGGGGCGAGAGGATTCGAACCTCCGGCATCCAGCTCCCAAAGCTGGCGCTCTACCAGGCTGAGCTACACCCCGACGCGGGGACAAACTAGGCGCTCGGACACCCGGCGGCAAGGCCGCCGCCGCAGCGGCGAAAGCCCAGGCTTTTCTCTCCCCAAAGCGGCGCCGGGCCCCTATTCTCCGGCGGTCCTTCAGCATCGGGAGCCCCGGGATGTTCAAGCGGATCGATCATGTCGCCCTCCACGTGGACGACGTGGCGTCGGCGGCGCGCTACTACGTCGACACCTTCGGCTTCGAGAAGATCTTCGAGCAGAAGGGCACCGGCGGGCATGCCATCGCCTACATCCGGCTCGGCGACAGCATGATCGAGATGACGACGCGCCCCGGCGGCGAGCCGATGTCGGGCTTCCATCTCTGCCTTCAGCCCAAGGACTTCGACGCGGCGATCACCGATCTCCGCGCCAAGGGACTGCCGCTCGTCACCGAGCCGCGCGCGACGACGCCGCGCGGCCCCCTCGAGGCCGGCTGGCGCCGCGCGGTGTTCCGCGGCCCTCACGGCGAGTTGATCGAGATCCGCGGCTGAGATCGCCGCCGCGCGATTAACGTGGTGTAAGGCGCTATCTGCAATCCTGACCTCGGTTGAATGGGCGCTCCGGTGGGCCCGCTCCATCGGTCACGCGAAACGGGCCCGGCGATGCGGCACGAGATCAGACTTCCGCGACGGATGGTGATTCGGCCCGGCGCCCCGCGCCGCGGTTCGTGGGTCACGACGCGACTCGTCCTGACGCTGAGCGGAATCCTCGCCGCCGCCCTCGGGCTCGCATTCTGCGAGGAACGCATCGCCGGCCATCCGCGCGCGATCGACGGCGACACCATCGCCATCGGCGAGCAGCGCATCCGCCTCTACGCCATCGACGCGCCCGAGCTCGGACAGCCCTGCTTCTCGGGCGGCGACTGCGGCGCGAAGGCGCGGGCGTTCCTCGCCGACCTGATGCGCGGCCACGAGGTCAAATGCGTCCGTCGCACCCGCGACGACCGCTACGGACGGACGATCGCGCAGTGCACCGCCGACGGAATCGACCTGGGGCGCGAGCTCGTGCGCACCGGGCACGCGATGGCGCTCCGCCCGGTGTCGAGCCTGTATGCGCCAGACGAGCCGCGCCCGCTCGACTTCGAGCCGCCGGCGCAATACCGCGAGCGGCAGCCGCCGTCGGAGCGACGGCGCGGCAGCCGACGCGGCGGCAGCAGCTAGCGCGCGGTCTTGAACAGCGGGTGAAGGACGCGGTCGCCGGGCGCGATGCCCTGGCGCGCCGCCTCGCCGCCCTTGATCTCGAGCACCGCGCGCACCGGGCGCTCCGACGGGATCGTCGCCAGCGACTGCGGCACGGTGTCGGCGGCGATCTTCGTCACGGTCCCGTCGGCGGTGATGAACAGCATGTCGAGCGGGATGAAGGTGTTCTTCATCCACATCGACACCGGCTGGTCTATTCCGAAGTCGAACAGCATGCCGGCGTCGGCGGCGAGGCTCTGACGGTACATCAGGCCGCGCTCACGCTCGTCGGGCCGGCTCGCGACCTCGACAGTGAACGCGCGGTGCTCGCCCGAGCGCGTGACGATCTCGAGCCGGGCGGGATCGGCCGATTGCGAGCAGGCCGCGGCGGCGGAGACGAGAAGCAGCAGCGCCGCGGCGATCCAGCACCGGACGCTTCGGCGCGCGCAGGCCAAGAGCCGCATGGCTCCCCTCACGCGTACGACGGATCGAAACTCAGACGAGACGGATTTCCGTCGCCTGCGGACCCTTCGGGCCTTCCGCGATGCGCACCTGCACGGTCTGGCCCGCCTCGAGGTTCGCGACCCCGGAGCGGCGCAAGGTGACCATGTGGATGAAGACGTCGCGCGCATTGTCCGACTGGCTGACGAAGCCGTACCCCTTGTCGGGGTTGAACCACTTCACGGTGGCGCCGACGAAACCGCCGGCCGGGGCCGCGTCGCGTCCCATGCCGTCGAAGCGGTCGCGGCGATCACCACCGCCACCGTGCCCGTTGTCGCGGTGGCCTTCCTCCTCGGCGGTCGAGGCGTCGACCTCGAGCACGCGGATCACCTGCAGGCCCTTCTGACGGCGCGCGGCGTCGCAGACGACCGTCGTGCCCGGCTGCAGGTCCTGGTAACCGGCATCCCGCAGCACCGACAAATGAAGAAAAATGTCCGGTGTTCCGTCCGAAGGAGTGATGAATCCGAACCCCTTCGTGGCGTTGAACCACTTTACCGTCCCCCGGACTCGTTGACCGTCGGAACGGTCATCACCGGGGTTGTAGTAATCCTGCATGGTGCGTTCGCTCCCCCTGACGCCACGCTTACGCTGAACGAGCAAAAAAACTCGTTTCTCTCCCACTTGACATTCTAGAGGAGTTCCGAACGGCAAGTCCAGCGCCGCAAGGCCTCGCATGCCGTTGCGCAACTTCTAGAAGAATGCCCAGTGCACCAGGGCGAAGGCCGGCCCCAGGACCGCGACCGACCACGCGATATACCCGAAAAAGCTGGGCATTCGGCGGCCGTGGGCGGTCACGATGCCGCGGACCATGAAGTTGGGGGCATTCCCGACGTAGGTCAGCGCCCCCATGAACACGGCCCCCGCCGAGACCGCCTCGAGGGTCCGCGCGAGGGTGGTCTGGAGCGCCACGGCGTCGCCCCCGGCGAGGTTAAAGAACACGAGGTACGTGGGCGCGTTGTCGAGGACGCTCGAGAGCAGCCCGGCGGCCCAGAAGTAGGTCCCGTTTTGGGGCTGCCCGTCCACGTTCAGCATCCGAACCAGCGGCGCCGCCGCGCCCTCCTCGCCCGCGCCGATGATCGCGAGCGCCGGCACGATGCAGACGAAGATGGCGGCGAACAGCTTGGCGACCTCGGCGATCGGCTCCCAACTGAACTCGTTGTGGCGGCGCACCATCGGATCCGTCCATGCCCACGCCAGCGCGCCGAGCAGCGCGATGGCCGCCGTCCGCACCACCTCCTCGAGCGTGAAGTCGATGCCGCCGAGCGTGGCCGTGATGCCCGACTCCCACGCCCCGGTGGCGACGACCACCAGCGGGATGGAGGCCAGCACCGCGATGTTGCGGGCGCCCTCGATGCCGTGCCAATCGGCCTTGGGCCGCGTCGTCGCGGTCTCTTGGCCCACGGCGATGGTATCGAGCGCGAGATACAGGGCGAGCAGGAGTCCCGCCACCAGCGCGGTCGGCGCGGCGAGGTGCACCGTCGGCCAGAAGAAATCGACGCCCTGCAGGAAGCCGATGTAGAGCGGCGGGTCGCCCAGCGGCGTCAGCGCGCCGCCGATGTTGCCGACGAGGAAGATGAAGAACACCCAGGTGTGGGCGGTGCGCTCGCGCCAGGCGTTCGCGCGCAGGAGCGGCTTGATCAGCAGCATGCACGCGCCGGTGGTGCCGACGATGCTGGCGAGCAGCGCGCCGCCGGCGAGGAACGCGGTGTTCGACAGCGGCGTTCCCGACAGCGATCCCTTGAGCAGCACGCCGCCGGCGGCGATGTAGAGCGCCGCGAGCAGCACGATGAACGGCACGTAGTCGACGACGATGACGTGCACCAGTTCGTGCGACGCGGCGCTCCAGCCGAAGCGCAGCGCGAACGGGACCAGGAACGCCGCCGCCCACGCCGCGGCGACCTTGCCGTAGTGGCGGTGCCAGAAATGCGGCGCGACGAGCGACAGGAGCGCGATCGACAGCAGCAGTCCCGCGAACGGCAGGATCCACGCGAGCCCGAGCTCGCGGCCGTCGACTGCGGTCTCGGCCGCGGCCGCGATCCCCGGCGCCAACGCGCACGCGCCCGCCACCACGCTCGTCAGGAACCGGATCACGCGCTCTCCCGCCCGCGCCCTCTCCTGCCTAGGAGAGGTAGCGCAGATACACATAGATGTGGCTGATGAGGATGCTGACCAGCATCATCGGAAAGGCGTAGAGCAGATAGTCGAGGAAGCGGAACGGCACGCCGTCGCGCTCGGCGATGCCGGCCACGGTCAGGTTGGCCGAGGCGCCGATCAGGGTGCCGTTGCCGCCGAGGCACGCCCCCAGCGACAGCGCCCACCACATCGGCAGCAGGCCCTCGGGTCCGCCGAACGCCGGCGCCATGCTCTTGATCAGCGGGATCATCGTCGCGACGAACGGGATGTTGTCGATGATCGCCGACAGGAACGCCGACGCCCACAGGATCGCGAGCGTGGTGACGGTGCGGTCGCCCGCCGTCGCCGCCAGCAGCTTGTCGGCGAGGATGCCGAGCAATCCGGTGACGTCGACCGCGTGCACGACGACGAACAGCCCGAGGAAGAAGAAGATCGTGATCCACTCGACCTCGTTGAAGGCACCGGTCACGTGCAGGTGCTGGCGCTCAGACGGATGGCCGAGGTTGTCGAGCGCGAGCAGCACCGCCGCGCCGATCATGGCGATCGAGCCGGGTTCGAGGCGAAGCTCGCGCGCGAACACGAACGCGGCGATCACCACCGCGAGCACGGCGACCGACTGCTTCAGCAGCCGCGCGTCGGTGATGCGGTCGGCGGCGCGCATCGCCAGCACCCGCGCCTCGTCGGCCTTGCTCGCGATCATCCGCCGCCCCCACACCGCCTGCGTGATCGCGAGCTGCACCAGCATCACGACGACGATCACCGGCGCCAGGTGGGCGATGAAGTCGTTGAACGACAGCCCGGCGAGCGAGCCGATCAGGATGTTCGGCGGATCGCCGATCAGCGTCGCGGTGCCGCCGATGTTGGAGGCGAAGATCTCGGCGAACAGGAACGGGTACGGCGGGATCTTGAGCTCGCGGGTGATCACCAGCGTCACGGGCGCGATCAGCAGCACCGTGGTGACGTTGTCGAGCAGCGCCGAGAACAGCGCCGTCACGACCGACAGCATGACGAGCAGCCCCGCCGGCCGCGCGCGCACCGCCTGCGCGGCGACGACGGCGACGTACTGGAAGACGCCGCATTTCTTGGTCACCGAGACGATGATCATCATCCCGGTGAGCAGCGCGATGGTGTTCCAGTCGACGCCGCGCAGCGCCTCGGCCTGGTCGAACAGGCCGACCGCGATGAGGAGCCCGGCCCCGAGCAGCGCGACGATCGCGCGATTGAGCCGTTCGCTCATGATCGCGGCGTAGGTCGCGATGAGGATCGCCGTCGCGACCCACAGCGGATTCCACCCGAACCACAGATGGCCGATCGTTCCCGACGCGTGCATGTCCGCTCCGATCCATAGGCGCGTGCGCGCCGGCGGAGCGACTTTATAGGTTACGGCCGGAGCCGCAAGCCGACGAGACCGGTCGGTCGGAGCCGACGAACTCAGCTCCGCGTCGGCGGCGCTTTCGGCGCCACGGGAGGCCGCCACGCCGAGACCGTGACCTGGCGCCCGTGCTGGGTCTGCAGCGATATCGGCTTGCTCGCCGGGGCGGCCGGTGGCGCGGCCTCGCCCGCGGGCGCACGCGGCGCCGGATTCGGCTCCTCGACCTCGACGCCGGCCATCGCGCGCCGGACCAGCGCGTTGAGATGGTCGACGGGGACATGAGCGAACCGGCCCCACACGTCGAGGAGCAGCGGCCCGACCGCGGTCGGCACCGGCTCGATCCGGGTGCGCGGCCGTCCCTCTTCGAGCAGGCGATAGAGATTGGGCTCGACCACCGAGATGTCGTTGGCGACGAACGACGCCGGCATCAGCGGACGGCCCTCGTGGGCGCGCTCGTACTCGATGCAGGCGAGATACAGCAGGTTCTGGAGCTTCTGCGCCGGGAGATGGGTGTCGGCGGCCCGCGCCCGGTCGAGGAACCACAGGGCGACGTCCAGGGCGACGGGAACGGCGGGTGTCGGGAGAAGACGGGGCATGGCACGCGCTTGTTCGGGTATGCCCCGATGGTGCGCAGTCATGGTTAAGCGGACGTTAACGAGCGGAGACTTGCCGGAAACGCGGCCGCCGCGGCCGCACCGGCTAGGACTCGATCGCCAGCGTGTCGCCGGGCTTCTTCGCCTCGGGCTTGGTCTCGACGATGCTGCGGCCGTACGCGTAGGCGCGGCCCGCGAGGATGAGATGCGCCGCCGTCTTGTCCGCCCCTTCGACGGTCTCCTTGAGGAGGCCCGCGCCGGCGCGGTTGCGGCGCGGCGCAATCGCCTCGGCCCCTTCGTCGTCGGCGTGACCGCGCTCGGAGTGCGGATGCGCCGCGTCGTCGCGCCGCTGGCGCTGGTCGTGCGAGGTGTGGGGCTCGGACGGCGTAACCGCGCCCGGCTCGGCCGCCGCCGCGCGGGCAGCCGCGGCCGCCTCGGCGATCGTCCCGATTCCACGCCTGCTACCTGCAGCCGATACGACGGATACCGCCGAACCGGGTTTCGCTCCGCCCGTCATGGGGTGCTGCGCTCCCGACGTTCCTGTCAACGCGCACGCACACTAACGACCCAGCATCGCGCCGGGCAAATACGAATGGGTAAAGAATCGTTCGGTTTTTAGACATCTCCGGAGGCCGGCGAAACCCGCGGGAACGCTGGCGTTTTCCCGGCCCGCGCCTTGCGCGGGCGGGAGCCCTCCTCTATTGTCGGGCGATCAAATCAGGAACATCACCCAGAGGGCGTTATGGCCGACCAGCTTGTCCCCGGCGAACGGGAATCCGAGACCTACATCAAGCCGGGTGAGGTCGGGCACAACGCGAAGGAAGTGACGTGGGCGCGCTGGCAGAAGAAGCGCACCTTCGTCCGCGCCCTCGAGGGCACCTACGGCGAGGTCTACAAGGGCCTGTTCGAGCAGCCGCGGGTCATCAACTCCCACGACTGGAAGTGGCACGGCGGCCCCCAGCTCTACGGCAAGGCCGTGATCAACCCGGGCTCGGTCCAGGTCGCCCAGTCGATCGAGTGCCACCTCAACGTGCTGGCGCCGCGCGGCTACGGCCAGAAGCACGGCCATATGAACTCCGCGGTGTTCTACATCCTCAAGGGCAAGGGCCACGACGTCCATGACGGCGTCCGGATCGACTACGAGGCGGGCGACGCTGCGATCGTCGAGAACGGCTGCGTCCATCAGCACTTCAACGACGGCGACGAGGACCAGTTCGTGCTCGTCATGAAGGCGAAGCCGCTGTTCCTGTTCATGCACATGATCTTCCAGAAGATGGTGGCGTATCCGCCGAAGGAGCCGCTGCCCGGCAACGAGAACTACGCGCCGCCCAACGACTACTAAGACTCGCGACTTCTAGAGGCTCATGTCGGACGAACGACTGGCACCCGGTCCGGGGCACAACGCCCCCGGACCGCAGATCTGGGACCGCTGGGACCGCAAGCGGGTCTTCGTCCGCGCCCTCGAGAACACCTACGGCGACGTCTACAAGGGCCTCTACCAGGCGCCACGCGTCTACCACGCCAAGGACTGGAAGTGGCACGGCGGCCCGCAGTTCTGGGACAAGGCGGTCATCAACCCGCAGTCGGTGAACATCGCCCAGTCGATCGAGTGCCACCTCGACGCCTACGCGCCGAACGGCGTCGGCCAGAAGCACGGCCACATGAACTCCGCCGTGTTCTACGTCCTCACTGGCAAGGGCCGGGACATCCACGACGGCAACGAGATGATCTACGAAGCCGGCGACTCGCTCGTGGTCGAGAACGGCTGCGTCCACCAGCACATCAACCGCGGCGACGACGAGATGCTGGTGCTGGTGATGAAGGCGAAGCCCCTCTTCCTCTTCATGCACATGATCTTCCAGAAGATGGTCGAGTACCCGAAGAAGGACGTGCCCAAGGGCGGCGAGGACTACGCGCCGCCGACGCACATCTAGCTTCTTCTCGTCATGCCCGCGAAGGCGGGCATCCACGTGTTTCTTGCTACATACAAAAACTCGTGGATGGTCGGCCCCTTAGGCCCGCGCTTGCGCGGGCCGTTTGAAAAGAGGGGCGCCGACCATGACGTGAGAGCTCTTAGCGTCTACGGAATCAAAAAACCCCCGAGGTCGCCCTCGGGGGTTTTGCTTTCGGCGGCGGCGTTCGCGTTCAGCCGAACTTCTGCTCCATCGCCTTCTTCACCGCCGGGCGGTTGCCGACGCGGTCGAGCCACTTCTGCACGTTGGGGAAGTCGGAGACCTTCACCGTCTCGTGCTTGATGCCGTTGATGCGGGTGAACGGGATGATGTCGGCGATCGAGTACTCGTCGCAGAACCAGTCGCGCCCCGCGAGGTGCCTGTTCATGGTGTCGAGCTGGCTCTTGGCGCCGCTCTCGAACGACGGGTCGTTGATGCGGCCGAGCGCGCCCATCGTGCACAGCACGTTGGTCGCGTGGAACATTGTCCACTTCAGCACGTTCGGGTGATCGGCGGGCGAGCCGAGGAACTTGTTCGTCTTCTCGGCGAGGTAGAAGCAGATCGCCACCGACTCGAACAGCGTCGCCGGCTTGCCGCCGGGGCCGTCCGAATCGATCATCGCCGGGATCTTGCGGTACGGATTGATCTTCTCGTACTCCGGCGTCTTCTGCTCGCCCTTCTGGATGTTGATCTGGTTGAGCTTGAACGGGAGGCCCGACTCCTCCGCCATGATCAGCGCCCGTCGCCCGTTGGTGGTGCCCCAGGCATACAGTTCGATCATCGTCTTCTCCCTCTCGATTTCTATTGTTGAAAGCGGTCCGCCCGTCGGGCGCTCGCGGTGGGGTGCCGGAGTGTAGGGAACTCCGGCGTTTACCGTCAATTACCGGTCATTCGCCGTTCACGGCACTGACGCATTGCGCCGCTAGTCTCCGCCGCGTTCCAACGGAGTGAGCGAATGAAAGTCTTATCGAGCAGCGTGATCGTCCTGGCGGGAGCTCTTGTGGCGACGGCGTTCGCGATCGCCGAGCCGCTGCCGCGGCCGGCCAACGACAACACCCCTCCCCCGCACCACGGCGAGCACGACCCCGCTCCCGTCCCGCACGCGCCGCGCCGTCGGCGGCAGACGCCGATTACCGCTTACGAGTGAGCGCGGCGCTTCTTCGTCCCGAACCTGAGGTACGCGAACAGCGCCGCGGCGGCGGCAACGGCGGGGTACTGCGCCGCCGGGTCCGGCCACATCATGGCGAGCGCGGCGACCGCGAGCAGCGCCCGCGCCCACAGCGGCATCGCGCGGCGCTCGATGTAGCCGTGCAGCACCAGTGATGCCGTGAGCACCAGCGCCGATCCGACGAAGGTGTTCGACACGATGTGCGGCAGCCCGCCCTGCATCAGCACGCCGTTGTTGAACAGGAAGAAGAACGGCAGCACGAAGCCGCCGACCGCGAGCTTGCAGGCATACGGCGCGAGCTTGAACGGATTGGCCCCGGCGATCGAGGCCGCGGCGAACGCGGCCACGGCCACCGGCGGGGTGATCGCCGACATGCACGAGTAGAACAGCATGAACATGTGCACTTCCATCATCGGCAGGCCGAACTTGCCGATGAACACCGGCGCCAGCAGCGCGATGCCCATGATGTAGACGCCGGTCGTCGGCATGCCCATCCCGAGCAGCACCAGCACCACCGCCGCGAGCAGCAGCGACGGAACGAGCGCGCCGCCCGACAGCTCGAACAGCAGCAGCGTGAACTTGCCGGACAGGCCCGTGAGCTCGATCGCGCCGATGATGATTCCGGCCGCGGCGACGGCTGCGACCAGCGGCACCATGGCGTTGCAGGTCTCGACGCACGCCTCGACGAAGCGCTTCGGGCCGATCGCCCCCTCGCGGCTCAGCCAGCTCGCCGCCACCACCGACACCGCCGAGCCTGCGGCGACATAGGCGGCCGAGAAGCCGCTCACCAGCAGGTAGATCAGCGTCACGATCGGGATCAGGCTCGGCCAGTTGTTGAGGAACGCGCGGCGCAGGCCGACGATGTCGCGCTCCGGCACGCGGCCGAGGTCGAGTCGCACCGCCTCGAAGTGCACCAGCGCGAACACGCCCAGGTAGTAGATCAGCGCCGGGATGTAGGCGTAGAAGGCGATCAGGTAGTACGGGATGCCGGTGAAGTTCGACATCAGGAACGCGACCGCGCCCATCACCGGAGGCAGCATCGCGCCGCCGGTGGAGGCCGCCGCCTCGATCGCGCCCGCGCGCTCGGCCGGAATGCCGATGCGGCGCATGATCGGGATGCTGATCGGGCCGGTGGTGGCGACGTCCGCCACCGGACTTCCCGAGATCGAGCCGTAGAGGCCGCTGGAGACGACGCAGGCCTTCGCCGGGCCGCCGACCATGCGGCCGGTGAGTGCCGCGGCCACGTCGAAGAACAGCCTGCCGCCGCCGGCGATCACGTAGAAGTTGCCGAACAGCACGAACAGGAACGCGTAGCTCGCGGCGACGTAAAGCGGAGAGCCGAACAGGCCGTCGGTGCCGATCGTCTGCATCTCCATGAAATAGCTGAAGCTGATCGGCCCGTGATAGAAGCCGCCCGTGATGAGATGCCCGAACGCCGTGTAGGCGAGCAGCAGGAACAGGATCGCGGTGAGGCCGAAGCCGACCGCGCGGCGGCACAGCTCGACCGAGAGCCCGAGAAGGACCAGCCCCGCGACCATGTCCCCGGTAGACGGCTCCGAGAAGCCCGTCATCCAGTTCGCATACCGCGGCTCATTGAACGCGAACCAGGCCGACGCCGCCGCCGACGCCGCCGCCAGCAGGTAGTCGAGGAGCGTCAGGCGGCGGAGCCCCTGCGCCGCCGTCGTGGTCAGGAACGCGATCGGCAGCAAGAGCGTCAGGAACAATGAAATCTGCAGATGGTCGGTGGCGATGCCGAACAGCGCGAGCCAGCCGATCAGGAACACCGCGACCACGGACAACGCCGCGATGAGGGCCCCGGTGACGCCCGCCGGCCGCACGCGGTGCGTTTCGCCGACGGCGTCGAGCACGCGGGTGAGCGCGCGACGCCGCGCGGCCTCGTTGATGCTCACATCCATGTCCTTACCTTTGCGCGGCGCGCGATGCGGGCACGACGGGCTATTTCAACAGGCCGCGTTCCTTGTACAGCCGCTCGGCGCCGGGATGGTACGGCAGCGGCGTCGGGTTGCGGCCGAAGTTCTCGAGCGAGAAATTGGCGAGCGACGGATGGATCGAGCGCACGCGGTCGCGGCTGTCGAGCAGCGCCTTCATGAACTTGTAGACGGTCTCGTCGGACACGTGCGATCCGGCGACCACGGCGGACCACAGCACGAGCGTGGTCTCGTCCTTGGTCAGGAACGGATAGGCGTCCTTCTTCACGGTGTAGACCGAGTAGCCCCAGCGGTCGGCGGCGGCCTTCATCTTCGCCGGATCGCCGGAGATCCAAATCAGCTCGCGGCCGCGCGCGAGGTCCGTGAACTCGGCCTGAGGCACGAAGCCGCCGTTGATCATCACGTCGACCTTGCCGTCGCGCATCGCGTCGACGTTCGATGATGTGTTGCCGCGGAACAGGCTGCCGCCGCGTCCGGTGATGTCGGCCTCGTTGATGCCGTAGGCGTCGAAGATCGCCACCGACATGCTGAGCGTCGATTGAAGATTGGCGAGCTGGTTCACCGCGAGCCGCATCTGCGGCTTTTTCGACGCGATGTCGGCGAACGACTTGATGCCGTTCTTGTCGGCCCATTCCTTGGTGGCGAGGTTGTAGACGACGAGATCGTTGTGCAGAAGGCCGACGAACTTGAACTTGCCCTTGAGCGACTCCTTGAACGGCGCCTTGCCCTCGAGGGCGTACGCGATCTCCGGCGCGCCGCCGGTGAACGAGAAGTCGGCTTGGCCGGTCGAGATGTTCTGGATGCCGCCGGCCGGACTGCCCGGCTTGTAGGTCGCGGCCGACCCGGGATACGCGTCGCGGATCACGCCGTTGATCGCCTCGGTGACGACCTTGAAGTAGCCGCTCGCGGTCGCGCCATCGACCGTATACGTGATCGGCTTGTTGTCGTTGAAGTCGGCGCGCGCCGTCCCCGCGCAGAGGAACGCGGCCACCGCCGCCAGCGCCGCAACCCGGCTCACGCCACTCGTCATCCTCGGTCTCCCCGTTTCGGAACGGTCGCCGTCCCGTCGTTGACGGCCGGTTCGGCCGTGGTTTTGTTGGACTGTAGGGAACGGAGTCTCGGTTCGTCAATCGGCGAAGGCAACCACGCCATGAGCATTAAATGAAATGCAGCCGGTTCTCCGATGAAGCGCCGCGCTCGCGGGCACGAACGACGGCGGTCCCGCGCACGGATGGCGAAAACAACCCCTTCATCGTCGCAAACGGGAAACGCGTTTTGCTTTTCGTCTCGCCCGGCGTTGGGGTGCGTGCACCTCGATCCGCTCGCGACATATGCCGCCCTTCGGACGGTGGGGCCAGGCATCCAGGTGTATAGCCTCGTCACTCCCGCGAAAGCGGTCCAGGGCGGCGACTCGGCAACGGCATCTCCGAGGGCTCTGGATTCCTGCTTTCGCAGGAATGACGACAGAAAACGACGCGGCTAAATACCACGTCATGGCCGGGCTTGCCCCGGCCATCCACGTTCTGTTTTTCGTCGCGCCAACAGAAACACGTGGATGCCCGGCGCAAGGCCGGGCCTGACGAAAGGAGAGTGCGGCGCGTGCTAAGTGCCTCTCGCCGAACTTTCAAAGGGCGCGCCCGAACCGGCCCAGACTTTCCACAGGCCCTGTTCCGAGCGCCGGCGTTTCTCCACAGCCCCCTTGTGCCGCCTTTCGCGTGCGCGCATGGTCCTCGCATCGCGACAAGCGAGGGGAGCTATTGCGCAATAGCGCTCTCATTGAAGCGAAGAAACCGCGAGCGATGGCCTCCGACAACGAGGACGGCCGCGGCGGATGAGTTGAGAGGCAACGGCGCTTCCCCTTCGGGTCGCGACGCACTTCTTCTCAGGTACCGACACCAACAGCGTCGCGATCCGCGACAGAGAGAAGCAATCGGTAGGACAGAGCTACGCTTTAAACGCAGCGTGATGGCACCTGCTGACCTCACTGGGAAGGAAAAAGCCGGGTTTCGCTGACCCGGCGACGACGACGTGTGTCCGCGCGGTGCGTAGCAAACACCCGCGAACCCACCGGCCCCTCACCAGCCCGCTCCGGCCTCACAACCCGGAGCGGGCTTAGGTGATTCAGGGGAGCACGCGAGGTGATGCCCGAGCAACGAACGCACGATCACTCCACGTCATCCTCGCCGAAGGGCGAGGATCCACGAGTTTTTGTCGGCAACAGCAGAAAGAAACTCGTGGATGGTCGGCCTCCGCCGACCATGACCAAAGAAGAGAACAGCGATTGTTCGCGTTGAAGGCGAGAACCGTGCCGCACGCACGCGATCGCATCGCCCCTGTGCAAAAGTGTCCCAACTGTCCCAGGTGTCCCAAATCGCCCGTGTGGGACAGTGGGACACTTGGGGGTTTTTGGCGGAATCCCGCGGCGATTGCTGTCCCACGCCAGCGCGGCGCCGCGCGGGCCGTGGGACACTCGACGGCATCAGTCAGGCCCGCCCCGCGTCGGGCGTCACGGCGAAAGATCGACGTCGACCGCGAGCTCGTCGCCGTCCTCTATGCCGAGCGCGTCGCGCAGACCCACCGCGGCGATGATCTCGAGCTGGTCCTCGGGATACCCGGGCACCATCGGCACGACCACGGCGCCCGCGATCGCGGCGCGCGCGCGTGCGGCCACCGTCGCACGAAAGATCCGACCGTCGCAGAAGGACGCACTGGGCGCCGGCATCAGGATCCCGCGCGAGATCCTCGCCGCGCTCCAGGCGGTCCGCTGCGGGCCTTCGGGGATGCTGAGGTTGAGGGTTCCGGGAAACGGATCGATCCCGACCGCCGCCATGAACCCCGAGCGCGCCCACGGCTCACGCGTGAACGTCCGTGCGACGCCCTGCCCGCTGACGAGCCGCCCGGAGAGCCGGATGATGTCCACGACGATGCGCCTAGACGAGGATGCCCGCCTCGCGGAAGGCCCGCTCGGCGCCGGGGTGAAGGGGCGCGCCGGCGTTGGCGAGCGCGGGGATCAGCTTGCGGGTGGCGTCGCGCAGCAGGTCGTCGAGACCATGGAACAGCGGGTTGCGCTTCATCAGTTCGCCGCAGTGGGCCAGCACCGACGAGGCCAGGCGGAACACCATCCCCTCGGCCTCGTTCGCGTGCACGGCGAGCACGTTGGTCACCGCGATCTCGGTCGCGTCCCGGTCGTGGCCGCGGAACGTGCCCTGCGGCACCACGCACTCGGAGTAGTACGGAACCGCGTCGAGGATCCGCCGCCGCTGCTCGGGCGAGAACGACAGGATCTTGAGATCGATCTGCCGCGACAGCTCGTCGAAGTGCGGGTTCGGATACGGCGGCTCGAACTGCGCGTGGATCTCGCCTTCGAGCAACAGACGGTTGCCCTCGTTGGAGTGCAGATAGCAGGGCTCGATCGCCGTGAACGGAATGCCGAGCGCGGCGAAGATCGTCCGCACATGCTCGACCATGCCCGAATTGCGGTGGCCGACGCCGACCCGCTTGCCCATCAGGTCGTCGAAGGTCTGCAGCCTCGAGTCGCGCGGCGCGACGAAGAACAGCGGCCCGCGGCTGAGCGGAGTCATCAGGCGCAGAGGCAGCCGCGCGTCGAACGGCCGCTCGCCGCTGGCCGCCCGCGCCAGCCAGTTGGAGGAGATGAGCCCGCAGTCGGCGCTGTGATTGGCCACGAGACGCGCATTCTCGAACCCGCCGGTGGTGAACAAAGGCATGACCTCGTCGACGACGCGGAGGTCCTTCCACATCGCCCCGAGGGCAACGCCCTGCACATGGAACGGAGACTCGACGTCGGAGGTGGCGAGTGCGACGGCGCTCAAAATTCAGGCCCGGGCCGCTAAGAAAAAATCGAAACGATCAAGTAACCATAGGGAGAGGCGCCGCGCCGGTCAATGCGGCGCCTGTCCCATGCCTGACCGTTCCCTTCGGGTCAACGGCTGAGTCCTGCCTCGCGGAACGCGCGCGCGGCCCCGGGGTGCTGGAGCGCCCCGGCCTTGGCCAGCACCGGGATCACCCGCTGGCCCGCGTCGCGCAGCAGACGGTCGAGTCCGTTGTACAACGGGTTGCGGCGCGCGAGATCGCCGGCGCCGGCGATGATCGCGCGGGTACGGCGGAACACCGTGTCCTCATCGTCGTCGGCGTGGACCGCCAGCACATTGATGACCGCGACCTCGGTCGAGTCGCGGTCGTGGCCGCGGACCGCCCCCTTCGGGATCGTCGCCTCCGCGTAGTACGGCACCTTGTCGATGATCGCCTTGCGGTCCTCAGGCGAGAACGACAGCACCTTGAGCGCCGTTCGCGCGTTCAGCTCCGAAAACTGGACGTTCGGGATCGGCGGCTGCCACTGGGCGTCGATCTCGCCCTGCGCGAGCATCTGGTTGCCGGGGCGGGTGTGGGAATAGACCGGCTCGAACCAGTCGAGCGACAGCCCGAGCGCGCGGAAGATCGTGTGGATGTGCTGGACCATTCCCGAGTTCTCGTGGCCGAGCCCGACGCGCTTGCCCTTGAGGTCGTGGAAGGTCTCGAGCTTCGAATCCGCGCGCGCGACGAAGAACAACGGCCCGGTGTTGATCGGCGTCAGCAGCCGCACCGGGAGCGCCGCCGTGAACGGCGCCGTTCCGGTGGCCGCGAGCGGCAGCCAGTTGGCCGCCATGAACGCGTACGTCGCGTTGTGGGCGGCGACGAGCTGGGCGTTCTCGACGCTGCCGCTGGTGAACAGCGGCTCGACGGAATCGACCAGCCCCTGCTCCTTCCACATCTCGCCGAGCGCGACGGCCTGGCGGTGGAAGGTGGAATCGACGTCGGACGTCGCGATCGAAACGGAGCTCACGCGGCACTCTCCTCGTTGGCTTATTGTCTGTGTCGGCGCTCAGTTGGCGGCGAGCAGTTCGCGGGCGCGGGCCTTCACCGCCTCGGGGGTCGCCGTCATCGCCTTCACCACCTCGGCCATGCGCTCGGGCCCGAACCAGCGGGTCTCAGTGTTGAGCCGCTCGGCATCGGCCTGGAAGGCGGGATCGTTCATCGTCGCGGCGAAGGCGTCGCTGAGCGCCTTGGCGCGATCGGGCGGAGTCTCGGGGGGCGCGAAGATGGCGCGGCCCAAGGCGAGCTGGGCGAAGAACAGCGTCAGGATCTGCCGATCCGCGTCGGTCTTGGCGAACTCGACCGCGTTCGGCGCGTCGGGGAACGCCGGGTGGCGGGCGAGGCCCATCTGCAGCAGCACCTTGAGGCGGCCGTCCTTCACCTGCTGGCCGAACTGCGACAGCACCGTCGAGACGAAGATGCCGCAGGCGCCCTGCAGCTCGCCCTTTTCCATGGCGTTGATCCGGAGCGACGAGCCGCCGCCGTAGCCGGGGATCAGCTTGAATTTGGTGCCCAGCACCTTGTTCATCACCAGCGGAAAGGTGTGCGAGTTCGACGCCGGGCCCGCGGTGCCGATGATGCTGTCCTTGGCGAAGATGTCATCGGTGCGGGCGATCCCGGATGTGTGCCAGAACGAGCAGGTATCCGCCTCCTCGTTCATGTTGCCGACGAACGTGAAGCGGCTCGCGTCGAACTTCGCCTGATCGCTGCCGAGCACGCCATCGAGCAGCACGCTCGCCGGGATCATCGCCAGGTAGGTGCCGTTCTTGGGCGCGCTCGTGTAGGTGTTGTTGGCGACCACCATGCCGCCCGCGCCCGGCACGTACTGGATGACGACGGCGGGATTGCCGGGAATGAACCGACTGTAGTGACGCGTGAGCACCCGGCTGTAGGCGTCGTAGCCACCGCCCGGGCCGCTGCCGACACCGAGGTTGATCGTCTTGCCGTGGAAGAACTCGGCGGGGGTCTCCGCCGAGGCAACGGGCATCGCAAGCGTGAGCCCGGCGAACGCCAACGCGCAAATCCGATGCATCGTGCCCTCCCTGCCGGTGCCGTCACGCACCGATGTTGGACCACCGTACGCGGCCTTGCACCTAATGAACACGTCCGGGCGTCGAGGCGCCCTCGACCACGTCGCGCGGCGCACGTTCGGCGACGCCGGCCTGGTGGTGGACGATGCGCCACGCCCCCTCCTCGCGCACGAAGATGTTGGTGGCGGCCAGCACGATCGACCCGATCGTCTCGTAGCAGATCACGACACCGGTATCTCCGAACACCCGGACGACCTCCCGCACCGGCCGGACCGGCGGTTGCTGCGGGTGGTCGAGGATGCCGCCCCATGCGCTCATCACCTTGTCGCGGCCGTGGACCGGAGGCCACCCGGGATGGATGCAAGACACGGCGGCGCGGCTCGCCCACAGCGCGTCCATCGCGGCCCGGTCGCCGCGACCGAACGCGGCGTAGAATGCCGTGTTCGCCGCCAGCACCTCGGCCTCGGCGGACACGGTCAGGCCCGCCCCGCCCCGGCCAGCACGTCCTCGTTGATGACGCGGATCGGCTTGCCGTCGAGGAACGCGACGATGCACTCGACCTGCTTCGGATAGAAGATGCCGTAGTTGTGGTCGTTGACGTAGCCGAGGTGCGGCGTCAGCACGGCATTGTCGAGCTTCAGCAGCGGATGATCCTTGGGCAGCGGCTCGACGTCGTAGACGTCGAGCGCGGCGCGGCGGATGCGCTTCGCCTCGAGCGCCTCGATCAGCGCCGCCTCGTCGACGATCGGGCCGCGCGAGGTGTTGACGAGGATCGCCGTGGGCTTCATCAGCCCGAGTTCGGGCGCACCGATCAGGTGCCGCGTGCGCGCGCTGAGCACGAGGTGGATGGTGATGAAGTCGGACGTGCGCAGCAGCTCGTCCTTGTCGACCCGCCGCGCGCCCCCGGCCGAGGCCTTGTCGTCGGTCAGGTTCTGGCTCCAGGCGACGACATCCATGCCGAAGGCCTTGCCGAACGCCGCCACCTGGGTGCCGATCTTGCCCAGGCCGAGGATCCCGAGCCGCCGTCCGCGCAAGGTCGTGCCGACGCCGAGCTGCCAGGTTCCGCGGCGGAACGCCGCCTCCTCCTGCGGGATGTTGCGCGCCGCCGCCATCAGCAGCGCCCAGGCGTGCTCGGCGGTGGTGAAGCCAACCGACTCGGTCCCGCACACGACGATGCCGCGCTCGGTCGCGGCCTTGTCGTCGATCGAGAGATTGCGCATCCCCGACGTGACGATGCACTTGAGGTTGGGCAGCCGCTCGATCAACGCACGCGGGAACGGCGTGCGCTCGCGCATCACCGCGACGACGTCGAACGGCGCCAGCCGCTTCGCCAGCGCATCGGCATCGGCGAGGTGGTCGCGGAAGATCGTCAGCTCGGCGCGCTTTTCGACCGGCGACCAGTCGGCGAACGAGCGGACGACGTCGGTGAAGTCATCGAGGACCGCGACCTTCATCGTCCGCCTCCGCGCCTACTCGTCGGTGACGTCGATCCAGGTGCCGTCGGGGTCGGTCATCTGGAACTTGCCGGTGGCGCTCTTTTGGAAGAAGCCCTTGCGGACGTCGGATTCCCGGCTGCCGCCGAGCGGCACGGGCGCGAGATAGGGGTTCAGCCCGGCCACCTTCTGCACGTCGGCCTTGAACGCCTCGAGGTCCTCGACGTGGAAGCCGATGTGGTCCGGCCCCGGACGCTTGATCGACATGCCCTCGAAGATCGGGATCGACCACGGCAGGATCGACAGCGTCACGTGGCCGTCGGTGAGGTGGAAGCCCGGCACGTTCTTGCGCTTGTTGTCGGGCTCGAGCTCGAACACGTCCATGTAGAAGTCCGCGCACTGCTCGGCGTTCGGCGTGCGGATCGCGAACTTGTTGAGATAGCGGGCCTGCGACGACGTGCTGGTCGCCTGGTCGGCGTAGATGTCGCTGCGGGTGTCGTTCTTTTTCTGGGCGAGGTCGAACACGTTGCCGTCCGGATCATGACCGCTGTAGGCGGCGAACGGCCGGGTCGACGGCCGCTTGACGATGTTCGCCTTCGGATGCTTGGCCTTCATGCGCGCCAGCACCTTCTCGCAGTCGTCGACCTCCATCCCGAAGTGGTCGAGGCCGCCGACGTAGCCATCGCGCTTCGGGATGATGTTGAGGCCGACGTAGCCGTCGCCGTAGACGACGGAGCCATAGGGCGAGGTCTTGCCCGACGTCTTGAGGCCGAACACCGCCTCATAGAACTTCCCGAGCATCGGGTACTGCGGGCTGATCATCGCCATGTGGTTGATCTTCGCGAACATCGCTGTGCTCTCCTCCTACTGGTCTTACCGTGTGTCGCGTTATTCGGAGCCGCCCGCATTGCCGATGGCGGCCTTGGCCTTTTCGATGATGTCCGGCGGCACGTCCACGGTCTCGTTCACCACGCGCGCCGTCTCCTCGGCGTCCATCGGACGGAGGTCGAACTTGAGCTTCTGCGCCTCGGCGAGGAACTCGGGGTCCTTGAGCGTCGCCGCGAACCCGGCACGCAGCGCCGCGACGCGATCCTCCGGAACGCCCGGCGTGGTGAGATAGGGGCGGCCCAACGACACCGGCGCCGACAGCACGCGCATGATGAGATTCTGCTCGTCGGTCTTGCCGAGATCGCTCATCAGCGGCACGTCGGGCAGCGACGGCTCGCGGACCCCGCCGACCTGGAACAGGAAGCTGACCTTCTTGTCGCTAATCCAGTCGGGATGCTCGGTGGAGAGGCTGCCGAGGCTGAAACCGGCGCGCACCACCACCTCGCCGCGCTCCATCGCGAGGTCGATCTCGGTCGCTTTGCGGTATCCGGAGATGATCTTGAACTTGGTGCCGACGACGTTGTTGGTGATGGTCGGGTAGAGCATCGTGCCGGAACCCGCGCCCGTGCTGCCCGCCGTCACCTCTTCCTTGTAGGCGTCTTCGATCGTCTTGACGCCGGATGCCGCCCATGCCGCCGTCATCAGGTTGCTGATGCCGGTGGAGCCGAGCCAGTTGAATTTGCGGACGTCGAATCGGATGCCCTTGCGCTCGAGCGAGTCCTTGTCGAAGACCTGCGTCTGGGGAATCGAGTTGCCGATCGTCGCGATGTTCGTCCCGTCCTTGGTCGCGACGTTGTACATGTATTCGGTCGCCTTCAGGTGCCCGGCGCCCGGCATGTACTTCAGGATCATCACCGGCTCGCCGGGAACGTGCTTGCGCATGTACCGCGAGAGGCTGCGCGCCACCGTGTCGTAGGTGCCGCCCTCGCCCGTGCTGACGATGATGTTGACGGTCTTGCCCTTGTAGAAATCCGCGACCGCGTCGGCCGCCGCCGGCGACGCGCCCATCGCCACGGCCGCGACGGCGACCGCCAGTGTCCATTCCCGCATCGCTCGCTCCCTGTTGTGCGGTGTTCCGCGCCGTTGTGTCGTCTGCCCGGCGGCGCTCCGGGGCGGGCTCGCTCAGTGGCGTTCGCGCACGGCGAGGAAGTTGTAGTCGGGATCCGACATGATGTGCTCGGCGATCGGGCACTGCTTGCGCAGCAGCTCGAGCCGGTTGCTCCCTTCCTTGCCGCGCCCGAACGGCACCGGATTGAGGAGCGGGTTGATGCCGACCGCCTCGTCCACATCTTCCTTCAGCTTGTCGATGCTCTCGACCGTGAAGCCGACGTGGTCGATCCCCGGCAGGAGGATGTTCTGCTCGACGTAGTTGCGGATGTCGTACGGGATCAGCATGAGCGTGACATGGCCATCCGTGAGGTAGTGGTTCGGATCGCCCGCCGCCTTGTTCTGGGGCGTGAGCTCGAAGACTTCGACGTAGAACTTCGCCATCTCGTCGGGGCGCATGGTGCGGATCGCAATGTGGCTGATGTGCCGCTGCGTCAGCGTGCCGTCGTTCTCGGTGTAGACGTGGGCGCGGTTGGCCGAGTCCGCCTGCGAGAGATCGAAGACGTTGCCGTCCGGATCGTTGGCGGTGATCGCCGCGAACGGCCGGGTGGCCGGACGCTGGATCCAGTGCGCCGTCGGATACTTCGAGCGCATGCGGTCGAACACGATCTCCATGTTCTCGACCTGGATGCCGAAGTGGTCGAGCCCGGCACCGCGCCCGACCTTGCGCGGGTTGATGTTGAAGCCGACGTACCCGTCACCGACGGTGACGGCGCGGCCGGGCCGGAGCTTGGGCGACGACTTCAGCCCGAACACCGTCTCGTAGAACTTGCCGAGGAGCGCGTAGCGCTCACTGCAGGACGCGACGTGGTTGATCTTGGAAAACATGGCGTTCCCTTTCCCCTACTCCGACGCGCTGCCGACGTTCATCGCTTCCTTGGCTGCCTTCACCACCTCCGGAGGCAGGGCGTAGGCGGCCTCGATCACCTTCTGCACGTCCTCGCCCGAGATCTCGTCGATCTCGATGTGTTCCTTTTCCGCCTCGGCGATGAAGCCGGGGTCCTTCATCGTCTCGTGGAATGCGGTGCGTAGTGCTGCGATCCGCTCGGCGGGAACACCGGGGGGCAGAAGGAGCGGCCGGTCGATCTCCATCGGCGCCAGCACGAGCTGCAGGATCTGCTTCTGCCGCTCCTCCTTCGCGTACTCGATGATCGCCGGCGAGTCCGGGAACATCGGGTCCCGCTTCGACGCGATCTGGATCGGCACCACGACCTTTTTCTGGGGGAACCAGTCCGGACGGGTCGACTGGATCGACGAGATCAGGCCGCCGCAGCGCCCCATGACTTCGCCGCGCTCCATCGCGAGATAGACGTCGTTGCCGCCCTTGTAGCCGGAGATCACCTTCATTTTCGTGCCGAAGACGCGGTTCATCATCGCCGGCAGCGTTTCCATCTGCGACCCGGCGCCCGTGCCGCCGACGACGAACTCCTTTTCCCAGAGGTCCTGGGCGGTCTTGATCGGGGACGTGTGCCAGGCGACGCAGATGCCGGTCGCCTTGTTGATGCTGCCGATCCAGTTGAGCTTGCGGGCGTCGAACTTGGCGCCCTCGAGGCCGAACAGCGGCGCGAACGGGACGCTCGAGTGGACGAGCCCGATCGTCGTGCCGTCCTTTGGCGCGACATTGGAGAGGTAGATCATGGCGCGGATGCCGCCCGCGCCCGGCATGTTCTGGATAATGATGTTCGGGTTACCGGGAATATGCCTCTGGAAGTAAACCTGGAATGCGTGCGCGTAGCTGGAGTATCCGCCGCCCGCGCCGGCGCTGAGGATCCAGTTGATCTGCTTGCCCTTGTAGAAGTCGGCGATCGCGTCAGCGCGGGCCGGCAGGGCCGCTCCAGTCGCAAGCGCCGCCATCGTCGCAAGCCTCAGAAACCGGTTCATCAATCGCTCCCTACGCCTTGTTTCTCAGTTATTGATCGTCCGCCACGTCGATGAGCACGCCGTCGCAGTCGGCCATCCGGTAATGCCCGAGCGGACAGCTCCGCTTGAACAGCGCCTCGAGCGCGATGCCCTCCGAGCCGGTGGCCACCGGCTCGGGCGCGAGCCGCGGGTTGTCGTCGGCGATGCGCTTCACATCGGCCTTGAGCGCCTCGACGCTCTCCACCTTGAAGCCGATGTGGTCCATCCCCTGGGTGATGATGCCGGTCGCGTCGTAGTCGGTGATGTCCCACGGCATCAGCACCAGCGTGACATGGCCGTCGGTCAGGTAGTGATTGGGATCGTCTGCGCTCTTTTTCGTGTTGGCTGGCGCGAGCTCGAACACATCGCGGTAGAATTCGGCGCTGGCGTCGGGATGCAGCGTGCGCACCGCGACGTGGTCGATGTGGCGCGGATTGGCATTGCCGTCGTTCTCGACGTAGACCGAGGTCCGGTTCGACATGTCCTTCTGGGAGATGTCGAACATGATGCCGTCCGGATCGTGCGTGGTGATCCCGGCAAAGGGACGCGTCGACGGACGCTGCAGCCACTTCACCGTCGGGTATTTCTTGCGCATGCGGTCGAACACCGCGTCGACGCTCTCCACCTGGATCCCGAAGTGGTCGAGCCCTGCCCGCCGCCCCGCGCGCCGGGGATTAATGTTGAGACCCACATAGCCGTCACCCACCGTCACCGCGCGGGCCGGCCGCGTCTTCGCCGACGTCCGCATCCCGAACACCGATTCGTAGAACTTCCCGAGCTGGGCGTAGTCGGCGCTCACAATGGCGACGTGGTTGATCTTCGCGAACATGCGGCCTCCCTGAACGGCCGTGCGCCGCTCCTTGAGAGACGGTTCGCACCTGACGTGATGGCGATGATTACTCATTCTAGGCGCAACGCCGCAGCGCGCCAACCGAAACCAAAATGAAACACCTGCCGAAAGGCCTGTATCCTTGCGATTCCGATCTCCCGGCCGGTATCCTGCGGGCAACCCGTGGCATCCCGCAAAGTCCCCATGCTGATCCGAATTTTCCGCGAGAACCCCCGCGGCTGGGTGGTCGTCGCTGTCTGCTTCTTCGCTCTCAGCGTCGTCTCCGCCACGCGGTCCAGTCTGAGCGTCGTGATGCCGTCGTTGCAGGCCGACCTCGGATGGTCGCGGAGCTTCATCTCGTCGGTCGCGGCGTGGGGCCTCGTAACGATGGCCGTCACGGCGCCGTTCTCAGGCAATCTCCTCGACAAATGGGGACCGCGGACGATCTTCGTTGCCGGACTGGTCACGACCTTCCTCGGCCTTACCGCGACCGCGTTCATCACCGCTCCCTGGCAGTTCCTGATCACCTTCAGCCTGCTCGCCGGGATCGGCTTCGGCACCGTCGCCAAGAGCATGGTGTCGGCCACCGTCGCCTTCCACTTCACCGAGCGGCGGGGCCTCGCGATGGGATTGTCTGCAGCGGGATCGACGGCCGGGCACCTCGCGCTGCTGCCGGTGCTCGCGATCATCCTCACCACCCTCGGCTGGCGTTGGGGATACGTGTTCCTCGGCGCCTCGTGCCTGGTTCTGATCCCCTTCGTGTGGCGGTGGATCGGCGACGCGACGGCGCGACGCCGTGCGAGCGCATCGTCGGCGATGCCTGAAGGCCTCGGCGTGCGGCTCCGGTTCCTGTTCCGCAACCCGACCTTCCTGCTGCTGCTGATGAGCTACACAATCTGCGGCTTCACGACGGCTGGCGTGGTCGAGACGCATCTCGTCGCGTATGTCGTCACGTGCGGCATTCCGGTCGTCGTCGGGGCGACCGCTTACGGCGTCCTCGCAGCCTTCAACATGGGCGGGATGGCGCTCGCCGGCTATCTCACCGACAAGATGCACCGTCCGCTGCTCCTCGGAATCATCTACACGGCGCGCGGCCTCTCGTTCATCCTGCTCATGCTGGCCCCTTCCGGCGACGCGCTGCCGGTTTTCCTGTTCGCGATGATGTTCGGCTTGTTCGACTACGCGAGCATTCCCGTCACGACGTCGCTCGTCGCGAGTCACATGGGGCTGCGGATCATGGGCCTGGCGCTCGGGCTGCTCGGGATGTTCCACGCTGCAGGAGCCGCCGTCGGTGCTTTTCTCGGCGGCTTCCTCTACGATTTGTTCCAGGCGTACGACTGGGTCTGGATCGGCAGCATCGGGTTGTCGCTGACCGCCGGCATCATGGCGTGGGCGATCCGCGAGCATCCGCAGGCGGGCGGCGAACTGGACATCCCGGCGCGCTCCGCCCCGGCCGCAAGCTGAAGCGGCAAAGGAGGACACCGTGCCGAATACGATGCGAATCTCGGTCCTGACGGCGGACCGCACCGGACTGATCGCCGCCGTCGCGGGGCGCCTGTTCGACCTCGGCGCCAATCTCGGCGACACGACCTTCGCCGTGCTTGGCGAGGGAGCAGAGTTCATCAGCATCGCCGACATGCCCGCCGGCGTCAGGCCGTCGGACGTGAAGGCGGCACTGGCAGCCCTTCCCGAGGTAGCCGGAGGCCAGATCGAGGTCGCGCCCTACGTCTTCAAGCCGCGCTATGGGCCCAGCGCGCACGTGACACACCGCATCACCGTGTCGGGCGGCGATCAGCCGGGGCTGGTCGCGCGTCTCGCGGAAGCGTTCGGACAATATGGGGCCAACATCGTCCACCTCGAGGCGCAGAAGACGGCAGAGCCGGCGCCGGGTCGCTATGTCACGCGGTTCGCCGTGTTCGTACCGGAGGGATCGGCCGAACCGTGTCTCGCGACGGTCCGCAATACCGCCGAGAGTCTGAACCTCACGGTCACTATCGAGAAGGCCTGACCATGCGGGTTTTCGTCACCGCGGCATCTCTCCGTCGCGGCTCCTGGAACAGGCTGCTGGCGACCATCGCGGCCGACATCGCCGCGGAAACCGGGGACGATGTCGACCTCGCGGACTTCGCGTCGTTCGCGATGCCGCTTTACGACGGTGACGTCGAGGCATCGGCGGGCCTGCCGGACGGCGCTCGCGCGTTGTCGACCAAGATCAAGGCGGCCGACGCGATCGTCCTCGCGACACCGGAGTACAACAACTCGGTTCCCGGCCCGCTGAAGAACGCTATCGACTGGCTGTCGCGGGAGAAGCCCTATCCGACAGCCGGCAGGCCGTTCCTTCTCCTCGCCGCGTCGTCGGGACGCGGCGCCGGACTCCAGGGCATGACGGCCACCCGTATCCCGCTGGCCTTCGTCGGCGCTCATGTGTATCCGACCACGTTCGGCGTCGGCTCGGCCGCCACCGCGTTCAGCGACGACCGGCGACGCCTCAGGGACGCTGACCTGCAGAAGAAGCTGGAGACAGTCATCCGCGAATTCCTGAGACACGCGGCCCAGCTCTCGCAGACGCGCACCCGGGCGCCCGCGTGAACGCGCTCTTCCTCACGATCGTCGTCATCGCGTTCCTTGCCGCCGCCTGGCGCCAGGTGACGTTCGTTCCGGCCGCTCCCGACGCCGTCGCGCCGATGCAGGAGCTCGCCAACCAGATGCTCGACGCCGCGACCGGCGCGGTGACGCTGTCGATCGGGCTGGTCGGGGTCATGACGCTGTTCCTCGGCGTGACCAAGGTGGCGGAAGCCGGCGGCCTGCTGAAGATCATCGCCAGGACGATTCGTCCGTTGATGACCCGGCTGTTCCCCGATGTCCCCGGGGATCATCCGGCGATGGGCGCGATGGTCCTGAATCTCTCGTGCAACGTCCTCGGGCTCGGCAATGCGGCGACGCCGTTCGGAATCCGCGCGATGCAGGAACTCGATCGGCTGAATCCGCGCAAGGGCACGGCGACCGACGCCATGGTGATGTTCCTCGCATTGCACACGACGTCGCTGTCGCTGCTGCCGACCGGCGTGGTTGCGCTGCGCGCGGCCTCCGGCTCGCGCGATGCGGCGACCATCGTTCCCACCACTCTCGTCGCGATGCTGGTCGCGACCGCGGCGGCCGTCGCCGCGGCCGCGCTCCTGCGGCGGTTCTATCGCGCCGACCTCGCCGCAACCGCCTCCGGTTCCGATAGCACCCCGACGACGGATGTCGACCTCTCCGGCGCATCCGAGTCATATCCGCCGTGGATCTCGGCGCTGGCGCTGGTCGCCGTGATCGGATTCGTTCCCCTGACACTGGCCTACGGCCGCGCGATCTCGCCTTGGGTCATCCCGGTGATCATGGTGGGCTTCCTGCTCTTCGGCGCCGTGCGACGGGTGCGGGTGTACGAGACCTTCATCGAGGGCGCGAAGGACGGATTCGAACTCGCAGTACGAATCATCCCGTACCTCGTGGCCATCCTCACGGCAGTGGCGATGTTTCGCGCGTCCGGCGCTCTCGCGGCCCTCGTCGCCCTCCTCGGCCCCATCACCGGTGCAATCGGAGTACCGCCGGAAGTGCTGCCGATGGCATTGTTGCGTCCGTTGTCAGGGTCGGGGGCATTCGCGGTGCTGGCCGCATTGATGCAGGATCCCGCCACCGGACCGGACACCTATGCGGGTCAGCTCGCCTCGACCCTGCAGGGTGCGATGGACACGGTGTTCTACATCCTCGCCATCTACTTCGGCGCGATCGGGATTCGCCGGATGCGCCACGCGCTGCCGGCGATGCTGATCGGCGCCGCAGCCGGCGCCACCGCCTCGATCGTCGTTTGCAAGCTGCTGTTCGCCTGAGCCTTGCGCGCGTCGGCGTGGGGCTTAAGATCGCGGGCGTAAGTACAACACGGGGGAGGTTCAGGTGGCGTTCACGAGTTGGCGCGGCCTCGTCGGCATGATCAATCCGACGCTGCGGCCGGGCATGACGGAAGAAGTGATCCGGCTGATGCCGGAGGGCATCGGCATGCTGCCCCTGTTCCTCAACATCCACCGCGGCACTGCCGACGAGTTCAAGACCCAGCTCAAGGCCTACGAGGCCAAGATCGAGGAGCTCGTGCCGCAGAAGCCGGACATGATCCACCCCAACGGCGCTCCCCCGTTCATGGTGCACGGTTACAAGGGCGAGGCGAAGATCGTCGCCGCCTGGGAGAAGAAGTACAAGGTTCCGATCTTCACGTCGGGCCAGAACCACATCAACGCGCTGAAGGCGTTGAAGGCGAAGAGCTTCGTCGGGGCGACGTACTTCTCGGGAAAGATCAACGACGTCTTTGCCCGCTACTTCGAGGATGCCGGCTTCAAGGTGAAGTCGATGGACGGCATCGACGTGCCGTTCGAGAAGGTGCAGGAGCTGTCGAGTCACGAAGTCTACGCCCACATCAAGAAGGCGTTCCTCCGGCACAAGGGCGCGGATGCGATCTACATGCTGGGCTCCGGCTGGCGCACGCTCGACATCATCGACACGCTCGAGCAGGACCTCGGCGTGCCCGTCGTGCATCCCGTCCCCGCCCGCGTCTGGGAATTCCAGAAGCGGCTTTCGGTCAATGAGCCGCGAGCGGGCTACGGCGCGCTGCTCGCCACCCTGCCCTGAGTCCGGATAACCAAGCGCGGGCGCAAACCCGCCGAGGAGGCTTCATGCGCATTGGACATCGTTTCCGCGGCCATGGTTTCCGCGCTCTTGCCGTCGCCATCGCGGCTTTGGCGCTGCCGGAGCTCGCTCGCGCCGACGCGGTCGGCGACTTCTACAAGGGCAAGAACCTGACGATGATCGTCGGCTATGCGCCGGGCGGCATCAACGACATCGCCGCGCGCCTTGCCGGTCGCTATCTCGTCAAGCACCTCCCCGGCGAGCCGGCGCTCGTCGTCCAGAACATGCCGGCGGCGAGCGGCATCTCGGCGATCAACCACATGTACAACGTGGCGCCGAAGGACGGCGCGACGGTCTCGATCATCGGTCGCGCGATCCCGCAGCTTGCCTTCCTCAACGACCCGAACATCCGCTTCGTCCCGGACAAGTTCGTCTGGCTCGGCAGCATCTCCTCCTATGCGGACGATGCCTACCCGATCCTGATCATGGCGAACCGGCCGATCAAATCGTGGGAGGAGCTCAAGCAGCCGGGCAAGAAGATCGTGCTCGGCGCGGTCGGCCCAGGCTCGACCAACCTGACGTTCGCGCTGATCGCCAAGGACACTCTCAAGCTCAACATAGACGTGATTCGCGGCTACAGCGGCGCGGCTCCCCTGTTCCTCGCCATGCAGCGCGGCGAGATCGACGGCCAGGTGGTCGGGCTCGGGTCGGCGAAGGCGGGCCAGCGGTCCTTGTGGGACAATCATGAACTCCGCGGGCTCATCCAGTTCGGGCGCACGACGCGGCACCGCGACCTGCCCGATGCGCCGACCGGACGCGAGATCGCCGCTGGCGACAAGGATGCCCTGGCGTTGATCGCCTTTGCCGAGGCGCCGTTCTACATGGCGCTGCCCTTCATCGCCCCGCCCGGCACGCCGCCCGACCGCGCCAAGGCCCTGCAAGCGGCGTTCATGGCGGCGGTCAGGGACCCCGGATTCGTCGGCGAAGCTCAGAAGCTCGACATCGACGTAAGCCCGATCGACGGCGACGAGGTCGCGAAGCTCGTGCGTGAGCTGGCGTCGACGCCGCCCGCGGTCATCGAGGCCTTCAAGAACGTGTCGGGGATGCGCTGAGGCCTACTCGGCGGGCGCCGCGTGGCCGCGGCGCCCCTCCTCGCGCTCCAGCCGGGATATCGCCTCGGCGATGTGGCTGGTCGGCTTGGTCCGTGCCGAGAACACCAGGTAGAAGACCGGCACGACGACCAGCGTGAGCGCGGTCGAGAACGTCACTCCGCCGACCACGACGATGCCGATGGCCCGGCGGCTCTCGGCGCCCGCGCCGTGCGCGAACGCGAGCGGCACCGCGCCGATGGCGGTCGCCAGCGACGTCATCAGGATCGGCCGCAGCCTTGCCAGCGACGCCTGGTGCACCGCCTCGCGGGCCGCCGTTCCGGCGGCACGGAGCTGGTTCGAGAATTCGACGATCAGAATGCCGTTCTTCGCCACCAGTCCGATCAGCAGCACCATGCCGATCTGGCTGTAGACGTTGAGGCTGATGTCCATCAGGTACAATGACGCAAGCGCACCGGTGACGGCGAGCGGCACCGACAGCAGGATCACCAGCGGGTTCACGAAGCTCTCGAACTGCGCGGCCAGCACCAGGAACACGACGACCAGCGCGAAGGCGAAGGTCAGGTAGAGCGACAGGCTGGATTCCTTGTAATCGCGCGATTCGCCGAGGTAGCTGACGCGGGCGTAGGTCGGCAGCTCGCGCTTGGCGATGGATTCGAGGTAATCGAGAGCCTCGCCAAGCGTGTAGCCGGGAGCGAGCGCCGCCTGGATGGTGATCGCCCGCATGCGGTCGACGCGATTGAGCACGCCGGGGCCGGCGAAATCCTTGAACGTCACGAGATTTGCGAGCGGGATCAGCTCGCCCTTCGCGGACCGGACGAAGACGTTGGTGAGGTCGTTCGGCGTGACGCGGTCCGAGTCGCGAGCCTGCAGAATCACGTCGTACTGCTCGCCGCGATCGGTGTAGGTCGTCACCTTCTTCGAGCCGAGCAGCGTCTGCAGGGTCTCGCCGATGTCGCGCACCGACACGCCGAGGTCGGCGGCGCGGTTGCGGTCGATGTCGACCATCAACTGCGGCTTCCGCTCGTCGTAGTCGGACGTCAGATTGATCAGGTTCCGGTTCCCCTCCGCCTCGCGCAGGATGCGATCGCGGAGCTGCACCAGTTCCTCGTAGGTGCTGGAAGCGATGACGAACTGGACCGGCGTGCGCGTGCCGCGCTGGCCGAGACCCGGCGGATTCAACGCCACCGCCTGCACCCAGGGATTGTCGCGCAGCTTCGGCGTCAGCGAACGGATGATCTCCTGCGCCGTCTTGTCCCGGTCCTCCCAGCGCTTCAGACGGACGCTGATGCGTCCCTCGTTGACCTGGGCACTGCTGCCGAAGCTCGCCGGCACGGCGATGAAGACGCGATCCGCATAGCCGTCGTCGACCAGCTTCAGAAGATCCTTCTCGAGCCCGGCGACGGCGTTCTGCATATAGCCGACGCTCGATCCTTCCGGCCCCTTGATGGTGATGGTGAAGGAGCCGCGGTCCTGAGCCGGCGCGAACTCCTTCTTGACCGCCACGAACAGCGCCCAGGCGAGCACGGACACGCCGAGCGCGACGAGGATGATCGTCTTCGGCCGCGCCAGCGACCAGCCGAGAATCCGGTCATAGCCGTGATTGATGCGCTCGAACACCGGCTCGGTGAGGCGGAAGAAACGGGTCTCCTCCTCGGTCGGCTTGAGCCACTTCGAGCACATCATCGGCGTCAGCGTCAGCGCCACCAGTCCCGAGAACATCACGGCGAAGGCGGTCGCCATCGCGAACTCGGCGAACAGGCGACCCACGTTGCCCTGCAGGAAGGCGATCGGCACGAAGACGGCAACCAGCACCAGGGTCGTCGCGATGACCGCGAATCCGATCTGGCGCGAGCCGCGCACCGCCGCCAGCAGAACCGGCTCTCCCTCCTCGATGCGCCGGTGCACGTTTTCGAGCACGACGATCGCGTCGTCGACGACGAGGCCGATCGCCAGCACGAGCGCGAGCAAGGTCAGAACATTGATCGAATAACCGGCGGCCGCGAGCACCGTGAACGAAGCCACGATCGACACCGGAATCGCGATGGTGGGGATGACCGTCGCGCGGACGTTGCGAAGGAACAGGAAGGTGACCGCGATGACGAGCACCAGCGCCGTCACGAGGGCGTGGAACACCTCGTAGATGGACTGGCTGATGAACAGCGACTCGTCATAGCTCACCGCCATGTCGAGGCCCTCCGGCAGCGTCGGACGCAGCCGCTCGAGCTCTGCCTTGACCGCGTCCGCCACCTCGAGGGTGTTGGCCGTCGATTGCTTGACGATGCCGATGCCGATGCCGGCGACGCCGTTCGTGCGCGCCGTGCTGCGCAGATCGGCGGAGTTCCGTTCGACGCGGGCGACGTCACGCAGCCGCACCAGATAGCGCGCCTTGCGATCGCCGATGACCAACGCGCCGAACTGCTCGGGTTCGTGGAGCCCGGATTCGGTGCGGACGGTGAACTCCCGCGCCTGCGATTCAATGCGGCCCGACGGCAATTCGACGTTCTCGCGGCGCAGGGCCGATTCGATGTCGCCGACGGTGAGCTTGCGGGCCGCGAGCGCGGTCTTGTCGATCCAGATGCGCATCGAATACAGGCGCTCGCCGAAGACGCGCACGTTGGCGACGCCCGGCAGCGTCGAGAAGCGATCGAGCAGCACGCGATGGGCGTAGTCGGTCATCTCCATCGCATTGAGGGTGTTGGACGTGACCGCGAGCGACAGGATCGGTGCGTCGTCGGCGTCCGCCTTCTGGATGATCGGCGGATCGATCTCGTTGGGCAAATTCTTGACCGCGCGGCTCACCTTGTCGCGCACGTCGGCCGCGGCCGACTCGATGTTGCGTGTGAGCTGGAACTCGACGTTTATCCGCGAGCTTTCCTCGCGGCTGATCGACTGGATGGTCTTGATGCCCTCGATGCCGGCAATCGCGTTCTCGAGGATCTGCGTGACCTGGGTCTCGATGACCTCCGCCGAGGCGCCCTTGTACGTGGTCGAAATCGAGACGACCGGTGCGTCGATGTTCGGATACTCGCGGACCGGCAGCCGCTGGAACGCGAACAGACCGAAGATCACCAGAACGGCGCTGATGACGGTCGCCAGCACCGGGCGGCGGATGCAGACGTCGGAGAGGACCATTCCGGTCTCCTATGGCCGGGGAATCAGCTCGCCGGCGAGGTACGCTTGTCGGGACTCTGGCTGCGGCCGCTTGTGACCGGCCCCTGCCCGTCCTGCCCGGGAACGCGCACCGGCGTGCCATCGCGGACGCGCTGGGTTCCGCCGATGAGAACGACGGCGTCGGCTTCGAGTCCGGACCGGATTTCGACCGTGCCCTTCATTCGGGTTCCGATCTCGACTTCCTTGCGGCGCGCCCGCCCGTTCTCGACCGTGAATACGTACTGCTTCGTGCCCTGCGGAACGAGCGCCTCCTCGGGGATCAACACGACAGCGTCACGCTTCGCCAGCGTGAGCTCAAGGGTCAGAAGCATGCCGGGCTTCAGCGTACCGTCGCCGTTCGGGATCTCCGCCCGCACCTCGAAGGCGCGGGTCGTCGGGTCGATCCGCGAGTCGACCGTCTTCACCGTCCCGGTGAAGTGACGATCCGGAAAGGCATCGGTACGCGCGACGACGGTCTGGCCCGGCGCCACGTTGGCAAGCAGCTTCTCCGGCACAGAGAAGTCCATCTTGATGATCGACGCGTCGTCGAGCGTGGTGATCACCGTGCCCTGTTGGATCAAGGTCCCGACGCTGATGCGCCGCAGCCCGAGCCGCCCGGAAAACGGTGCGACGATCGTCATGTCGGCGAGCCGCGCGCGCGTCGCCTCGGCGCGTGCTTGTGCCGAGTCGAGGGCCGCACGGAGCTCGTCGACCCGCGCCTGCGGTGCGTTCTCGGATTTCGCCAGCCGCGCCGTGCGATCGTAGTTCTGGCGCGCATTGCGGACGTCGGCCTCGGCGGCGAGCAGGTTCGCCTTCAGCTCGCGGTCGTCCAGTTCGACCAGAACCGTACCGGCGGCGACATTGTCGCCTTCCTTGAAATTGATGGCCTTGACGAGCCCCGTCACCTTCGAGGTGATGACAACGGCTTCGTTCGCCGAAGCGTTGCCGATCGCGCCATAGGTCTCGATGACCGGCCCGATACGCGCCGATGCCACGACGACCGGGATAGAGCGGTCGCTGTCATCGCGACCGTTGGAACCACCGGTCCACAGCGCCCGCGCGAGCACCACGAGGGCAACGGCGGCTATCGCCATCGCAGCCCAACTCCAACGAGACTTGATTAGATTCATAGATTTGGACGTCGCCTCACCGGGTGCCCGGTTGAACCCGAGCTATTTTTCAAAATGGGTTGCGAAATATGCCCGAAATCCGCTGCCCCGTCCACACCACGCGCCGCTCACGAACTCGTGATGGAGAGGCGCCGCTCCGCCCTTTTTACCAGCCACGCCAAGGAGATACCGGCGGCACCGCTCAGTAGGAACACGTAAAGCCCGGCGCTCCAACCGCCGACGAACGACACCAGCGCGGCCATTGCCGGCGGACCGACGAACTGCCCGAGGTTCGACCCCTGAATCAGGAATCCGTTGGTGGCTCCGGTCTGGCGGGGACTCGGCCGGAAAACGGCGGCACCGGACAGAATCGCGGCCGGGCAGACTCCCGTGATGAAGGAGAAGACGAGGCACAACGCATACCGGACGCCGTCGGAGAGGACTCCGCTCGGGAAGATCCCGGCCGCGCAGGCGAGAACGATGACCGACGAACCGGCGAGCAGCGCCCACCGCGGGACATTGCGGTCCAGCAGCGCCGCCCCGAGCAGGTTACCGGGGGCGTTCACCGCAACGACCGCGACCGTCATCCACGCCGCGGTGGAGAGCGACAGGCCCCGCTCCTCGACCAGGAACGTCGGGAGCCACACCATCAGCGCCATCCACTGTGCGGCGTAGAACATGAAGAACGCCGCGAGCAACCACACGCCCGGGCGCGCCAGCGTCTTTCGCACGTCGTCCAACCACGACCCGCCGCTATGCGCCGCCTCCCGCGCCGGGAGCACCGCCGCCACCACGACCAAACAAAGTGCGCTGACGACGGCCGCGGCGATCCACACCGCGCGCCAGCCCCATGCCGAAAGGATGGCAGGAGCCACAGCCATTCCGATCGCGAGCCCCGACGGCATGTACATTCCCCAGATGCCGAGCGCGAACCGTCGATCGGACGGAACCGCCGTCTGGGCGATGATTGACGGCGCACTGACGAGCGTCGTGATGAAGCCCACGCCCTCGATCAGGCGAAACAGGAGAAGCTGGGTTCCCGATCGCGCGGCCGCTCCCGCGAGCGCGCCCGCGATCAGTGCCACGAGCCCGCCGAGCAGCAGACGTCGATAGCCGATGCGGTCGGCGACAACGCCGATGACGATGCCGGTCGCGACCGTCGTCGCCGAGAACATCGACACGACCCATCCCGCAGTGACGAGGTCGACGCCGAGCTCGGCACGGAATGCCGGGATCGCGGCGGGCACGATGCCGATGTGCAGGGCGCCGACGATGCCGGCGCCGATCGCTGCCGCGACAACGGACCAGCGGGTCTTGAGATCGGACTCGGACACGATGTCAGATGTTGACGCGCTTCATCTGCCCCGCGGGATACCGCGTTCCGGCGACCGCGGTCGGTGGCGCTACGCCCTCGATGCGGGCGAGGTCCGAGTCGGACAGGCGAATGTCGGCGGCCTTGAGATTCTCCTCGAGGTGCTTGCGCGTCTTTGCGCCGGGAATGGGGATGATGCCGACGCCGTTGCGAGGCCCTTGCGCCATCACCCAGGCGATGGCGATCTGCGGCAGCGTGGCCCCCTTCTCGCGGGCGATCGCCTCGACCTGCGCGAGGATCGCGGCGTTACGCTCGATGTTGCCGCTCTGGAAGCGCGGCATCTTGAGGCGGCGGTCGCCGTCCGGAAGGTCGCGCTCGCTGCGGAAGCGTCCGGTCAACAGGCCCCGACCGAGCGGCGCGTACGCCATGAATGCCGCGCCGATCGCGCGGCACGCGTCGAGATTGCCCTTCTCCTCCGCTTCGCGGGAGAACAGCGAGTACTCCATCTGGAGTGAGACGATGGGGTGGACCGCGTTGGCGCGCTTCACCGTGGCGGCCGAGGCCTCCGACAGCGCGATGTATCGCGTCTTCCCCGCCGTCACCAGCTCGGCCATGCCTCCGACGCTCTCCTCGATCGGCACGTTCGGATCGACACGCGACATGCAGAACACGTCGAGGGTCTCGATGCCGAGGTTCCGGAGGCTGTCCTCGCAGGTCTCGATCAGGTACTTGGGGTCACCGCCGCCCCGCACGGCGTCGGCGCCCCCCTCGCGGGGGCTCCCCGATTTCGAATGGATGACCAACTCGTCGCGATGCCCCTTGATCGCCTGCCCGATCAAGCGGTGGTTATGGCCCTCGCCGTAGCTCGCCGACGTGTCGAGGAAGTTCACCCCGAGCTCGATCGCGCGGTGGATCGTGGCGATCGACTCGGCATCGTCGCCGGCACCGTAGGTGCCGGACATCCCCATGCAGCCGAGACCGATCGCCGAGACAAAGAGATCGGTGGTGCCGAAGCGGCGCCGCTCCATCTTCTCCTCCGTGGCTTTGGCGCACGCTATCGCCGCGCCTGTCGCCACGCAAGCCGCTTCGCCCCGCTGCGCGTCGTCAGGGCTCGCGCCGCGGCTTGCGACCGGTGACCATCGACCGAATGAGGTTCTCGCCGTGCGCAAGCGAGGCGAACAGCACGCCGAAGATGTGGAGGCCGACGAGCGCCAGGGTGACGTTGGCGAGGATCTCGTGCAGGCCCGCGAGGGCCCGGGCGAGCGGGCGATTGCGCACGACGATATCGGCCAGCGGCCCTGCTCCGTTACGGGCCGCATACAACGGGAGACCCGAACATACGACGGCAGCGAGCATCACCAGCAGCGCGATGACCATCGCTCCGCCCGCGGGGCTGTGTCCGACGTAGCGCCGGGCCCGGAATTGCACCAGATCGACGAGATATCGGGAAATCACCGACGCCGGGGCCATGAAGTCCGAAAATCGCGCGTGCTGAGGCCCGACAAATCCCCAGGCAATCCGCAGAATAAGTAGAATCCCGACCAGATATCCCGCCCACACGTGCGCCGAGAGGAGATCGTCCTCGGTGACATAGGCGACGAAAAACGCGGCGACGACGGTCCAGTGGAAGATGCGGACGAACGGGTCCCAGACCTGCAACTCGTTGGTCTCCGGGCCCACGGACCTGCCATGGCCAGGCGATGAATAAGTCATGACCACCCTTTTGCGTGCTGTGGCGTACTATGACGGAGCGCGACCGGCATCGCGACTACCATGCCGTGAGGGAGAAACCAAATGCGTCTATGGCTCTTCATCGGCGCAGTCAACGGCGGGGTGGCGGTCGCGCTCGGCGCCCTCGGTGCCCACCTTCTGGATCCGGCGCTCGGCGATCACGCGCGGGCGACCTACGACACGGCGGTCCGTTACCACCTGGTCCACTCGCTCGCGCTGATCGGCGTCGCCGTGCTGGCACCGCACCTGCCGCGCGGATCGGGAGGGGGCCGCCTCGCGGCCGCGGGGGCCGCCTTCACCTCCGGCATCGTGCTGTTCTGCGGCGGACTGTATGCGCTTGCCCTCGGGGTATCGTGGGGCGCCCGCGTGGCACCGGTCGGCGGCATGCTGCTGATCGCCGGATGGGTACTGCTCGCCGCCACCGCTTTCGGGATGCAGGACCGACACGTGCGTCCTTGATGCCGTCCCGGAGAGCCGCGAAGTTCAATGTACGGTTGCCGCCATGACTGAAACCTTCTGCCTCGATCCGCAACTCGAACGCGACACTCTGCCGGCGTGCGAACTCATGCTGTCGAGCGTACGGCTGATGAACGACGCGCGGTTTCCGTGGATGATCCTCGTTCCGCGGCGGCCGGGCGTGCACGAGCTGCTGGATCTGTCGTTCGACGACCGCCACAGGCTGCTCGACGAGACCGCGCAGGTCGCCGAGGCGCTCCGCGTCGTCGTTAAGCCCAGAAAGTTGAACATCGCGGCGATCGGCAACGTCGTCGCGCAGCTTCACGTCCACGTCATCGCCCGATTCGCCGACGATGCGGCGTGGCCGCGGCCGGTGTGGGGCATCGGCACCGCGACGCCCTACTCCAAGGATGCCTCTGCGGCACTCCTGCAGTCGCTGATGCACGCGCTCGGAAGTACTTGCTAGTTTTTTCTGGCGCGTGCAGAGCGGCACGCGTATAGTTCGCGCGACTCATTCCGAAGGAATGGAGTGGGAGTGAAGCGTCCACGACGGCCCTACGATCTCGGACCGCCCCTAGCCGGCCTGACGCCGGTTGCGCCGCTCTCGACCATTCGCTTGCCCGACATTGCCGTCGTTCCGAACGCCTCCCCCACGGGAGGCGTTCGGCGTTTTGGCGCGACCGCAGCCGCGGTGGCGTCTTTCCTTCAGCGTCGGAGGTGATCGTCCATGTCCAAGCGTTCCGCTCGTCGTAGAGAGGTCGAGGATTTCGAGGGTCGCGCCGTTCCCGTACGGCACGCGTCGAACGATACGGGGCCACTGGCCGAGGGCGACGTCCGCGACCGGTCGTATATCCGGCGCGTGCGTCCGATGAGCGCCGGGCAGACTCAATTCCTGCATGCGATCGACAGCCACAACCTCGTCCTCGCTCTCGGTCCCGCGGGAACGGGCAAGACCTATCTCGCCATCGCGAAGGCGGTGGAGGCGATGGAGGCGGGACGCGTGGAGCGCATCGTCCTGACGCGGCCGGCGGTGGAAGCCGGAGAAAGCCTCGGCTATCTGCCCGGCGACATGGAGGAGAAGCTCGCGCCGTATCTCCGTCCTCTAACCGACGCGCTGAACGATCGTCTCGGCAAGAAGCGCCTCAAAGGCATGCTGGCCGACGGCTCGATCGAGATCGCACCCGTCGCTTACATGCGTGGCCGGACCCTGAACAACGCGTTCGTGGTCATCGACGAGGCCCAGAACTGCACGTATGGCCAGATCAAGATGCTGCTGACGCGACTCGGCTGGCACTCGACGATGGTGCTCACGGGCGACCCCGAGCAGACCGACCTCCTCCCGGAGATGTCCGGACTGAAGGACGTCGCCGCACGGCTCGAGACTCTGGAGCGCGTCGCGGTCGTGCGGCTCGACGACTCCGATATCGTGCGTCACCCGCTGGTCGCCGGTCTTCTATCGGTCTTGTAGCGCCGGTTAGGCAGTAGTACCGCCTTGTTGCGGTCAGCGGCGCCGACCTACTCTCGGCTGCCCCGCCGCGTGGACATCACGCCCGGGCGCAGACACCGCAATGCACACATCGACAGGAGTTTCTCCATGACGCTTTCCGGCACGTTCCTGACAGGCGCGGTCGGTGCCTTCAGTCTTGCCGTGGCGCTCGCGTTCGCCTCCCCGACCCACGCACAGACCACGAAGACCGCGCCGCCCAGTCTCTTCCAGCGCATCGACGCGAATCACGACGGCAAGGTGACGGCCGACGAATACAAGGCCTATCGCGATTCCACCATCTGGAAGAAATACGACCCGCGCGGCACAGGATCGGTCAGCCGCAGGACCTTCGTCCAAGGCTCGAAGGCCCGCGCCAACGAGTTTTCCCGCCTCGATCTCAATCACGACGGTACGCTGCAGAAGTCGGAGTTCGACGAGGAAACCCGTCGGCTGTTCGAGCAGCGCGATCGCAATCACGATGGTGTCCTCACCGCCGGCGAATTCCGACCGGCCCGGACGCAGCGCACCCGCGGCTGACGCCATGACCGGGCGGCTGCCGAGGCAGCCGCCCGCCCCGCGCCAGTGTGCTATAACGCGGGGCGAGGACACGACCCATGTACGGCTACCGAGCACGGATCGGCTATACCTGCCCACCGCAGATCGCCGAAGTTTTTCCCTACGAGTTCTACAAGATGGCTCCGCCGGGCGTGACGCTGATGCTCACCACCCTGACGCTCACCACGCGATCGAAGCAGGAAGTCGACGCCAGCTTCGCGATGTCGCTGGAAGCCGCACGCAAGATGGCGCAGGCCGGGGCGACCGTGGTCGTGCTCGGCGGGAATCCCATCAACCTCGTTCATGGCGGCGGCGATCTCCGCACGTTCCAGGACAAGCTCACCGCCGATATCGGGCTTCCGGTGCTGACGTCGCACATCGCTCAGCGCGAAGCGCTGCGCGCGCTCGGCAGCCGCAAGATCGCGACCGTGCATCCGTATGAAAGCGCGCACAACGCGCGTCACGAGCAGCAGATCCGGGACTTCGGCTGCGAGCCATGCGGCGTGATCGCCTGCGACCGCGGGTTTCTGGGGCTTGGGTCCGTTCCTATGGAGATGGCGCTGACGCTGTCGCGGCGAGTCAAGGCCGAGCACCCCGACGCTGACACCATCCACCTTGCGTCCGCCCATTGGGCGACCGCGCACGCGATCGAGGCGATCGAGCGCGAGTTGAACGTCGTCGTGATGACCAGCCAGCAGGCGATCTTCTGGCACGCCATCCGTACCGCCGGGGTCTCCGATCGCATTGCCGGTTACGGACGGCTGCTGAGGGACTTCTAGTGATCTACGTGGTGCCCGGGTTGACGCTGGACGAGCGGGAGCTCGAATTCCGCTTCGTCCGGGCACGCGGCCCGGGCGGACAGAACGTCAACAAGGTGTCGTCGGCGGTCGAACTGCGATTCGACGCCCGACACTCCAGCTCGCTGCCGACAGAGATGATGGAACGGCTGGAACGCCTCGCCGGCGCACGCATGACCCAGGAGGGCGTCATCGTGATCCAGGCCGACACTCACCGGACACAAACCGCCAACCGCCGCGATGCCGTCGCGCGCCTGACGGACTTGCTGCGGGCCGCCGCGCACCGCCCGCGGCCGCGAAAGCCCACCAAGGCGACCGCAGGTTCGAAGCGTCGACGGCTGGAATCCAAGCACCGCCGGAGCACGGTCAAGGACCTGCGGCGAACGCCGAACGAGCGCAGCTAAACGCGCGACAACAAAGCGCTCACGTCATTCGCCGTTGTTGATCTGGATTCTCCGCAGTTCCGGCCGCTCGACGGTCAGCGTGCGCTCATCGCCCTCGTCCGGCTTGAGATCGTTGGTGCTCCACGAGAACAGGAACAGCACCACGTAATCCGTGCTGTGGGAGAACCCGTACTGCGGGCCCGTGGAATCGAGCAACGATCCATCCGAGGTCCGATAGCTCGTCGCCGCAAGCTTTGCCACCCCCTGCCGCAGCGATTTCTTGAAGAGCGAAATATCCGGGATCGACAGCTCCTTCGCCAGGGGCACCGGAATGTCGAAAGCGGGTATGCCCAGCAGCGTCTTGCTCTGATCTGCCGACAGGGCACCCGAACGGATTTCGACCACCGTATCCGACGCCGCCCGCTCGGTGACGATATGTCCTCCGAGGCGGAGGATGCGGTCGCGCATCGCGCCCACGGCATAGCGCGAGTCGAGGCCCTCGAAGTTCGAGGAGTCCACGTAGACTTTGGCGCCGGGCGCGATGTCGAGGCGGATATTCTCGACCGCGTGATCCACCGCCGTCGACAGCAGCAACTGTTCGGTCGCCGTGCGCTGGGGATTCGTCTCGCGTGCCGTCGTGCACGCAGCCAGAAGCAGACAAAGCAGAGCCGGAAGAACGATGCGCATGGCGGGAGGGCTGTTCCAGGAACGGGGTCCCCCGCCGTACCGATGCAGGCGCGGATGGTCAAGGCGGGCGCCGTGACCTAGCGGTGACTTTCCGGGGACGCGCTCAGAACAGCTTGGCGACGCCCTGAATCATCAGGCCGACAGCAGAGATCAGCAGAACTGCCTGAAAGAGGTTGTAGTAGCGCTTCGCATCCATGTTGCGGAAGTACCGGGAGCCGATCCACACCCCGACGAAAACGCCGGGGAGCATCAACACCGATTCGGTGACAAGCTGGACCGTCACCAACCCGGCCCCGATCGTCGCGATCACGCGCCATACGATCAGCACGGTTCCGAGGAGTGCCGCGGTGGCGCGAAGCGAGACGTAGTCGCGGCAGGCATGTTTGAGATAGACCGCGAACAGCATGAGACCGCCCGCTCCGGCGAACCCTGCGGTCAGTCCGGCGATCGACGACAGCGCGAATGCCACCTTCGGAGACCGCAGGTCGTAACGCGCGGCGGCGCGCTCGAGCATGCGAGTCGTGTCGAGGAGGACGATCATCGACATCGCGCATCCGAGGACGAGGTCGAACCATCGCGCGTCGATCTTCGTGAACAACCACACGCCGACGACGATGGTGACGAGCAGAGCCGCGATCACGGGACGGCCGACATGCCAGTCGCCGTGACGGATGCCCTCCGGAAGGAGCTGGAGCTGAGGGATTGTCGCCGTCATCACCGCGAGCAGCACCGCATGCTGCGGAGCGATGAGAAACGAGCTCAGCGTGACGGCCGGGGCGATGGCGCCAAACCCGATCGCCCCCCGGGCCATGAACGCGAGGAAGTAGATCGCCAATACGCCGAGTACGGACCAAAGGGAATCGTCGCTGAACGGCTGCCCGGTGATGACGTAGAGATGTTGCAGCAGCTCCGCGGCGCGCTCGAACACTGATCCCCCTTCGGAATTCCCCGTGTCGTAACACCCCAGAGCCGCCGCGCCTAGCCCCTTCGGGCGTCCGGCAACGCCCCGGCATCCGCTGCGTCGCCACTTTGCTACAGGTGCTCCGAAGACCGCGTGCTAGGCTTTTTGGATCCTTGCGGATGACAGGAGGAAGCCATGAACGTCGCGGCGCTTCTCAAGTCCAAGGGCAATCAGGTCGTTACCACCGCTCCCGAGGCGTTGGTCGCCGAGGTCGTCTCGATCCTCGCCGAGCGGCGCATCGGTGCCGTCGTCGTCAGTCGCGACGGTCAGCGGGTCGAGGGTATTCTGTCCGAGCGCGACATCGTCAGGCGGCTTGCTATCGACCACGCGGCACTGATGTCGCTTCGCGCCCGCGACATCATGACGACCCGCGTCTACACCTGCTCGCCGGGGGACGACGTGGCCGAACTGATGGCGGTCATGACGGCGCGACGCATCCGCCATATTCCCGTGATGGAAGACGGCGCGTTGTGCGGGATCGTTTCGATCGGAGACGTCGTGAAATCACGGGTCGAGGAGATCGAGCGCGAGGCGGAAGCCCTCCGGGCCTACGTCGTGCAGTCCTGACCATTAACGATTGCGCCGGTTTCGCGGCGAATCGGCGACTGCTGCCATCAATCCGCGCGTAGTTCCGCCGCAATGGGACTGCACCGTGTACTTGCTCGCCAAATGGCGAGCGACACAATGCTGGAGGTTCCGAATGCGTAAGCTCGCTATCCTCTCCACCGCCGCCGCGGTCATCCTGCTCTCGGGCGGCCTTTCCGCCCAGGCCCAGCAGACGGCAGCGCCGAGCACCGCCAAGGGCGCCGGCGCGGAGTGTTCGCGGATGACGGATGCGAAGATGCGCGATGACTGCGTGCGACAGGCTCGCGAGCACGACAAGAGCGCGAAGGCAGGCAAGAAGGGCCAGACCACCGACGACACCGGCGCGGCCAAGAAGGACGCCGACACGAAGGCCAAGGGCAAGCGCAGCTGATCCAGCGCTGCCTCGTCGAGATGACGGCGGCCGCCCCCTCAGGGGGCGGCCGTTGTCGTCTCCGCAACCCGAGCGGGACCGGGAACCGCAGCCGTAACCGCGCCGTTTATGCAGTCCACCGTCACTGGGAGGACCGAATGAAATACGGGTTGCTTTGGTTGCTGGGCGTGCCGGTGCCCGTTCTCATCGTCATCTACTTCCTGTTCCACTGACCGGGCAGTGGAGGCGCCGACCATCATCGGAGCGTTGGCCACGATCGCGTCGACGATCAGCTTCGTGCCTCAAGCCTGGAAGATCATCAAATCCCGCCGGACGCACGACATCTCCGTCGGTATGTACGCCGTGACCGTCACGGGATTCGGCCTGTGGACGGCCTACGGCGTACTGCTCGGGCAATGGCCGCTGATCGTGACCAACAGCATCTGTCTGCTGCTGTCGGCCTTCATCCTCACAATGAAGCTGCTGCCGCCGAGGCAGAAGAACGTCGTCGCCGACGTCCTCGACCCCGACGCCCGCCCCTGACGTACGCGCGATCAGGAGTCGTTCTGCTTCTTCGTCACCGAGCAGAAGGCGCTGTTGCTGCCGAAGCTCCCCGGCGCCAGATCCTGGCAGCCGGAAATCGTCGGCGAGCCGCCGGTCGGGATGTACGCACCGCCACCGCCGCCGTTGCCCAGTGGTGCGTTCGTGCGCGGGCCGCCGAGGAACCCGGACTGGGCCACCGCGTACTTGGTGACCTCCGGCGCGAGCAACAGCGTCACCAGCGGCGGGGTCGCCACGGCGTAGCGGCCGCAGCGGAGCAGGAAACGCCGCCTCGCCTGGGCCATGTCTCGGTCGGAGATCGGGGGCTGATTCGCGGTGTCGCCACCGGCATTACGGGAGCCGTTGGTGCGCTTCATGGGGGTCCTCCATGTATGCACAAAAAATACGTTGCGGAGACCAAGACACAGCAGCCGGCGTCCGAGTACACGCAGCATCCGTATGGCTGTGGACACATTCCTGTCGCGCTGCGGAGAGAGACTTGCCGGACTGGCGGAAAGGCCAGCGATCCCAAGGGTGTGCGCGCCCGCCACTTTTTGGTCACGGGCCACCAAGGGATGCCCGTCGCTATGAAGGAGGACTGGCCCTAGATTCCGAACATGCCCGCGACAACAAGAACGCCCGCGAACGGCGGTCCCCGCATCTACAACCTGTTCCCGCCCCTATTCGGCCCGGTTGACGCGTGGCGCGCGCAGCTTCCGCGCATCGCCGAAATGGGATTCGACTGGCTGTACCTGAACCCGATCCACTATCCGGGCTTCTCCGGCAGCCTCTATGCCATCAAGGACCCGTACAGGCTCAACGACATGTTCGCCGAGCCGGGCCGCGACGCGACCGCCGCGGTGAAGGGCTTCGTCGACGAAGCCGGAGCGCGCGGCATGCGCGTCATGCTCGACCTCGTCGTGAACCACACCTCGAAGGACGCCCTCCTCGTCCACGAGCATCCGGAGTGGTACCGGCGCGAAGGCGGCGAGCTCTACAGTCCGCGCGTCGTCGATCCCGCCGACACGTCGCGGCTGACGGTGTGGGGCGATCTCGCCGAGCTCGATTACGAGAACCACGAGTCGCGGGAAGGCCTGATCGGGTATTGGTCCGAGTACGTGAGGCACTACACCCGCCTCGGCGTCCACGGATTCCGCTGCGATGCCGCCTACAAGGTTCCCGGCGAGGTCTGGGCGCGGCTGATCGCCGCGGCCCGCGAGGTGGCGCGCGACGTCGTGTTTTTCGCCGAGACGCTCGGCGCCGCGCCGCATCAGATGGAGAATCTCCGCGACGCGGGCTTCGACTTCTTCTTCAACAGCAGCAAGTGGTGGGACTTCCAGTCCGACTGGCTGCTCGATCAGTACGACCGGTACCGGATCATCGCGCCGTCGATCTCGTTTCCCGAGAGCCACGACACCGAGCGCCTGGCCGCCGAGGTCGGCACCGACGATCCCCTGCGGATCGCGCAGCACGCGAAATTCCGATACCTGTTCGCCGCCTGCTTCTCCGCCGGCGTGATGATCCCAGCCGGCTACGAGTACGGCTTCCGCCGCAAGCTCGACGTCGTCGGCACGCGCCCTCACCACTGGGAGGAGCCGCACGTCGACATCACCGATTTCATCGCCGCGACGAACGCCATGAAGGTCGCGACGCCGGTGCTGAACGAGGAAGGGCCGCTGCGGCGCCCCAGGGCGCCCCACCCCCCCCACGTCGCGCGGGGGCGCGCGACGCCGGAGCGCCACAACCGCGGCGCCCGGC
>JBLNCI010000023.1:0-4464 GCA_050260515.1 Gemmatimonas sp.
ACGCGCCTCCGCTGGGCCGGGCGGCCCGCCGTGGCCGGTTGCGGCCCGGCGGCCTTCAATCATCCGGGCCGCGCCGCGGCCGCCTTGGGCGCCGCGGCGGTAGAGCGAGCGCGCCTCGCCGTACTGGCGCGCGGCGTAGGCGTTCTTCGCCGCCTCGCTCCAGGCCATGTGGTCGGCCGACAGCGGCCCGCCGACCACCTCGTCGTCGGAGATGACCGGTGCCCGCGTGCCCGGCGCGACGGTGATGGTGCCGAGGATCCGCATCCCGTCGCGGCCCTCCTGGATCGGATCCTCGCTGCCGGAGCCGGGCGACGCGGTCGCACCGATCGGCGCCTCGTCGATTGGGCCGCCCGACTGGGCGTGCGCCGCGCTCCAGGCGAAGACCGCCGCTAGCGCCAGCACGCCGCATGTCGCGAGCCGCGCGCGCCGCCGCCGCGAGTCTGCCGTCGCAACCAAGCGTTGCCGTTCCATGGAGTCCCCGGGACCTCCTCGCCCCTGCTGCCCGCGCGCCGGATCGTGACGCCGCGGCGAATGTCCGCGCGGCAGATCAACGCCCGGGCCGGCGTTTCGCTCACTCTGCACGGCGCAGGAAAACAGCGAAGGTCTTTCGCGATGACGGCGCTGTGGCTTTTCTGTATCGGGCGGAGTCGCGTGCGGCGCGCGAGCGGGAGGCTCAAACGCAGGCAGCCCTCGACCGTCTCCGGTGAGGGCTGCCCTTTCGGCGTCTGGCGGGACTCCGCCCCGCCAGGGTTGCGCCGGGAAGTCCTGAGGTTTACGCGGCGACGGCCTGCCAGCCCGACGGCGCGATCAGGAATCGCCCGCCGGCGACGCGGCGCTCGGCGCCGGATTCGAAGTGGCGGATGATCTCCAGCGAGAAGGTCGACGCGACGATCCAGCCGCCGACCATTGAGCTGCTGACCATGAGAATGAATTCGTTGACGAGTTCCATGACGCCCTCACTCCTTTCGTCGAGAGCGTCACTCGCTCTCAGCCCCGCGTCGCAGGGCACCACGCCCGGCGATCGCGTGAAGGGAGCATCTCACCGGCGCGTTTCCACCGACTAAACATCGGCTCGAATTTGTTTCGAATTCGAGATGTCGGTGCGACGGCATGGAACGCCGCTGTTTGCGGGCACTTCTAGCGGTCGGGAGGAAGCGAACGAGGCCGCCCCCGATGGTCTCGGGAGCGGCCTCGTCAACGAGTCACGGTTAACGCGCGCTAACCGTATTCAAGCGGGACGGGGTGCGACCCGTCGCTTCATTAAGCGCGACGGGGTGCGACTCGTCGCTTACGCCCGCATCGTCTCCAGCACCTGCTGCTCGGTGAACGGCATCTCGTAGATGCGCTTGCCGGTGATCTGGAAGAACGCGTTGGCGATCGCGGCACCGAGCCACGGGTTGCCGATCTCGCCCAGGCCCTTCGGCGGCAGGTCGGAGGGCACGAACTCGATGTGCATCTCCTCGGGCAGGTCCGACATCCGCAGCAGGTTGTACTCGTGGAAGTTGGACTGCTGGACCATGCCGTCCTTCACCGTCACCTCTTCATAGAGCGCGTTCGACAGCCCGTAGAGGATGCCGCTCTCGATGTTGGCGAGCGCGGCGTCGGGCTGCACCACGAGCCCGCCGTCGACCGCGAGCCACACCTTGTGGACGCGGATGCGGCCGGCGCGCTGGTCGAGCGAGATCTCGACGACACCGGCGCCGAGCGAGCCCGAGCGCTCCGAGAGCGCGACGCCGAGGCCGCGGCCCGACGGACGCTTGGTGCCCCAGTCCGACATCTTGGCGACGGCCTCGAACACCTTCCTGGTGCGGTCGGTCGTCGCCATGTTCTTCAGGCGGAACTCGATAGGGTCCATCTTCTGGTCGGCCGCGATCTCGTCGATGAACGCCTCGATCGCGAACTGGTTGAACGGGTTGGCCACCGAGCGCCAGTGCTTGGTCTTGATGCCCTCGCTGACGCCGCGCAGCTCGATGTTCTGGTTCGGCACCTCGTAGTACTCGTTGATCTTGATCCCGGTCGCGAGGAGCGCCGCGCCACCGTCGCCGACGATGCAGTGCCGCCAGCCGACGACCTTGCCCGCGTTGTCGGTCGCCGCTTCGAGGCACTGGTAGTTCTGCGGCCGGAACATGCCGTTGGCGAGGTCCTCCTCGCGCGTCCAGATCAGCTTCACGGGCTTCTTCGCGTCGCGCGCGACCAGTGCCGCCTCGGCCGCGTAGTCGCCGAGCGAGCGCCGGCCGAAGCCGCCGCCCATGTAGCACTGGTTGTGGGTGACCTGCTCCTCCTTGAAGCCGAGCGCCTTGGCGATGTCGGCGCGGGCGCGGTCCGGCGACTGCGAGCCGTCCCACACCTCGACGCGGTCGCCCGCCTCGTTGAAGCGCGCGGTGGCGTTCAAGGGCTCCATCTGCGCGTGGTAGGCGAAGTGCGCGCGGTAGCCCGCCTTGTAGGTCTTGGCCGCGCCACCGAACGCCTTCTTGTCGTCGCCGTGCTTGTCGAGCGTCTGGACCTTGAAGCCTTCGTCGGCGTGGATCGCGAGATATTTCTCGTCGAGCGCCTTCTCGGAATCGAAGCCCTTCGACTTGCCCGGCTTCCACGTGACGCGCAGCGCCTTGCGGCCCGCCATGGCCGCTTCATAGGTGTCGGCGACGACGGCGACGCCGTTCGGCACCTTCACCGTCTGCAGCACGCCCTTGAGCTTCTTCACGTCGGCGTCGTTCCAGCTCTCGGCCTCGCCGCCCTGGGCGGGCGAGTGCAGCGTGGTCGCGTAGACCATGCCCGGAAGCTGGACGTCGATCGCGAACTGCGCGCTGCCGTTGACCTTGCCGGGGATGTCGCGGCGCGGCTGGGTCTTGCCGATGAGGCGGAACGTCGACGGATCCTTGAGCTCCGACTCCTTCACCTCCGGCATCGACTCCGGCACGGTGCCGAACGACGCGATCTCGCCGTACGACAGCTTCTGGCCGCTCGCCGGATTGACGACGAAGCCGGGCTCGGTGGTCAGCGTCGCCGCAGCGACGTTCCACTTCTGCGCCGCGTTGGCGATCAGCACCTTGCGGACCTGCGCGCCGGCGATGCGCATCTCCGGGTAGTACATCATCACGGCGCGCGAGCCGGTGATCGACATCTGCTTCTTGCCCGGCGGGCCGTAGCCGTATAGCTCGGCGATGGCGGGCGCCCACTCGAGCTTCACCTTGTTCCAGTCGGCGTCCATCTCCTCGGCGAGGATCAGCGGCACCGACGTCGACGAGCCCTGGCCCATCTCGGCGCCGGCGTTGAGGATGGTGATCGTGCCGTCGGGCGCCACGCGCACCCAGGGGCCGAGTTCCTTCGCCGCTTCGTCGGCGCGCGCGGCGCTGGCGAGCGTGAGGACGCCCGTTCCGCCGATGGTGCCGAGCGTCAGATAGAACGACAGTCCGGCGGTGGTGGTCGCGGCGCCCTTGAGGAATCCGCGGCGGGAGAGATCGTTGTTCATCACGGTGGCCATGACTACGCCTCCGTCGACGCGCGCTGGATCGCGCGGATGATGCGGTGATAGGTGCCGCAGCGGCAGATGTTGCCGTCCATGTGGGCGACGATCTGCTCGCGCGTGGGCTTCGGGTTCGAGGCCAGCAGCTCGGCCGCCTTCATGAGCTGGCCCGACTGGCAGTAGCCGCACTGCGGCACCTGCTCGGCGACCCACGCCTTCTGCAGCGGATGCGAGGAGTCGGGCGACAGGCCCTCGATCGTCGTCACCTTCGCGCCGGCGATGTTCTCGACCGGCGTCTGGCACGACTTCATCGCGCGGCCGTTGATGTGGACGGTGCACGCGCCGCACAGGCCGGCGCCGCAGCCGTATTTCGTGCCGGTCATCTTGAGGTGCTCGCGGATGACCCAGAGCAGCGGCGTGCCGGGCTCGGCGTCGACCGACACCGGCTTGCCGTTGAGATTGAAAGCGACCATGGGGCCTCCCAGGGCTGAAGGTCGGTGGATGCGGATGCCGTGGCTGCGGCGACCCGCGGGAAAGGGTGCCTGCCGGCGCTTCTTCTTGTGTGCGCCGGCGCGGCCGTCAGGGCGAAACTGTGCGCCTCTTGGCGGTGGCGGGCAAGGGTCGGATGCGGGGTTTCGCGGGGTTGAGCGCGGTGTTGGTCCGTTGGCGTTCGATCCTTTGAAGACCGAGGGGTGCGACCTTCTCTTCGTTGGGCGGACGGGGTGCGCCCCGTCCCTCTTCAAGATCCACTTGGATCCGCCCCTCCCCCGCCGCGGTTACCTGCCGGTAATTCAGGCCGGCAATCCGGGTGGGAGAGGGACCGATGAGGCGAGCGTCGATGTCTCTCCGACGCGGCCGTTGCCAGCCGTTCTTCGGACATACGTGGGCGCCGGCGCCGTTCAGACCGTCGGCGCGCTGTTTTGATCCCTGGAGACGGTGCGCGGCAAGTTGCCTGGGGGGTCAGTGCCAGGGGCGTGCCGAGCCGGGTCTCCGCTCATGGC
>JBLNCI010000024.1:0-91139 GCA_050260515.1 Gemmatimonas sp.
TTTACCTTCCCAGGGAGGTCAGCAGGTGCCATCACGCTGCGTTTAAAGCGTAGCTCTGTCCTACCGATTGCTTCTCTCTGTCGCGGATCGCGACGCTGTTGTTATCGGTACCTGAGAAAAAGTGCGTCGCGACCCGAAGGGGAAGCGCCGTTGCCTCTCAAGTCATCCACCGCGGCCGTCCTCGTTGTCGGAGGCCATCGCTCGCGGCTTCTTCGCTCGAACCAGGATCGCTATGCGCAATAGCTCCCCTCGCTTGTCGCGATGCGAGGACTGTGCGCGCACGCGAAAGGCGGCACAAGGGGGCTGTGGAGAAACGCGGGCGCTCGGAACAGGGCCTGTGGAAAGTGACGGGACCTTTGTCCGTCATGGTCGGCGAAGGCCGACCATCCACGAGTTTTTGGTGCGGTTGAAAGAAACTCGTGGATCCTCGCCCTTCGGCGAGGATGACGCGGTGTTTAGGGTGCGCACCGTCTGAGCCCTCTCCCCGGTGGGGAGAGGGTTGGGTGAGGGGATCGCAACGCGGACTGCGTCACCCTCACCCCTCCCTCTCCCTCGAGGGAGAGGGAGAGGGAGAGGGAGAAAAAATCTCAATTCCCGCTTCTGGCGAATGACATCAAAACAAACGTGGATGGCCGCCCCGCGCGCGCCCGATTCTTTCTAGACGGACCGCGCGAGCGCGGTCCTAAGGGCCGACCATGACGCGGTGTTTACGGCGTGCACCCCGCCCGACGCCCGGCCCTGACGAACAGACGCCCCGGTGGCACCTTCCCGCGCCGGCGCGCGAGCGTGACGATCGCCGCTCGCGACAGGACGCAGATACACGGCCCCCGCGCCAAAGCTGCCCTTCGCATGTCACACCCGGTCACGTGCGACGGTGAAAACCCGCGTTGACAGGGCACGACGGAAGGTCCGGAGTCGGCATCAAGCGTTCGACCGCGCCCCTCGCCTCATCGACGTCGGAGACGCGGCCCTCTGCAACCGACGGTTCAGGAGGAGCGAACATGGCCATGCGCAACATCCGCAATCCCCTCGAATGGGGCTGGGACAACATGAAGGTCGCCGCCCACGGCGTCGGCGCGGCGAGCCACACGATCCATCACGCCAACGTCGGACCGATCACGGTGCGGCGGATCACCGCTCAGGACATCGCCGAGTCGCTGCGCCGCGGCTTCCGCGACTTCATGGCGTACCGCACCGACGTCGTGGTCCTGTGCCTGATCTACCCGATCGCCGGTCTCGTGCTGGCGCGCGCCACCGCCGGGACGGATCTCCTGCCTCTCCTCTTCCCCCTCGCCTCCGGGTTCGCGCTGATCGGGCCGGTCGCCGCCATGGGGCTCTACGAAATGAGCCGCCGGGCCGAGCGCGGCGAGATCGTGAGCTGGGCCACCGCGTTCCGCATCGCGCGGTCGCCGTCGTTCGGCGCGATCTTCGCCCTCAGCCTCGTGATGCTGGCGATCTTCGTGCTGTGGCTGATGCTGGCGTGGGGAATCTACGACCAGACGCTCGGACCGGAGTCGCCCGGGTCGATCTCGCAATTCGCCCGCGACGTGGTGATGACGCCCGCCGGACGGATGATGATCGTCGTCGGGTTCGCGGTCGGGTTCGTCTTCGCCATCGTGTCGTTCGCGATCAGCGTCGTGTCGTTCCCGCTGCTGCTCGATCGCGACGTCGGCGTCGACACGGCGATCCGTACATCGGTGCGCGCGGTCATGGCGAACCCGGGTCCGATGGCGCTGTGGGGCTTCATCGTCGCCGCCGGACTGATGCTGGGGAGCCTGCCGCTGTTCCTCGGGCTGATCGTCGTCATCCCGGTTCTCGGCCACGCGACCTGGCATCTGTACCGCAGAACGATCGTCGCCTGACGCGACGACGCGCCGCCCTCAGCCCATCAGGCCGACGGCCTTGAGCGCGCTCTCGATGTCCTCGGGGTAGAACGGCTTCTGCAGGAAAGCCGTGTTGCGGCCCTCCTTCACCCCGCCGGCGAGCGACCGCTCGGAAAAGCCGCTGGCGATGATGATCGGGAACTCGCCCTTGACCTCACGCATCTCGTGGGCGAGCGCGTCGCCGCGACGGTCCGGCAGACCGATGTCGACGATCGCGCCGGCGATCCGTCCGCAGTCGCGCACCTTGTGGAGCGCCTCCTCGGAGGTCCCCGCCTCCTCGGTCTCGAAACCGAGGTCGTGCAGAACCTCGACCACCCCCTCGCGGATCAGCGATTCGTCGTCGACGACCAGGATGAGCCGGCTGTCCCCGCCGGTGTAGAGCACCTTGCGGACGGCGTCGGCGAGGCCGGCGAAGGTGAACGGCTTCGGAAGCACCACGGCCTCGCCCAGCGCGGCGGAATCCGCGGCCTTGGTGTGGTCGTATCCGGTCGTGTAGAGCACCCGCAGGTCGGGATGCCTGCGCTTGGCCTCGGCGGCGAGCTGCTCGCCCGACATGCCGCCCGGCAACCCGACGTCGGTGAACAGCAGCCGTACCGTCTCGCGGTCGAGCACGGCCAGAGCCTCGGCTCCGGTGGACGCCTGCAGCACGCGGTAGCCGAGCTCGGTGAGGAGGTCGACCGAGTGCTCGCGCACCTGCTCGTTGTCCTCGACCACCAGGATCGCGATGCCGTGGTTCGCCGGATCGGCGCGTGTCGCGGACTCCGACGCGTCGACCGGCGCTGCCTCCCGCGCCGCGGCCGGGAAGTACATCCGGACCGTGGTCCCGGCGTCCTCGGCGCTGTCGATGATCACGTTGCCGCCGGTCTGCTTCACGAAGCCGTACACCTGCGACAGGCCGAGTCCGGTGCCGTGGCCGACATCCTTGGTGGTGAAGAACGGCTCGAACGCGTACTTGAGCACGCTCGGGCTCATGCCGCCGCCGGAGTCTGCGACCGAGATCACGACGTAATCGCCCGGCGCCGCGGACTCGATCAGATGCGGATCGTCGCACCGCATCCGGTCCACGGTGATCGTCACCTTGCCGCCCGACGGCATCGCGTCGCGGGCGTTGATGACGAGGTTGAGGATGGCGGATTCGAGCTGGCTCGGATCGCTCTCCACGGTGACGGTGCCGTCGGCCGCCCGAACCTCGAGCGAGATCCGCTCGCCGAGCGTCTGGCGCAGGAGGTCGGACATGTTCCGCAGGAACGCGTTCACTTCGATCGGGATGACCCGCAGCGACTGGCGGCGCGAGAAGGCGAGCAGGCGCTGCGTCACGCCGACCGCGCGCTGCGCGCCGTGGAAGGCGTTTTCGGACAGCCGCCGCAGCCGCGAGCGATCGGGGGCGTCCTTTGCGACTTCGCGCCGCAGCGATTCGAGGTTGCCGGTGATGATCGTCAGCAGGTTGTTGAAGTCGTGCGAGATGCCGCCGGTGAGCTGCCCGAGCGCCTCCAGCTTCTGGGCGTGACGCGCGATCTCCTCGGCCTCCGCGCGCTGCCGCATCTCGTCCACGAGGCGCCGGTTGATGTCGGAGATCTCCTGCGTTCGCTCGACGACGCGCTCCTCCAGAGCCTCGTTGGTGCGGCGCAGGGTCTGCTCGGCACGGTGGAGACGCAGCAGCGCCTCGACGGTCGCGGTCAGCTCCTCGACCTCGATCGGTTCGATCAGGAACGAGTCGGCGCCGCCGCTAAGGCCCTGGGCGCGGTCCTTCCTGGCGACGAACGCCGCCGACGTCTGCAGCACGAGGATGCTCGGGTCGAACGCCTTGATCTCGCGGCAGACCTCGATGCCGCTGATGTCGGGCAACTTGACGTCGAGGACCACCAGCGCCGGCTTCTCCTGGGCGACGGCGCGCACCGCGTCGCGCCCGGTCGCCGCCTCGGCGACGACATGGCCCGCCCGGCGCAGGATGTGGGCTTTCAGGTACCGCCCCGAATCGTTGTCGTCGACAACCAGTATCTTGCACGGCGCTGCGGTCATGGTCCGTGCGACTCCGCTCCGTGAAGGGCGCTTCGGATGGCGCCGACGAGCACGTCCGTCGTCAGGTCGAATTTGGAGAGGACGCTGGCGCTGCGCGCCAGACGCCGGCGGTCCTGGTCGCCGAGCTGCATCGAGGTGAGCGCGACCGCAGGCACGCGGGAGAGCTTGTCGGCCTCGCCGAGGCGCTCGAGGAACTCGAAGCCGTCGATGTTGTCCATCTTGAGGTCGAACAGGATCACGTCGGGGACGTCGGTTGCCGCCTTCTGCAGGCCGTCCAGCACCGTCTCGGCCTCGCGCAGATCGAAAGCGCCCCGCGGCAGGAGCTGGCGCACGACGTAGCGCGACATCTCCTCGTCGTCCACGAGGAGCACCTTGGTGACCGAGTGCGAGCCGGTGACGTTGTCGAGGGCCTTCACGATCTGCGCGCGGTCGGCCGGCTTCGCGAGGTAGTCGTCGGCGCCGAAGCTGCGCGCCTTGCGCTCCTCGTCGGCGGACGAGACGACGACGATCGGAATCTCGTGCGTCTTCTCGTTCTGCTTCATCTCGATCAGGAACCGCCAGCTTTCCTCCGTCGCGAGCATGACGTCGAGGAGAATTGCCACCGGCGTGACGCGCTCGAGCACGCGTCGCGCTTCGCCGATGTCGCGGGCCGGCAGCGGCTGATACCGCGTATGCGCCAGCGCGCGCTCGATGCTGAACGCGTCGGCGGCATTGTCCTCGAGCACGAGGACCGGCACCCGGCCGGGCTCCAGCTTCCAGTCGACGGTGACGTCCGCCTGGTCGTTGCCGGCGGCGAAGACGCGAGGGATCGTCAGCCGGAACGTGGACCCGCGGCCGACGACGCTCTCGACCGACACCGATCCGCCCAGCAGGTTCGCGAACCGACGGGCGAGCGGCAGCCCGAGGCCGGTGCCCTTCACGCGCCCCTGCAGCCGGTTGGCGACCTGCTCGAACTCCTCCCAGATCGCGTCGATGTCCTCGGGCGCGATGCCGACGCCGGTGTCCGTGACCTCGAAGGTGACGCTGTCCGCCTCATCGTCGAGTTTCGCCGCGACCCGAACCTCGCCGCGCTCCGTGAACTTGATCGCGTTCGACAGGAAGTTGCGGAGGATCTGCGACACCTTGCCTTCGTCGGTGATGAGCGGCAGCGGCGCGTGCGGCTCCTCGAAGATCAGCGACACCGCGTCGCCGACCAGCAGCGGGCGCAACATGCCGCGCAGCGCGCCGAACAGGTCGTTGACGGTGAACTCCTTCGGCGCGACCACGACCTTGCCGGCTTCGACGCGGGCGATGTCGAGCAGGTCGTTGACCAGCTCGGTGAGGTTCTCCGCCGCCTTGCGGATGAAGAACACCTGCTTCTCCTGCTCCGCCGAAAGCTCGCCGTCGACCCGCTCCAGCAGCAGCCGCGACAGCGACAGGATGGAGTTGAGCGGCGTGCGGAACTCGTGGCTCATGTTGGACAGGAAGCGCGACTTGAGCTGGTCGGCGCGCCGCAGGTGGTCGGCGCGCTCGTCGAGCTCGGCGTAGAGAGCGACGACGCCGCGGTTGGTGTCCTGCAGCTCCTGGTTGACCTGCTCGAGCTCTTCCTTCCGGCGCTGCAGCTCCTCGAGCTGCATCAGCATCTCGCGGTTCTGGCTCCGGATCTCGTTCAGCGGATCGAGACGCTCCTCGACCGCCAGCGCCTCGCCGATCCGTGCGACGGTCGCCGCCGACGGCCGGCTGCGCGCCGGCACCATCTTCGTGAGCACGACCTTGGTGCCCTGGGCCGAGCTTTCGATCGAAAAGTCGTCCATCAAGCGGCGCGCGCCGAGGATGCCGACACCCATGCCGGTGGTCGAGCGATGCCGTCCGGCGAGGATGTCCTGCAGATTCGGGATCCCGGGCCCGTTGTCGGTGATGGCGATCTCGAGCGCCTGGCTCTGCCCGAAGTCACGGAGCCGATACTGGACGCGTCCGCCGTTGCCGTATTCGAGCGCGTTGCGGACGATCTCCGAGACCGCGGTGGTGATGCGGGTCTGGTCCTGCTCGTCGAAGCCGAGCAGAGCGGCGATTTTACGGGTGCGCTGGCGCGCGAGGATGATGTCGGTCTCGCGCTCGATGGCGATGGCAAGGATCCGCGCGTCCATCGGTCACGCCCTCATGACGACGATCGACGCGTCGTCCCGCTCGCGCGACCAGTCGCGCAACAGGACGCCGGCGATCACGCTCGGATGACTGAACGCCAGCCCGGGATACGCCGACAGGTCCCAGCGACTCGACAGGCCGTCAGAATGGAGGATCACGGTCGCCGGCGACGAGAACGGATACTCGAACTCGCGGATCCGGTGCGCGATCTGCCCCGCGGTTCCGTTATGCGACACCATGTGCCGAACCTCGCCGCCGCTCACCAGCGCTCCCGCGATGTTCCCCAAGCCGACGTAGCGCACCACCCGCCTCGCCGCGTCGACCCGCGCGACCGCGACGGCCGCGCCGCGGGTCGGCGCCAATGCGCGGTGGATGTCCTCGATGATCCGGACGCAGCTCCCGTCGGCGGCCGACGCGAGGAACGCCTCGACCGCCGCCCGCGCCGCGACCTCGGCCATCGGCCCGTGCCCCGACCCGTCCGCCACCATCACCGTCGGGCCCTCCCGGCTCTGGACGATCGCCCAGGCATCGCCGCACACCGTTTCCCCGGGGTACGGCACGGTGACCGCGCCGACCACCGCCGCGACCTGCCGGTTACCGCCGGCCGGGCCGGCGACCCGGGCGATCGCGGCGGTGCCGCTGCCCGGGCGCGAGAACAAGACGAACTCGTCGGCCTGCCGGCGCATCGCCCCGAGGCCACCGCCCGGCGTGCCCGCCGTGGAGAAGCCGTCCTCGAGGGCGCGGTCCACGTCGGCGATCCCTTCGCCCTTGTCGAGCGCCATCACCTCGACGCCGGTGCCGCTGGAATCGGAGTAGGACGAGACCAGGATGCGGCCGCCCGGCGCGTGCTTGATCAGGTTGCTCGCCATCTCGGTCGCGACAAGCGCAACGCGGCCGCATCGAAGTTCGTCGAACCCAAGCGCCTTCGCCGCCTCGACCGCGGCCCGCCGCGCCGCGGCAACATCGGTAGGTTCCGCGACTTCTACCACCATGGCGTCACTTCCAACGGATGAGGGTCACGGTCGTTCCGGCCCCCGGCGCCGATTTGATGTCGAATTCGCTCGACAGCCGCTTCGCCCCACTGAGACCGAGGCCGAGGCCGCTTCCCGTCGTGTAGCCGTCGGTGAGCGCGCGCTGGATATCGGGGATGCCGGGGCCCTGGTCGGAAAACACCAGCCGGATGCCCTTGCGCACGCCGGCGCGAACGTCCTCCAGCACCAGCTTGCCGCCGCCGCCGTAGTCGATGGTGTTGCGCGCGATCTCGCTCGCGGCCGTGATCACCTTCGTCTGGTCGACGAGGCTGAACCCGGACGCAACGGCGTGGGCGCGGACGAGCTGCCGCACCCGCACCACGTCCTCCGCCGCCCTGAGCTCCATCGTCTCAGTGTTCTCGACGATCACGGCCGCCGTCCTCTCCGTCGTCGATGAGCCGGCGGATCAGCGCCAGGCCCTTGTCGACGTCGAGCGCCGTCTTCACGCCGGTGAGGCCCAACCCGAGCTCCACGAGGGTGATGGCCACGGCCGGCCGCATTCCCACCACCACCGTGACCGCGTCGAGGACGCGGGACATCGCCGCGATGTTGTTGAGCATCCGGCCGATGAACGAATCGACGATCTCGAGGGCGGAGATGTCGATCATCACGCCGCGCGCCCGAGTCGCCACGATCTTCGAGGTGAGGTCGTCCTGCAGCGCCATCGCGAGGCGATCGTGCATGTCGACCTGGATGCTGACCAGCAGGCAGTCGCCGATCCGCAGAATCGGAATCTGCTCCATGGCGGACTACCTCTGCAGCTGCGGCTTTCGGGAGTCGCGATCCTCGCGCTCGACGATGGACTTGCCGATGCGCCGCAGCGCCAGCGCGAAGGCGTCCGCCATCGTCGCCTTCGAGATGACGTCGAGCTCGACGCCGAGGTGGACGATGGTCTGCGCGATCTGCGGACGGATGCCGCTGATGATGCAGTCGGCGCCCATCAGGCGCGCCGCGGAGATCGTCTTGATGAGGTGCTGCGCGACCACGGTGTCTACGGTCGGCACGCCGGTGATGTCGATGATGGCGATTTCGGCGCCGGAGGTGACGATCTCCTGGAGCAGGTTCTCCATCACGATCTGGGTGCGTGCGCTGTCCAGCGTGCCGATGATCGGCAGGGCGAGGATCCCTTCCCAGAGCTGGACGACGGGCGTGGACAGCTCCAGCAGTTCCTCCTGCTGGCGGACGATCACGTCCTCCCGGTTCTTCTGGTGCACCTCGGTGGTGTAGAGCCCGAGCTTGTCGAGCAGCACCGTCGCCGACCAGATTTCGGCCGCGAGCTTCGCGGCGTCGCCGCCGATCTCGCGACGCAGGAGTTCGAACAGCGGCTCCTTGAGGGAGAACACGAACGTCGCGGTCTGCGACGGGGTCGCCCCGCGCACCGCCCGCGACCGCGACACCTCCTCCAGCACGGCGCGGGCGTCGGCCCACTCCGGCCCTTCGATGCCGTCGACGCGACCCGTTTCGGCGCCCTTGCGAATGCCGGCAACGAAGCGACGCGCCTGCTCGGCGGCGTCCGCGCCGTCCATCTTGCCGACCCACTGGTCGAGCAGCTGGCTCTCGTATTTCGACAGGATTTGCGGAATGGTGGTGTTCATGGTGGCTCTCGAATTCACAGAGGCTAAATTCAAACAGACAGGCCGAATTCACACAGACGAGCGCCCGGCCGATCTCTGCTGCGATCGGCTGACGGGCTTGGTTTTAGCTGACTGGGGAAACGCGAACTAAGTCTTTATTAAGACTGGCAGAGCCTCGACTCGCAAGGAGAATCGGGCTACGGTTAACGCGAACACTGTGACGTTTCAGGGCCGCGTATGGGAGAACGAGTGACACCCCGAATCCTGCTGGTCGACGACGAGCACGCGTTCCGCTACGCGACGGAGAAGGCGCTGCGCGCAGCGGGGTTCGACGTGCTCGCGGCGCCGACCCCGTATCACGCACTCGATGCCCTCGAGGCCGACGGCCCCCATCTCGATCTGCTGCTCACCGACATCGTCATGCCCGACGGCGTCAACGGCTTCGCGCTTGCCCGGATGGCGAGGCTGCGTCGCCGGGAGCTGAAGGTGCTCTACATCACCGGCTACGACGTCCCCACCGTGGATACCGGGGCTCCGGTGTTGCGCAAGCCGATCACCGATGTCGCGCTGATCGCGGAAGTCCGCGCGCTGCTCGCGGCCGCCTAGCCTCTCACGGCACAGCTTGACGATCTACAAACCGTCCTTGCGCGGCGGGATGTTCATGCCCCGCCGCACCGCCGGCCGCGCGCCGACGCGGGCGAACCAGTCGGCCAGGCGCGGAAACGCCGAGAGCTCGATGTCCTGCTGCGGATACCGGAACACCCACGGGTACGCGGCGATGTCGGCGATCGAATACTCGCCGGCGAGATAAGGCGCCTCGGCCAGCCGCCGGTCCATGATGCCGTACAGCTTCCGCACCTCGTCGCGATAGACGTCGAGGTTGTGATGGGGCTTGCCGGCGTCGCGCTCGCGCGCGAGCCAGTGGACCTGCATCGCCATCGGCCCGACGCCGCTGGTCTGGAAGAACAGCCATTTCAGCGCCTCGGCCCGCGCCACCCCGGACGTGGGCAGCAGCTTGCCCGACTTCTCGGCGACGTAGACCAGGATCGCGCCGGATTCGAACAGCACCACGGGCTCGGGCCCATCGCGATCGACGATCACCGGAATGCGGCCGTAGGGATTGAGGTCGAGGAACCACGGCTCCTTCTGCACCTTGGTCGAGAGGTCCATCGGATGCACCGTGTACGGCAGGCCGGATTCCTCGAGCGCGATCGACGCGCGTCGCCCGTTTCCCGTCGCCCACGAGTAAAGCTCGATCATCGCTGCCCTCTCCGCTCCCGGTGCCGTCTGCCCTTTAGCTTGGCACGCCGCGCCGCTCTGGACTAGGTTGCGCCGCCATGGATCCGGCCGTCCTCAGCCTGCGCGACGTTCATCTGACCTTCGGCGGCGCCCCTCTGCTCGAGGGCGCCGAGCTGTCGGTCGCGCCCGGCGACCGGCTGGCGCTGGTCGGCCGCAACGGCTCCGGCAAGTCGACGCTCCTGAAGATCGCGGCCGGGCTGATCCAGCCCGATTCCGGCGAGCGATTCGTCCAGCCCGGGCTCACCGTGCGCTACCTGCCGCAGGAGCCGGATTTCGCCGGCGCGGCGACGACACTCGACTACGCGACGGCGGCACTCGAACGGCCGGAGCACCTCCACCGCGCGCGCTCGATGCTCGACCGCCTCGGCCTCACCGGCGCCGAGGACACCCGGCGCCTCTCGGGCGGCGAAGGGCGTCGCGCGGCGCTGGCCCGCACCCTTGCGCCGGAGCCCGACATCCTGCTGCTCGACGAGCCGACCAACCATCTCGACCTGCCGGCGATCGAATGGCTGGAGCGGGAGCTCGGCGCCATGCGCTCGGCGATCGTTCTGATCAGCCACGACCGCCGTTTCCTGCAGACGCTGTCGCGGCGCACGCTGTGGCTCGCCAACGGCGCCACGCGGCTGCTCGACCGCGGCTTCGCCGCCTTCGAGACCTGGCGCGACGAGATCCTCGAACAGGAGGAAGTCGTCCGCCACAAGCTCGACCGCAAGATCGCGAGCGAGATGGACTGGCTGCACCGCGGCGTCACCGCGCGCCGCAAGCGCAACCAGGGGCGGCTCCGCGCGCTCGATACGCTACGCGCCGAGCGGCGCAACGAGCGCCGGCCACAGGGTGCGCTGAGCATGGCCGCGAGCGAAGGCGACACCTCCGGCAAGCTGGTGATCGAAGCCAAGGGCATTGCGAAGGCGTTCGGCGCGACGCCGGTGATCCGCGATCTCTCGTTGCGCGTGCAGCGCGGCGACTGCCTCGGCATCGTCGGGCCGAACGGCGCCGGCAAGACGACGCTGCTCAACGTGCTCACCGGCGCGCTGACGCCCGACACCGGGACCGTGCGGCTCGGCGCGTCGCTGCAGATGGTGACGCTCGACCAGAAGCGCGAATCGCTCGATGCGGCGACGCCGCTCGCCGAGGTGCTGACCGGCGGCCTCGGCGAGACGGTGTCGGTCGGCGGCCAGTCGCGCCACGTCATCGGCTACATGAAGGACTTCCTGTTCGGCCCCGAGCAGGCGCGGACGCCGGTCGGCGCGCTGTCGGGCGGCGAGCGCGGACGGCTGATGCTGGCGCGCGCCTTCGCCAAGCCCTCGAACCTGCTGGTGCTCGACGAGCCGACCAACGACCTCGACATCGAGACCCTCGATCTTCTCCAGGAGATCCTCGCCGACTACGCCGGGACGGTGCTGCTCGTCAGCCACGACCGCGACTTCCTCGACCGTGTCGTCACCTCGACCCTCGCGGCCGAGGGCGACGGCACCTGGGTCGAGTACGCCGGCGGCTACAGCGACATGATCGCGCAGCGCGGCGACCGGCCGGATGCCGCGCCCGCGGAGAAGGCGAAGCCGAAGCCCGTGACGAAGCCCGAGCGGCCGAAGGTCGCCCAGCGGCTCTCGTTCAAGGAGAAGCACGCGCTGGAGACGCTGCCCAAGGAAATCGAGCGGCTCGAAGGCGACATCGCACGGCTTCAGGCGATGCTCGCCGACACCACGCTCTACGCCCGCGATCCCGCCGCATTCGACAAGGCCGCGGGCGCGCTGCGCGAGGCCGAGGCGGCGCGCGCCACGGCCGAGGACGAGTGGCTCGCCCTCGAAATGAAGCGCGAGGAGCTGGAGAGCTAGCGCGCGGGCTGCTGCGCCGACTGCGTTCCGGCGCGGAACAGCCCGTCCGTGAGCGCGGGCGGCAGCCCGAGCCGCCGGGCGACGCCCGCGCGGTCGACCGCCGCCGGATCCGCCAGCACCTGGCCGAGCGGGCGATTGTCCATCTTCACGTCGGCGAGCAGCTCCTGCTGCGACACCTTGCCATCGTGGTTGGTGTCGAAGCCCGCGTGGAGCCGTTCCATCCCCATGCCGTCGGCGAGCATGAGGCCGAGCGCGAACGACGCGCGGGTGCGCGCCGGCAGCAGCGCCTTGTTGACCTCGAACCACGAGCCGAGCTGGGTCCTGAGCTTCTGCAGGTCGTCGACGGTGAGGCCGTCGCGCGGCTTGGCCGCCGCGTACCTCCAGCCGAGGTCGACACACTCCTTGGCCGGCCGGGTCTGGCACGGCACCGCCGATTCGTCGATGAAGGTCTGGAGCACCCGCGCCTCGGCGAGCTGCTGCGCGCTCGGCGCCGGCTCATTGCTCGGCGGCACGACGGTCGGCGCCGACTGGGCAAGTGCCACCGTCGGCAGGAACAGGAGAGCGATCAGGAGCGTGCGCATGCGCCCAGTGTAGCCGGGCGATTACGACCGAAGTGCGGCAACCGGGAGGCGCGGTGCGCCGTCCCGGCGCCGCGCCGCTCAGCGATTCTGCTGATATCCCTGGTTGTGGGTGTTCTGGGCGATGTTGCCCTGGCGGCCCTGCTCGCGAAGGTTGCGCTGGCGCTCGTCGGCCTTCGGGCCGGGCTGGGCCGAGTTGCCGGAAGCCGGAGGCTGCTGCGCGGCGGGCTCGTACTTGCTGCGGTTCTCGGGCGGGATCGGACGTTCGTCGGCCATGGCAACAACAACTCCAAGAAGGGATCTAAGGCACTCAACCCGCGCCGCTGAGCCCGGTTCCCTTCCCGGCGACTACTGCTTGGCCCGGCCCCACTGCGCGTTCCAGATCGCGTACAGCGGCTCGGTCGCCTCCTCGAGCAGCGCCGGCGAGCGGACCGCGAGCTTCTTGCCCCGGACGTTCTCGGCATACGGCACGAACGCGTCGTTCTGGAGCTCGCCGTGGACCGGAGCGCTGCGGTCGGCGACGTACTGCGCGATCTGGCCTTCCTTGCTCAGCGTCCAGTTGACGAACAGCTTCGCCGCGTTCGGGCTCGGCGTGCCGTGCATGATCGCCATCAGGTTGATCGACATCGGCACCGGCTCGGGGCAGTGCAAGCTCACGGGCGCGCCACGGCCGGCATCGCGCTGGGTGCGGTAGCCCGAGCCCGGCAGCGCGGCCGACAGCTCGCCCGCCGCGGTGAGCGAGATCATCGCGTTGACGCCCTCCTGGCGGAGTTGCGGCTTCAGTTTCGTGAACAGCTTCTCGACGTAGGCCTTGGTCCAGTCCTCGCCGTAGACGCCGAACAACTGGGCGAGCCAGAGCTGCGGGCGGTTGCCGAGGCCGAGATGGCCGTCGCCCCAGACCGGGATCGTCAGCAGGTCCTCCCAGGTACGCGGCAACTGGTCGGGCTTGATCGCGTTCGTGTTGTAGGTGATGCACCAGTGGGTCATCTGGTGCCCGACCCAGAAGCCGTCGTCGTCGCGCATCACGTCGGAGGCGACCCGGGTCACGTTCGGAACGTCCCCGAGGCTCTCGAGCGCGCCCGACTCCTTGAACTGGGTGACGCTGCCGCCGAATCCCGTGAGCACGTCGGTGATGACGCGCCCCGACTGGAATGCAACGAGGATGTTAAGCGCCCGGTTGCCGTAGGTCGCCCGCGTGTAGTCGAACGTGACGAACGGATAGCGCTCGCGGAACGGCCGCGTCGATTCGGTGAACTCCTTGGGGTCGCGCGAGCCGAACACGCGGACCTTGCGTTCCTTGCGGGCGCCGTCGAGCCAGGACTGCGGCACCTTCAATTCATCGTCGATGCCCGCCAGGATCGACGGCGCGACGTGAATCGCCTGAAGCTGCTCCTGCGTGGCCTTGGGCAGCTCGGCGGCGCTCGCCGCACCGGCGGCGATGATGGCCGCGGCGATCGATGCGCACAGCGAGCGACGCGAGGTCGGTGTCATCGGTGTGCCCTCGCCTGCTCTGCTCAGGCGCCGGAGACGGCGAGATCGTGCGGGCGTGTGCCCAGCCGCCGACCGCCCTTCGGCGTGATGACGATGGTGTCGCCCCAGCAGCACTCGGAGGAGCCGTCGGCGGTCTTCACGTACGGCTTGAAGATGAACGCCATGTTCTCCTTCAACGCCACCGCGAGCTGCTCCGGCCGCCGCTGACTCGGCGTGATCAGCGGGCCGTCGTCGCCCTGGCCGCGGCCGTGCATGTTGAGGAGCGCGGTCGCCCCCGCCGCTGGCCCGTGGTTGGGCGCGAGCTTGGTGCAGAACTCCTCGGTCAGCCGCGCGAGCTCGCCGACCGTGACGCCGGGCTTCAGCCGCTCCATCAGCGCGTTGTAGATGTCGCGCTGCAGCTTGATCAGCTCCTTGTGGACCGGGTCGGCGACCTCGACGAACAGCGGCTGCATGCCCTGGGCGCGGTAGCCGATCCACGACGCCTCGATCTCGTTGATGATGAGGTCGCCGCGCTCGAGCTTGCGGAACGTCGGCCGCGTCAGCGTGTAGGTGATGTTCTTGCCCGATCCCCAGTTGCAGTGGACGGGAAGCTCCGAGCCGTTCTGCACCAGGGTCGACATCACCGTCGCCCATACGTCCCAGTCGCGCACCCCGGCGCGCGCCACCTGGATCTCCGAGCGGATCGCCTTCTCGATGATCTCCTGCGACTTGGTGAGGACGTCGATCTCCTCCTGGCTCTTCTGGTAGCGGGCCTCGGCGAGCACGTCGGTCGCGTCGACCAGATCGGCATTCGGGAACGTATCGCGGATGAGCTGATAGAAGCCGAGCAGGATCGTTCCCATCGGCGTGCGCGTCCCGGCGCCGAGTCCGGTGATGCCGATGCGGCCTCGCTCGACGCCGAGTTCCTTCAGCCGATCGACGGCGGCCTGCCCCATGTTGCGGCGGCTGTTGCGGACGTCCTTGGTCCAGTTCTGGGCGCCGCTGAGCCAGTTCGAGCTCGCGCGGTTGGCGAGCGCCGTCGGCTCGCCGTCCGCGGGAAACACCGCCGAGATGTCGGCGTCGCCGCCGCCGCCCACGTGCGTGAGCCAGCGGACGTTGGCCTGGAAGTCGGTCGAATGCCCGGTGTTGTTGGGGACGACGATGACGTCGAGGTTCTTCTCCCGCATCAGCTTGCGGACCAACGCCCACCGGCGGTCCCGCTCGGCGAGCGAGAACATCGGGTAGAGCTGACCTTCCGCGAGGGTTACATGCGTCACGCCGTCACCTGTTTGTCTTGTCGTTGAAACGTCAGCAGCAGAATTCGAGGAAGTTGCCGCCCGGATCCTTGGCATAGACCGAGATCCGCCGCGGCGACGACGCCGGGTGCGCCACCGGGCCGACCGTCGGCCCCCAGTCGGCGAGGCGTTCCGCGAGCCGCTCGATGTCCTCGCGCGCCACGGTGAACGCGAGGCGCGGGACGCCGACGACCTGCTCCTCGGGCGGCTCCTGGATGTGCTCGGTCGCGAGATAGACGCCGAGGATTCCGTCGCCCGTCTTGACGAACAATTGCACGTTCGGGCGCGGCACGGGATCGCGGCCGTGCATCGCGGTGTAGCGCTTGTCCCAGCGCCGCGTGCCCGGCGCCATGTCTTCCTTGCCCTCGCCCCACAGCCGGGCACGGGCATAGTCGGCGGTGCGCCACCCAACGACGTGATCGCGCGCGAGGCCGAGATGGCTGAGATAGAACTTCTCCTCCCACTCGACGTCGATCGCCTGCACCGCCGCATGATCGATGCCGATCACCGGCGCCGACGACGTATCGGCACCGAGGACGAGTTGCAGTCGATTTCCGAACGGATCGCAGAAGTAGACGTTGTCGGCGTCCTCCGCCGGACGGTCTTCCTTGTAACGATGCACCGCGATGCCGCGCTCCTGCACGCGTTGCAGGATCCGCTCGCGCCCCGCGGCCGACACGCGAAAGGCATAGTGGATGCCCGTTGTCGCGAGCTCCGGCCGCGCCGGGCCGTCGCACAGCGCCACCAACTGCCGCGCGCCCGCGCTCGCCACGCCATGGCGGCCGCAGTCCGGCAGCAGATCGGTGCCGATCCAGCGGAGCCCGAGCACGTCGGTGTAGAACGCCTTCGCCTCGGCGATGTCCTGCACCGCGAGCGCGAAATGGCTGTAGCCGGCGACGCGGACAGCCTCCGCGCCGCGGGCCATCAGGGCGACATCACTCGACATTGACGAACCGCCGCCTGCGCGCATTCGGATCCTCGTCGCGCCGCCACAGCACCTCGAGGAAATTGCCGCTGGGGTCCTTGAAGTAGATCGACTCGCCGAACGGCCCCTTCTCGGGGTGGACGACCGGCCCCTCGAACGGGATGCCACGCTCGCGCAGCGCCGTCAGCACGTCGCCGAACCGCGCCTTCGACACCGCGAAGCCGTGGCGGAAGCCGTGCGCGCCGCGCAACTGGCTGTCCGGCGGCATCGGCATGAAGTTCGGGGCCAGCGTCAGCGCGAACATGTAGTCCTCGAGCACGATGGACTGGAAGATCGCGACGCCCGAGCGTGCGTCCTCGATCTGGAAATTGGAGCGCGAGTAGGTCGTGGCCCCGAAGATGCCGCAGTAGAAGTCGAGCGCCTGCTCGAGGTCGTGGACGCAGATCGCCGTGTGGTTGATGCTCTCGGTCTGCGCCATCGCTATGCCTCCGCCGACGCGCCGCACGCCGACGCGCACGGCGCGAGCTGCGAGGGGTCGAAGCCGCGGCGGGCGATCAGCTCGTTGGTGTCGACGCTGACCGTGCCGTCGGCGGCGACGGTGACCGGGTGCAGGCGCAGCGCCGGATATCCGGCCCGGTGGCTCGTCGATTCGCCCTTTCGGTTGAACGTCGCCTTGTGGAACGGGCAATAGAACGACCAGTGCTCGGGCCGCCAGCGCAGCACGCCGTTCATGTGCGTGCACCAGTGCGACAGCGCGAGGAAGCCGCCGGCGTGGCGCACGAGGAAGAACTGCGCGTCCTTGAAGTGCGTGACGGATCCGACGGCGAAATCGTCGGCCTTGCCGCACACGACCTTGCCGAGGTCGGCCTTCATCACCACCGACGCCTCGGGGCCGACCGCCTGCACCTGATACCGGTGCCCGTCGGGGTCGAAGACGTCGAAGCTGTACTGGCCGTTGGCGCGGAAGGCAGCGCGGGTGTCGTCGACCTCGAAACCCGCGGCGCGGCGCCGCTCGCGCGCGGCAAGATGCTGAGCGGCGGTGAGCTGGAAGGCGTGATGGATGCTGCTGCTGTTCGGACGGAACGGCTGGACCTTGTCGACCTGAACCAGCAGGACGAGGTGACCGTTGTTGGTCCGCAGCAGCGAGTTCGGGCCCTCCTCGGCGACGAGATCGCGGCCGACGACGTCGAGACCGAACACGTCGCGATAGAACGCCTCGGAGCGATCGAGATCCGTGACCTGTACGAGCAGATGGCTCAGGCCGTCGACCAGCGCCATGAATGTCTCCCTGAAGAAGCGTTGATCGGCCGCGTTCGGCCGAGCCGCCCCGTATTTGTCTTGTTGGCGAAAGTATAGGTGGGCCGCTCGGCGAGCGGCTAGGGTCTATTTTCGCAAAACTCTGTTGTCGGCGCGCCGGCAATGGCGCCGGGACTGCGAATTAGCAAACGTATCGGCATCCGATATAGTCGCTGCCGAAAAACGAAATCAGGGAGCGACCATGGCGACCGTCGAGAGCCAAACCCCACCCGCGATGCAACGCATCGAAACCTACAAGGCGTGGCAGCGGGGCGAAGGCATTCCGGTCTACGACACGTTCTTCGTCGGCGACATGCGGGCGCTGACGCTCGGGCCGTGGAAACGGCTCGGCGTCGACGCGGCGTTCCTCAACCTCGAAGGAGCGGGCGAGTCGAACAACTGCTACGTCGCGGAGATCGCGGGCGGGCGGTCGACGAAGCCGATGCGACACCTGTACGAGGAGCTCGTCTACATTCTCGAGGGGAGCGGCGCGACGACGATCTGGAACGATTCCGGCAGCAAGCATTCCTTCGAGTGGAAGGCCGGCAGCCTGTTCTCGATCCCGCTCAACACCCACTTCCAGCACTTCAACACCAGCGGGTCGGCGCGTGCGCGCTACGTCGCCGTCATCACCGCACCGGTGGTGATGAACATGTTCCACAATCCCGAATTCGTCTTCTCCGCGAGCTTCGACTTCCGGGATCGGTTCGACGGCGAGAGCAAGTTCGACGGCGGCGGCAGTCTCTTCGTTAACCGCCACGGCAGGTACAAGATCTGGGAGACCAACTTCGTCCCCGACGCCGACCGCTTCGAGCTGTTCCGCCGCGACAACCGCGGCGCCGGCGGTTCCTACGTCTGCTTCGAACTCGCCCACGGCTCGATGGTCGCCCACATCTCCGAATTCCCGGTCGGCACCTACAAGAAGGCCCATCGCCACGGCCCCGGCGCCAACGTGATCATCCTGAGCGGCCAGGGGTTCACGCTGCTGTGGGAACACGGCAAATGGGACGAGCGCGTCAAGGTCGACTGGAAGCCGGGCAGCATCGTCGTCCCGCCGTCGAACTGGTTTCACCAGCATTTCAACTCGGGCGCGGAGCCGGCGCGCTATCTCGCCCTACGCTGGGGCAGCAATCGCTATCGCTTCACTCCCGACGGCACCGAAGACCGGGAAGGCGGCACCGACACGAGCCTCAAGGACGGCGGCAATCAGATCGAGTACGCCGACGAGAATCCCGAGGTCCATCGCCTGTTCGAGGCCGAACTGAAGAAGGCCGGGGCCGTGTGCCACATGAAGGACCTCGTCAGCGAGTGCACGGGCGTCTCGAACAAGCGGTAAGCCCGCTTTTTCGACGCACTCTCCGCCCGGCTACCGCCTCTGGTACTGCGCGTCGCCGAACATGATCGAGCGCGCCTTCTCGTCCATCGGCGTCTCGGGGATGTCGCGCAGCAGCGGGACGCCCCTCTGCACCGCCGGGCGGGCGAGGATCTTGTCCTGCCAGCGCTTGACGTTGGGGAAGCTCTCGATCTTCTGCCCGTGCTTCTCGTAGCCCTGACTCCACGGGAAGATCATGATGTCGGCGATGGTGTACTCGGGGCCGGCCACGTACTCGCTCTCGCCGAGGCGCCTGTCGAGCACGCCGTACAGGCGGCCGGCCTCCTTGTTGAAGCGCGTGCGCGCGTACTCCGAGCCGTCCTTCGCGTAGTCGTTAAAGTGGTGCGCCTGCCCCAGCATCGGGCCGAAGCCGCCGACCTGCCAGAACACCCACTGCAGGACGTTGAAGCGGGCGCGTGCCTCTTTGGGCAGGAACTTGCCGGACTTCTCGGCGAGATAGATCAGGATCGCGCCCGACTCGAAGATCGAGATCGGCGCGCCGCCGCCGATCGGCTCGTCATCGACGATCGCCGGGATCTTGTTGTTGGGGCTGATCTTGAGGAACTCGGGCGTGAACTGATCGCCCTTGCGGATGTCGATCGGGTACAGCTTGTACGGGAGGCCCGTCTCCTCGAGCATGATGTGGAGCTTGCGGCCGTTCGACGTACGCCAACTGTAGCCGTGAATCATCGGGACTCTCCCTAGGTCTCTCGTCGCTCCCTTTCTATATCCCACGAAGCTCGCCACCGCCAATGCGACGCTGCCGCAGATGGCATCGGCGCCTTCGGAGCGCCGCCGTCCCGCCGCGGCCGCGCCCTCAATCGGCCCCAAACCGGCACGACGCTCGATGCACGGTTTGGCAATGGAGGCGGGCTTCGGCCCGTGCACGGATGCGGAAACAAACGGCTGCCGCGCTCGTCGCCGCGGCTCTGGTCCTTCCCTCGCTCGCGGCTCCCGCGCTCGCCGACGACCGGCACGAGCGCGAGCGCTACGAGCATCGTCGCGAGATCGAACGCCACGAACGGTTCGAGCACCGCTTCGCCGAACGCGACTGGGATCGGTGGCATCGCGGTCACTGGGTGCGCGCGGTCCACAGCAGTCGCGAAGGCTGGTGGTGGGTGACCGACGGCGGCTGGTACTACTATCCGGCGCCCGTCTACCCCTACCCGGATCCTTACGCGCTCCCCGTCATCGCCGGGCCGCCGCCGGTCGTAACCGTCGTTCCCGCGCCGGCGGCCCCGCAGACCTGCCGCGAGTATCACGGCGACGCCATCATCAACGGCACCAACCAGCCGTTCTATGGCACCGCCTGCCTGGAACCGGACGGCCAGTGGCACATCGTCACCGGCTAGGCCGGATCGCCGCCGCGCGGGCACCGCGGCGGCCTGACGTCGGCTGCCTGCCCATCCCCACGGAGGACATCGATGCTTGGACGAGTCGTGTTGATCGCCGCCGCGCTGCTGACGTTGTCAGGGTGCGTCGTCTACGAACGCGATTACGTGTCGCGCGAACCGCACTCGCATCACCATTACGAACGCTACGGCTGGAGGTAGCGCGCACATAAGAACCGCCGCGGCGTGCAACGCGCCGCGGCGGGTTCTTTATCCGCTTCGTCTCCGGACTATTCCTTCCAGCTCAACGTGAGGCCGATATCCCCCGGCACGCCGTTGGGGAAATCCAGTACCTGGGCCGAGAGATGGAAGCCGTGCGGCTTGAGCTGGTGCTCCCACCGCAGGTACATCTCGGCGGCCTCGCCGCGCAACGTCGCCGGCCACTCCGGCTCGCCGACGTTGATCGCGCGCCCCGCGTCGCTGCACAGCTCGCTCGGGAACCGCAGCAGCAGGAACTCGGTCTCGCCGCGCTCGGCGGCCTGCTTCGCCTGGTGCAGCAGATCCGACCACGTCGTGTTCTCGATATGACGATCGATCAGCTCCTGTAACTTCGCGTGGCGACGTTGCTCGGCGCGCCTGCGCTCGGCGTGCCGCCGTCGAACGTCCTCCATCTCCGCGTGTTCGGTCGCGGCGCGGAACGCCGAGGCGTCCACCGTCTCGTCGGCGCGCGGAGACGGAGCCGGAGAGCCGGTGGCCGCGCGCCCCTCGTCATCCTGGCCGAGCCCGACCCGGTGCTCGATTTCGCGGATCGCCTCGGCGAGAAAGCCGCCGTTCTTTCGTGGCTCGCCCGCGGCGGCCGGCTCCGCCGCCAATGCCCGCAGCAGATCGGCCCGGCTGACGATGCCGACGACGCGACCGTCGCGGACCACCGGGACGCGCTTGATGCGGTATTGCGCGAGCAGGCGGGCGATCTCGCTCGCCTCCGTCGTCTCCTCGACGGTCACGACCGGCGCCGCCATCAGATGACGCGCGGTGTCGTTTCCGCGACGCAGCGAGGCGAGGAACTCGGGATTGAGCTGCTGGCCTTCGGCGAGGAGCGCGAGCCACCAGTCGCGGCGGCTGTCGCGGTCGCTGTCGCCGCGCGCGATCAGGTCGCCCTCGCTGATCATGCCGACGGGCGAGCCGCCGGAATCGACGACGGGAACGGCGCTGATCGCGTGATCGAGCAGCACGCGGGCGACCTCGTGCGCGGGCGTGTCCGGCGTCACCGACACGACATCGCGTGTCATCAGGTCCTTGGCCTGCATCGACGGTCCTCCGATGCGGCGCCAGCCCGGCGCGCCGATGGCGCGCACGCGTATCAAACGGCTCGCGTCTAGTCGGCGAGCTTCTTCTTCAGGATCTCGTTCACCGCGCCGGGATTGGCCTTGCCGCCGGTGGCCTTCATCACCTGGCCGACGAACCAGCCGATCAGGTTCGGGTTCCCGCCCTTGTATTGGGCGACCTGCTTCGGGTTGTCGGCGATCACCTTGTCGGCGGCGGCCTCGATCGCGCCGGTGTCGGTGATCTGCTTGAGGCCCTTCTCCTCGACAATGACCTTCGCGGGCTTGCCGGTCTCGACCATCGCCGCGAACACGTCCTTGGCGATGCGGCCGGAGATCGTGCCGTCCTTGAGCAGATCGAGCATGCCGCCGAGCGCCTCGGCGGACACCGGCGACTGCTCGATGCCGACGCCGGTCTTGTTCAGCACCGCGAACAGATCGCCCATGATCCAGTTCGCCGCGCTCTTTCCGTCGCGGCCCTTCGCCACCGCCTCGAAGTAGTCGGCCGACGCGCGCTCGGCGACGAGCACGCCCGCATCATAGGCGGTCAGCCCGTACTCGGCCATGAAGCGGGCCTTCTTCTCGTCCGGCAGCTCCGGCAGGTCCTTCTTGATGCGCTCGACCCACTCGGGCTCGAGCTCGAGCGGCAGCAGGTCGGGATCGGGGAAGTAGCGGTAGTCGTGCGCCTCTTCCTTGGTGCGCATGGCGCGGGTCTCGCCGCGACCGGCGTCGAACAGCCGCGTCTGCTGCTTGACCGTGCCGCCCTCCTCGAGGAGCTCGATCTGGCGGCGCGCCTCGTACTCGACCGCCTGCTGGACGAAGCGGATCGAGTTCACGTTCTTGATCTCGCAGCGGGTGCCGAACGGCGCGCCCGGCTTGCGCACCGACACGTTGACGTCGGCGCGGAGGCTGCCCTCGTCCATGTTGCCGTCGCAGGTGCCGAGATAGCGCAGGATCGAGCGCAGCTTCTTGAGGTACGCCGCGGCCTCCTCGGCCGAGCGCATGTCCGGCTCGGAGACGATCTCCATCAGCGCCGTTCCCGACCGGTTGAGGTCGATGAAGGTGAGCTGCGGGTCCTGGTCGTGGATCGACTTGCCCGCGTCCTGCTCGAGATGGAGCCGCGTAATGCCGACGGTGCGGCTCTCGCCGCCCGGCAGGTCGATGATCAGCTCGCCCTTGCCGACGATCGGCTGGGTGTACTGCGAGATCTGATAGCCCTGGGGCAGGTCAGGATAGAAGTAGTTCTTGCGGTCGAACACCGAGCGCAGGTTGATCTGCGCCTTGAGGCCGAGGCCGGTGCGCACCGCCTGCTCGACGCAGAAGTCGTTGATGACCGGGAGCATGCCGGGCATCGCGGCGTCGACCAGCGACACCTGGGTGTTCGGCTCCGCGCCGAACGCGGTCGACGCGCCGGAGAACAGCTTCGACTTGGAGAGCACCTGGGCGTGCACCTCCATGCCGATGACCACTTCCCACGCCCCGGTCTTGCCCTCGATGAGGTTCTTTCCGTTGGCTTCGCTCATGCCGCACCGTCCGGCTTCGCCGTGAACTTGGCACTCGATTCGATCACGCCCGCGACGCGGAACACGGTCTCCTCGTCGAATGCGCGCCCGATGACCTGGAGCCCGAGCGGCAGGCCGTCCGACGACAACCCGGCGGGAACCGAGATGCCCGGCAGCCCGGCGAGGTTGACCGACACCGTGAACACGTCGTTCAGATACATGGTGATCGGATCGTCGGATTTCTCCCCCAGCGCGAAGGCGGCCGAGGGCGCCGTCGGCGTGAGGATCGCGTCGACCTTCTTGTAGGCGTCCTCGAAGTCCCGGGCGATCAGCGTCCGGACCTTCTGCGCCTTGAGGTAATAAGCGTCGTAGTAGCCGGCCGACAGCACGTACGTCCCGATCATGATGCGGCGGCGGACCTCGGCGCCGAAGCCGCTGCCCCGGGTGTTCTCGTAGAGATCGTCGATCGACTCGCCCGGCACGCGAAGCCCATAACGAATGCCGTCGTAGCGCGCCAGATTCGACGACGCCTCCGCCGGCGCCACGATGTAGTAGCAGGGCAGCGCGTATTTCGTATGCGGCAGGCTGATGTCGACCGGTGTCGCGCCGGCCGCCTTCAGCCACTCGATGCCCTGCTGCCAGAGTTGCTCGATCTCCTTCGGCATACCGTCCATGCGGTATTCCTTCGGAATACCGATCCTGAGGCCGCGGACGTCGCCGGTGAGCGCCTTCTCGAAATCGGGCACCGATCGGTCGACCGAGGTCGAGTCCTTGGGATCGAAGCCCGACATCTCTCGCAGCAGGATCGCGGTGTCGCGCACCGTGCGCGCGAACGGCCCGGCCTGATCGAGCGACGAAGCGAACGCGACGATGCCCCAGCGCGAGCAGCGGCCGTAGGTCGGCTTGATGCCGACGATGCCGCAGAACGCGGCGGGCTGGCGGATCGAGCCGCCGGTGTCGGTCCCGGTGGCGCCGAGGCAGGTGCGCGCCGCGACCGCCGCCGCCGAGCCGCCGGACGAGCCGCCCGGCACCAGCGGGCGATTGTCGCCCTTGCGCTTCCACGGATTCGTGACCGCGCCGAACGCGCTGGTCGCGTTCGACGAGCCCATCGCGAACTCGTCGAGATTGGTCTTGCCGACCGACACCGCGCCGGCCGCCAGCAGCTTCGCCGTCACCGTCGACTCGTAGGGCGGCACGAAGTCGCCGAGGATCTTCGACGCCGCGGTCGTCTTCACGCCCTCGGTGCAGAACAGGTCCTTGATCGCGAGCGGCAGGCCTTCGAGCGCCCGCGCGTCGCCCCTGGCGATGCGCTGGTCGGCGGCCTGCGCCTGCTTCTTCGCGACCTCCGGGGTCTCGGTGATGAACGCGTTGAGCGAGCGCGCCGATTCCATCGCCTTGACGTGGGCGTCGGCGAGCTCGACCGCGGAGAACTTCTTCGCCTTGAGGCCGTCGCGGGCTTCGGCGAGCGTGAGATCGGTCAGCGCGCTCATTCCACGACCTTCGGAACCGCGAAGTAGCCGTCGCGCGACTCGGGCGCGTTGGCGAGCACCTTCTCCTGAACTCCGCCGTCCGTCACCTCGTCGGCGCGGCGGCGGAGCTTCATGCCGGCGACGCCCGACGCCATCGCCGGGACGTCCTTGCAGTCGAGCTCGTTGAGCTGCTCGACGAAGGCGAGAATGCGCGAGAGGTCGGCGGCGAGCGCCTCCTCCTCTCCGGCCGGGACCTTGATGCGGGCAAGCCGCGCGATTCTCGCAACGGTGGCTTTGTCGAGCGACATGGGATTAGATGCGCATGTAATTGGCTGAAAACACAGCAGAACCGGGCGGATTCCGCCGGACTGCGAAGGCCAGAACGTATCATCCGCCAATGCCGCTTCGCAACCCTGCCGACCTCGCCGAACGCCTTCCCGTCCGGGCTCCGCTGATCGGGCTCGACCTCGGCACCAAGACGATCGGCGTCGCCGCGACGAACCCCGAGCGGACGCTCGCCAGCGCGCGCGAGACCATCCGTCGCACCAAGCTCAAGGCGGACCTCGAGCGGCTGCTGGCGCTGGTGGATGCCGAGGGCGCTATCGCCATCGTGCTCGGGCTGCCGCTCAACATGGATGGCAGCGAAGGACCGCGCTGCCAGGCGGTTCGCCAGTTCGCGACCGACCTTCTCAAGCTGCGCGACCTCGACGTGGTGCTGTGGGACGAGCGCCTCTCGACCGTTGCCGTCACGCGCACCATGCTCGACGCCGACGTCAGCCGGGCGCGGCGTGCCGAGGCGGTCGACAAGCTCGCCGCGGCGTACATCCTCGAAGGCTTCATCGATTGGTTGAAGGCGGACTGGCTGCGGGCCCGCAGCACGCCGGGTCCGTGACCGCCGTCCTCGGCGCGCTCCTGCCGCTGTTCGCGTTGATCGCGGCGGGCTATGGCGCGCGGCGCATCGGCTGGCCGGGCCCCGCCGCGTGGCGGGCGGTCGAGCGTCTCACTTATTATGTGCTGTTCCCTGCGCTGCTGTTCCAGTCGCTCTCGACGACCTCGCTCGCCGGAGGCGGCGCGGTGGCGATCGCACTGGCGCTCGCGACGCTCGTCATTGCCGCCGCGGCGGTGACCATCCCGACGGCGATGGCGCTCGACGGCGCGACCCTGAGCTCGGTGCTGCAGGGCGCTATCCGCCCCAACACATACGTCGGCGTCGGCGCGGCGCTGGCGGTGTGGGGCGACACCGGGGTCGCGCTGGCCGCGGTCGGGCTCGCCGTCGTCATCCCGATGGTCAACGTGATTTCCGTCGTCGGTCTGTTGCGCTATGCGCCGTCGTCCTCCGCGAAGCGCCCCTCCGTCGTCGGCTCGCTCGCCCGCAATCCGCTGATCCTGTCCTGCCTCGCCGGCCTCGCGATCAACGGCGTCGGCGTCAGTCTGCCCGGCTGGCTGAGCGGTCCGTTGAAGCTCATCGGCCAGGCGTCGCTGCCGCTCGGCCTGCTCGCCGTCGGCGCGGCGCTCGAGCTCACCGCGTTGCGCGCGCGGTTCCCGGCGATCGCCGCCGCGTGCGCCCTCAAGCTGCTGGTATCGCCCGCAGTGGCCGCACTGATGCTCGCCGGTTTCGGCGTCGGCGGCGTCTCGTTCGCGGTCGCCGTCGTCTACATGGGCGTGCCGACCTCGGCCTCGGCCTACGTGCTCGCCGCCGAGATGGGCGGCGACCGCGACGTGATCGCGACGATCATCTCGGCCACCACCGTGCTCTCGGCGCTGACGCTGCCGCTGATCGTCATGCTGGTGCGCTAACGCGCCGACACCCGCCCGGACATCGCTGCGGCGATCCGCTCGGCGAGATCGCCCAGCGCGTCGCTCATCGCCGCGACCGTGGCCGCGTAACCCGACCCAGACGCGCGCCTGACGATACGGGAGGAGTCCATGGTCGGCTCGCCGCCCGCCGGTATCAGGCGCCAGCGCGCCTCGAGGACGACGCTGCCGTCGCCGATCCGCTCGAACTGGCCGATCGTGACCGAGACCCGCGCGTCGGTCCGACCGACCGGCTCGGCCGGAAAGACAGTGACGCGCGCGGTGCCGAGCCGACGACCGAGGTCCTCGGCGAGCGTCTGCGCGACGTTGTCCTCGAGCCGCCCGCCCCAGCGGTCGAACTCGGCGACATCGAGCTGGTTCGGGGTCGGCCTCGTCACGATCTGCGGCCGATCGAGGTACTTCGCGAGCGTCACCGGACCGACCGAGACCGCGGGCCCGTCGGGACGACGATCGCTCTCCGGCGCGGTCGGCGAGAGCACGTAGTAGCGCGACGGCGTGCCCTGCCCCGCGCACGCCGCGAGCGCCGCGGCGAATGCCGCCGCCATCAATCCGATCCGCGTCCTAGCGAGCATCGTCCATCCCGTCCTTGCCGCGCCCGGTGAGAAGCGCGCGCGGATTCTGGTTGAGGTACTCGGCGAGCGCCCGCACCGCGACCGCGGCATCGCCGATGTCCGAGAGCGTCCGCGCCATCTGCGACTGCAACGGCGAGGTCTCGCCGACCGCCGACTGGATACCGCCGACCGCCTTCTGCACCTGGTCGAGCGTGTCGTTGAGCTTCGTGACCGCCTCCTGGGCGCCATCGCGGATGCCCGGCACGCCGGCGTCGACGTTGCGCGCCAGCGCGGTGACCTCGTTCGCCGCCTGGCTGATGTTGCGCAGCATCGGCGGCAGCTCCTGCATCGTGGCGCTGAGGTCGCCGTGCATCGTCCGCACCAGCTCGTCGGTGTCGGCGACGAGACGATCGAGATTGCGCGCGCTCGACGAAAGCTGCTGCAGCATCTCGGCGATCGGCAGCTTGCGGATCTCGTTGACGAGATCGGTGAGCGTCGCCCGCGCCTCGGTGAACGCGGAACGCACGGTCGGGATCTCGGGATAGCGCTTGTCGATGCCCGCGAACCGCGGCGGGACGTTCGGCTCGAAGTCGAGATTGACCGCGAGCAGCCCGGTGACGAACGACTGCGTCCGCAACTGCGCGCGCAGCCCGGCCTCCACCAGCGCCTCGGGCGGGCGGTTGCCGTTCGGCTCGCCGACGATGACCTTGCTCGGCTGGATCGTCACGTAGACCGGGATATAGACGCGGGCCTGGTCCGCCTCGTAGCGGATCAGGATGTCGGTGACGGAGCCGATGCGCACGCCGCGGAACAGCACGGGCGCGCCGACGTTCAGCCCGGCCACGTCCTCCTGGAAGAACAGGACATACGTCTTCATCCGCACGAAGAACCGGCCGCTGCCGAGCACGAGGATGACAGCGACCAGGATCGCCACCGCGCCGAGCACGAACGCGCCGATCATCTTGGCGTTGGCGCGGCGGCTCATGGACGGGCTTCCGTCTCGCCGCGGGTGAGGAAATCGCGGACGTGGTCATATGGCGACTCGCGTACCAGCACCTTGGGATCGCCGCCGTCGATGGCGCGCTTCTCCTCGGCGTCGAGGAAGATCGAGTTGTTGGCGATGGCGAAGATGCTGGGAAGCTCGTGGCTGACGACGACGACGGTGCAGCCGAGCGCATCCCTGAGCGCCAGGATCAGGTCGTCGAGATGTCGGGAGCTGAGCGGGTCCAGTCCCGCCGACGGCTCGTCGAAGAACAGGATGTCGGGATCGAGCGCCATGGCGCGCGCGAGCCCCGCGCGCTTGCGCATGCCGCCCGAGAGCTGCGCCGGATAGTAGTCCTCGAATCCGCCGAGGCCGACGAGCCCCAGCTTGAGACAGGCGAGGTCGCGGATGTCGCCGGGCGACAGATCGGTGTATTCGGCGAGCGGGAGCGCGACGTTCTCGCCGAGGGTGAGCGAGCTCCACAACGCACCGTTCTGATAGAGGATGCCGAAGTGGCGCACCATCGCCCGGCGCTGCTCAAGCTCGGCGGCCCACAGCGGACGCCCGTCGTAATACACCTCGCCCTTCGCCGGCGGCTTGAGGCCGATCATCTGCTGCATCAGAGTCGACTTTCCGCAGCCGCTTCGGCCCATGATGGCGAACACGTCGCCTTCGTTGACGGTGAAATTGAGATCGCGCTGGACGACGACGTCGCCGTAGGCGAGGTCCATGTCCTTGACGACGATCTTCGCGCGCGCCGCCATCTCAGAGCCCCAGCACGTTGAGCACGACGGCGAAAAGGCCGTCGGTGGCCACGATCAGCACGATGGCGACGACCACGGCCGACGTCGTGGCGAGCCCGACGGCGGCGGCGCTGCGCCCCGACGTCATGCCCTTGAGACATCCGGCGAGCGCGATGATGACGCCGAACACGCACGACTTGGTGAGGCCGATGACGAAGTTTCCCGCCGTCATCGCGGTCTGGGTCTGATTCCAGTACTCGACCCACGGCAGCCCCAGGATGGTGACGCCGATCAGCGCGCCGCCGGCAATGCCGAGGACGTCGGCGTAGAGGCACAGCAGCGGCATCATCGCGATCAGCGCCAGCATGCGCGGGAGAACGAGGAACTCCATCGGATCGAAGCCCGAGGTCCTGAGCGCGTCGATCTCCTCGTTGACCTGCATCGTGCCGAGCTCGGCGGCGAAGGCCGCGCCGGTGCGGCCCGCCATGATGATCGCCGTCATGATCGCGCCCATCTCGCGCAGCATGGCGATCGCGACCAGGTTCGCGACGTAGAGCTGCACTCCGAACTGCCGAAGCTGGATCGCGCCGACGAAGGCGAGGATGAGACCGATCAGAACCGAGATCAGCGACACGATGGGCAACGCCTGCACCCCGCTCTGCTGGAGCACGAGGGCGAGATCGGAGGCGCGGAAGCGCGCTCGGCCGGTGACGAACCGGCCGAAGGCGATGGTCGCCTCGCCGAGAAACGTGAGGAAGTTCGCGCCGGCGCGGGCGACGGCGTGGCTGGCGTGGCCCACTTTTTCCGTCAAGGTGATCGGCTCAGGCTCCGGCGGCACGATCTCGATCTGCTCGGCGTGCGCCTCGGTCAGATGCAGCAGCGAGCGCAGGGTCGCGGGCAGCCCCTCGCAGTCGAGATGGGCCCGGCGGTCGCGGCAGCGGGCCTCGATACGGCGGATCGCGACCATCAGCATGCTGTCCCAATCGGACAGGTCTTTCCCGTCGAGCGCGATCTCCGTCGCGCCGCCACCGGAGTCGACCTCCGCGAGCGCCACGTCGACCGACGGCACCTCGACGCCGATGCGCCACGTCCCCGCGAAGGCGATGACGACCGTCGTCGCGCTGCGGCGCTCGACGCGCAGCGAGGCTTTCGGGGATTTCGACGGCGTCGGGGAGTCGGGCATCGGGCGGGAGCGGCCTGATCTTGGCTGAGGGCGGAATACGACCCGCGCCACGGAAGAAAACCATACCGCACGGCTGCGGCGCGTGACTGGCGCGTGGCGATTTGAGGGCACGCGCGCCATCGGCTGCCTTGCGGCCGTGAGGTCGCGACCCTATAGTGGCGCTTTGATGATCCCCCCCGCCGAGCCCGCCCGTTTTCCCCACCGACACATACTCGGCATCGAGGGGCTGTCACCCGAAGAGATCACGTATCTCCTCGACCGCGCCGACCGCTTCGTCGACATGGGCCGTCCGTCCGAGGGCAAGCTCGACGTGCTGCGCGGCCGCACGGTGATGAACCTCTTCTTCGAGGAATCGACCCGCACCCGCACGTCGTTCGAGCTCGCGGCGAAGCGCCTCGGCGCCGACGTGGTCAACATGGCGGTCCAGCACTCGTCCATCAAGAAGGGCGAGACGCTGATCGACACCGCGATGACGCTCAACGCCATGCAGCCGGACGTCCTCGTCGTGCGCCACCCCTGCTCCGGCGCGGTCGAGCTCCTGTCCCAGAAGGTCGCCTGCTCGGTCATCAACGGCGGCGACGGCAGCCACGAGCATCCGACCCAGGCGCTGCTCGACGCGCTGACGATCCGCCGCCGCAAGGGCAAGCTCCAGGGTCTGCTGGTCGCGATCTGCGGCGACGTCGTGCACAGCCGCGTCGCCCGCTCCAACATCCACCTGCTGACCACGATGGGCGCGCGCGTCCGCGTCGTCGGCCCGCGCACGCTGGTCTCTCCGGTGTTCGAGCGCTTCGGGGTCGAGGTGTTCCACGACATGCGCGAGGGGCTCAAGGGCTGCGACATCGTCATGATGCTGCGCCTCCAGCTCGAGCGCATGCACGGCACCTTCGTGCCGAGCGTGCGCGAGTACTTCCACTTCTTCGGCCTCACCTACGACAAGCTCGCCGCCGCCAAGCCCGACGCGCTGATCATGCACCCGGGCCCGGTGAACCGCGGCGTCGAGATCGACACCGAGGTCGCCGACGACATCGACCGCAGCGTCATCACCCAGCAGGTCGAGATCGGCGTCGCCGTGCGCATGGCGTGTCTCGAGGCGGTGGTTCGCGCGACCGAAGCGGCGGCGAACCGTCCGAACCGGAGCGCGCGATGAGCGGCCGCATCGCCTTCGTCAATGCCCGGCTGGTCGATCCCGCGTCCGATCGCGACGAGAGAGGCGCGGTTCTGGTCGAGAACGGCGTGATCGCCGACATCGGCCCGCGCCTGTTCGCCGAGGGCGTTCCGCACGGGATCGACAAGATCGACTGCAACGGACACGTGCTCGCGCCGGCACTGATCGACATGCGCGTGCATCTGCGCGAGCCCGGCGAGGAAGAGAAAGAGACCATCGAGACCGCCACCGCCGCCGCGGCCGCGGGCGGCATCGGAACCGTGGTCGCGCTGCCCAACACCGATCCGCCGATCGACAACCCGGCGATGGTCGAGTTCGTCGTCCGACGCGGCCGCGAGGCCGGCGGCGTCCGGGTCGAGGCATACGCGGCGCTGACCCAGGGCACCAAGGGCCAGCGCATGACCGAGCTCGGCCTCTTGTCCGCGGCCGGCGCCGTCGCGTTCACCGACGGCACCAACGCGGTCTCCAATCCGCTCGTGATGCGCCGCATCCTCGCCTACGCGTCGGCGTTCGGGCTGCTCGTCGTGCAGCATCCCGACGTCCCGGAGCTCACCGAGGGTGGCGCCATGAACGAAGGCGAGCTCGCGACGCGTCTCGGGCTGTCCGGGATCTCGCCCGCAGCCGAGGCGATGCTGATCGAGCGCGACCTGCGGCTGGTCGCGATGACCGGCGCCCGCTACCACGTCGCTCATGTCTCGACCGGGGAAGCGGTCGACCTCATCCGCCGCGCCAAGGAGCGCGGGCTGCCCGTCACCTGCGACACGGCGCCACCCTACTTCGGCCTCAACGAGACCGCCGTCGGCGACTGGCGGACGTTCGCCAAGGTGTTCCCGCCGCTCCGCTCCGAGAGCGACCGCCAGGCGATCGTCGCCGGTCTCGCCGACGGCACCATCGACGCGATCGCCTCCGACCACGCGCCGCAGGACCAGGAAGCGAAGCGGCTGCCGTTCATCCAGGCCGAGGCCGGCGCGGTCGGCCTCGAGACCCTGCTGCCGCTCACCCTCGAACTCGTCCACACCAAGCGCCTGAGCCTCAAGGCGGCGCTCGCGCTCCTCACCTCGCGCCCCGCCGCGATCCTCGATCTGCCGCGCGGCCGTCTTGCCAGAGGCGCGCCCGCCGATCTCACGGTCATCGACATCGACCGACCGTGGAAGATCGACGAGGCGGCCCTCCTCAGCAAGTCGAAGAACACCCCGTTCGGCGGCCGCCCGGTCCAGGGTCATGCGCTCCGGACGGTGGTCGCCGGCCACACGGTCTATGAGGCCGGCGCCGAGCGGCGTCGGTAGATCGGGACGGGGATCATGGCCGAGACATCCGGCGTGTCGCTGACGGCGTTCCTCGCGATTCCACTACTCGTCGGATATCTGCTCGGCTCGATCCCGTTCGGGCTCGTGCTGACGCGGCTCGCCGGGATGGGCGACATCCGCGCCATCGGCTCCGGCAACATCGGGGCGACGAATGTTCTTCGCACCGGGAAGAAGTGGCTCGCCGCCCTCACCCTGCTGCTCGACGGCGGCAAGGGAGTCGCAGCCGTGATCGTCGCCGCACTTATTTATGTGAACTGGTATGCGCCCACCGGCGGCAGCATCCGCGAGCTGGTGATCTGGTCCTGCGTGTCCGGAATCGCCGCTGTGGTCGGGCACGTGTTTCCCGTCTGGCTCAGGTTCAAGGGCGGCAAGGGCGTGGCGACGGCTCTCGGCGTGGCTCTCGCGCTGTCGCCGACGGTCGGTGCGGGCGCACTGCTGACGTGGCTAGTCGCGGCCGCGGCATCGCGGCGCTCGTCGGTCGGCGGCATCGCATCGGTGATCGCCGCGCCGATCCTCGCTCTGGCGCTCGACGTGCCGCTCGCGCCGGTTCTGGCGATCGCCCTCGGCCTCGTTGCCGTGCTGGTGGTGTGGCGCCACCGCGAGAACATCCGGCGCCTCATGGCCGGCACCGAGCCCAGGATCGGCCAGCGGCAGCCCGGGGCCTGAATGTCGGAACCACCGCGGCATCCGGCGCTCGAATTCTCCGATCCCGCCGGGCGAACGTGGACACGCGGCTGAAACCATTCGAAAAACCAGGGGGTGCGTGACTCGCCCCACGGTTCCGGCACAATGCTCGGCCACAGGGGCGCGGCCACAGGGCGCCGCGAGGGGAGCGGCCACGCAGAGACAATGAACCGCGCCGACACCGTCATCGCCGACGCCGAGCGGATCGCCTGGCTGCGGCTCATCCGCAGCGAGAACGTCGGACCGGTGACGTTCCGGGCGCTGCTCGCGCGCTTCGGGTCGGCGTCCGCCGCCGTCGAGGAACTCCCGTCGCTCGCGCGGGCCGGCGGTCGCTCCCGGCTCCGCATCCCGTCCGCCGACGACGCCGAACGCGAGATCGATGCGCTCGCGAAGATCGGCGGGCGGCTGCTCGCGCTCGGCGATCCCGAGTATCCGCGCCTCCTCTCCGCGATCGAGGACGCGCCGCCGCTGCTGTCGGTGCTCGGCCGACCGGAGCTGCTGACCGACCGCGCCATCGCGATCGTCGGCGCGCGCAACGCGTCCGGGTCGGGGCGCAAGTTCGGCCGCGATCTCGCCGCGGCGCTCGGGCAGCTCGGGTACGTCGTTGTCTCGGGGCTCGCGCGCGGCATGGATGCCGCCGCGCACGAGGGCGCGCTCGCCACCGGCACCGTCGCGGTGATGGCGGGCGGCGTCGACATCATCTATCCGCGCGACAACGCCGGGCTGTACGAGAGGATCCGCGAGACCGGGGCGCTGGTCTCCGAGCAGCCGCTCGGCCTGTCGCCGACGGCGCGGCACTTTCCGATCCGCAACCGCATCGTCTCCGGCCTGTCGCTCGGGGTGGTCGTGGTCGAGGCGTCGCTGCGGTCGGGATCGCTCATAACGGCACGCCTCGCCGGCGAGCAGGGCCGCGAGGTGATGGCGGTGCCGGGTTCGCCCATGGACCCGCGGGCGCGCGGCGCCAATCGCCTGCTCCGGGACGGCGCGGCCCTGATCGAGGAGCCTACCGACGTCATTGCCGCGCTTGGGCCCGCCGCAGGGCGGCCGCCCGACGAGGGATTTTCAGCACCCCCTCAGAGCCCACCTAAGCCATTGGAATCAGAGGTCGAAAAGGCCCGCAGCCGAGTCGCCGAACTGCTCAGCCCCGTCCCGCTCGCGGTTGACGAAATCATCCGGCAGTGCCATTTGTCCCCCGCCGTGGTCGCCCTGGTTCTCCTGGAATTGGAACTCGCCGGGCGGATCGAGCGCCATCCAGGGAACAGAATTGCCGCGGTAATTGCCTGATTTACCAAATGTTTACTGAACCGGGTCCGAACTCTGCGGGCACCGGGGCTGCTTGGGACACTCTCTTTCGGACAGCGTGATGAACGTCGTCGTCGTCGAATCGCCGGCCAAGGCCAAGACCATCAATAAGTACCTGGGGTCCGGGTACAAGGTCCTGGCGTCGTACGGCCACGTCCGCGACCTGCCGCCGAAGGACGGCTCGGTCCGGCCCGATGAGGGCTTCGCGATGGATTGGTCGACCGCCGACCGCGGCGAGTCCCACATCCGCGACATCGTCAAGGCGCTGAAGGATGCCGACGGCCTGATCCTCGCCACCGACCCGGACCGCGAGGGCGAGGCGATCTCCTGGCACGTGCTCGAGGTGCTGCGCCAGCGCGGCGCGCTCAAGGGCAAGAGCATCCAGCGCGTGGTGTTCCACGAGATCACCAAGAACGCGATCCTCGAGGCCATGCGCCATCCGCGCGACCTCGACCGCCCGCTGATCGACGCCTACCTCGCGCGCCGCGCGCTCGACTATCTCGTCGGCTTCACCCTCTCGCCGGTGCTGTGGCGCAAGCTGCCGGGCTCGCGCTCGGCCGGCCGCGTCCAGTCGGTCGCGCTGCGTCTCATCTGCGAGCGCGAGGGCGAGATCGAGGCCTTCGTCCCGCGCGAGTACTGGACCGTCGACGTCGAACTCGCCAAGGCCGACGGCGTGCAGTTTGCCGCGCGTCTCACCGAGATCGACGGCAAGAAGCTCGACAAGTTCGCCCTCGCCAACGAAGAGGCGGCGAAGTCCGCCGTGGCGAAGATCGAGCGCGCGTCGTTCTCGGTCCGGAAGATCGAGCGGCGCCAGACCCGCCGCCACCCCTACGCGCCGTTCACCACCTCGACGCTGCAGCAGGAGGCCTCGCGCAAGCTCGGGCTGTCGGCGCAGAACACGATGCGCATCGCCCAGCGCCTCTATGAAGGCGTCGAGGTCGGCGGCGAGACCGTCGGCCTGATCACCTACATGCGAACCGACTCCGTCACGCTTTCGGGCGAGGCGATCGGGTCGGCGCGCCGCCTGATCGAGCGCGACTACGGCAAGGATTACGTGCCGGACGCGCCGCGCACCTACAAGTCGTCGGCGAAGAACGCGCAGGAGGCCCACGAGGCGATCCGCCCGACCGACATGTTCCGCCTCCCGAGCGGCCTGCATCACCTCAAGGAGGAGGAACGCCGGGTCTATGAGCTGATCTGGAAGCGGACGCTCGCGAGCCAGATGGAGAGCGCGGTGCTCGACCAGGTGGCCGTCGATATCGCCGGCGACGGCGTCGTCCTGCGGGCGACCGGCTCGGTGGTCACGTTCGACGGCTTCCTGAAGCTCTACCAGGAGAGCCGCGACGAGGAAGCGGACAAGGCCGATCCCACCGCCGAGGATTCCGAGCGGCGCCTGCCACCGCTCAGCGAAGGCGAGTCGCTGCGCCGCCGCGGCGTCACGCCCGAGCAGCACTTCACCCAGCCGCCGCCGCGCTACTCCGAGGCGAGCCTCGTGAAGAAGCTCGAGGAACTCGGCATCGGCCGTCCGTCGACCTATGCCTCGATCCTCTCGGTGCTGCAGGAGCGCAAGTACGTGCGCCTCGACAAGCGCCGCTTCATCCCCGAGGACCGCGGCCGCATCGTCACGACGTTCCTCGAGAACTTCTTCGAGCGCTACGTCCAGTACAACTTCACCGCCAAGCTCGAGGACCTGCTCGACGACATCTCCGAAGGCAAGATCGACTGGCGCCAGGTGCTCACCGACTTCTGGTCCGACTTCTCGAAGGCGGTCGACGGCACCAAGGACCTCACCATCACCCAGGTGATCGACGCCCTCGACGCGGCGCTCGGTCCCCACTTTTTCCAGCCGCGTCCCGACGGCACCGATCCGCGCGTCTGCCCGGGCTGCGGCAACGGGCGCCTCGGCCTCAAGCTCGGGAAGTTCGGCGCGTTCATCGGCTGCTCGAACTACCCCGAATGCCGCTATACGCGACGGCTCGCGGTCGAGAACGGCAACGGCGACGATTCCGCGGCCGCCGCGGGGCCGGTCAATCTCGGCAGCGATCCGGGCACGGGCCTCGCCGTCACCCTGCGCAAGGGACCGTACGGGCTCTACGTGCAGCTCGGCGAGGTCGAGGGCGAAGGCAAGGAGAAGACCAAGCCGAAGCGCGTCGGCCTGCCCAAGGGCTGGAGCGCGTCCGAGCTCGATCTCGACAAGGCGCTGAAGCTGCTGTCGCTGCCGCGCGAAGTCGGCAAGCATCCCGACAGCGGGCTGCCGATCAAGGCCGGCATCGGCCGCTTCGGTCCGTACCTGCAGCACGACCGCATCTACGCGTCGATCCCCGCGGACGAGGACGTGCTGACGATCGGGCTCAACCGTGCGGTCGATCTCATCAACACCAAGACCGAGCGCGCCGCGGCGGCGAAGCTCCGCGACATCGGCCGGCACCCGAAGGACGACAAGGACGTCGCCCTCTACAAGGGTCGCTTCGGTCCGTATCTCAAGCACGGCCGCACGGTGGCCACGCTGCCCAAGGGAACCGATCCGGAGACGCTGACGTTGGAGGCCGCGGTGGCGTTGATCGACGCCCGCGCCGCCAAGGGCAAGCCCGCGAAGGGCAAGAAGGGCGCCAAGGCTGGGGCCGCTGCCGCCGAGGGCGCGGCCGAGACCATCGACATCACGTCGGCGAAGGCACGGAAGACTCCAGTGAAACGCGCGGCGAAGTCCGGCAAGGGCACCGCGAAGACGGCGGCCCACAACGACGACAGCGAGGCCGCGCCGAAGCGCGCACGGCGCGCGAAGGCCGTCGGCTGAGCTTGAGATACTGAGCCGACATTGGGCCGCTCCCGCACCTCCCCGTCTGGCCCGCTGGACCCCGATTCCGTCCTCCGCTTCCTACAGGCCCATGGCCCGTCCGAACGCCGTGCGATCGCGCGCGGCCTCGGCGTGCGCGACGCGCAACGCTCCGAGCTCCGGCTGCTGCTGCGCTCGCTCGTGGCCGAAGGCCGCGTGAATCTCGTCAAGGGCCGCCGCTTCAGCGTCGGCGGCGCGCTCAAGCCGGTGCAGATCCTGGAGATCGTCGGCCCGGACGCCGACGGCGAGTTGCTGGCGAAGCCGGCCGACTGGGACGGCACGGGCGATCCGCCGCCGATTTACGTCGCGCCGCCACGCGACGAGGGTCCCGCGCCCGCCGCCGGCGAACGCATCCTCGCCAAGCTCCGGCAGGACCCGGACGGCGGTTACGACGCGTTCATCCTGCGGCGACTCGGCTCGGGTCCGGCGGAGATCCTCGGCATCTTCCGCTTGAGCGACGGCCGCGGCCGCATCGATCCGACCGACCGGCGCGCCAAGTCGTCGTTCATGGTCGACGGCGCGCATACCAAGGGCGCGAAGCCCGGCGACCTCGTGCGCGCCGTCGCCCTGCCGCGCCGCGCGGCGGGGCTGCCGACGGCGCGCATCGTCGAGCGCGTCGGCCATCTCGACGATCCCGGCGTCGTCAGCCTGATCGCGATCCACGGCCACGGCATTCCGACCGTGTTCCCCGACGGCGTGCTGGCAGAGACCCGCGCCGCGACGCCGCCGACCATGGCTGGCCGCGAGGACCTGCGTGGCGAGACCCTCGTCACCATCGACGGCGAGGACGCGCGCGATTTCGACGATGCGGTGTGGGCCGAGCCCGACACCGATCCGCAGAACGAGGGCGGCTTTCATCTCATCGTCGCCATCGCCGATGTCGCCTACTACGTGCGCGCCGGATCGCCGCTCGATCGCACGGCCTACGAGCGCGGCAACTCCGTCTACATGCCGGACCGCGTGGTGCCGATGCTGCCGGAGCGGCTGTCGAACGACCTCTGCTCGCTGCGTCCCGACGAGGACCGCCCGGTCCTAGCCGCGCACATGTGGATCGACGCCCACGGCCACATGAAGCGCCACCGCTTCACCCGGGCCATGATCCGATCGCAGGCGCGCCTCACCTACGAGCAGGCCGAGGCGATCCGCGACGGCTCCCACACCGCGGCGGAGCCGCAGGTCGTGGCGATGGTGCGCGGTCCGCTGTACGCCGCCTTCGCGGCGCTGTCCGAGGCCCGCGCGAAGCGCGGCACGCTCGACCTCGACCTGCCCGAATACAAGGTGGTGTTCGGGCCCGGCGGCGACATCGATCGCATCGCGCGGCGCGACCGCCTGGCAAGCCACCGGCTGATCGAGGAGTTCATGATTCTCGCCAACGTGGCCGCGGCCGAGGCGCTCGAGAAGCATCGCTTCCCGTGCATGTACCGCATTCACGACCGTCCCGACGAGGCGAAGGTCGAGGCCTTGCGCCAGTACCTTGACACCCTCGGCATCAAGCTCGCCAAGGGCCAGGTGCTGCGCGCGAGCACGTTCGCCAACATCCTCGACCGCGTGAAGACGATGCCGTTCGCGACCGAGGTCAACGAGCTCGTGCTGCGGACCCAGTCGCAGGCGGTCTACAGCCCCGAGAACATCGGCCACTTCGGCCTCGCGCTCCGCAAGTACGCCCACTTCACGTCGCCGATCCGCCGCTACTCCGATCTCCTCGTCCACCGCGCGCTGATCGGGGCGCTGGGCCTCGGCGAGGGCGGCATCGACCGCTCCGCGGGCGAGTCGTTCGTGCGCGCGGGCGAGCACATATCGGGCACCGAGCGTCGCGCCGTCGCCGCCGAGCGCGAGGCCATGGAGCGCTATCTCACGCTGTTCCTCGCCGACAAGGTGGGCGCGCGCTTCATGGGCCGGGTCAGCGGCGTCACGCGCTTCGGCCTGTTCGTCGCGCTCGACGACATCGGCGCCCAGGGGCTGGTGCCGGTGAGCACGCTCGGTGTCGAGCGGTTCCGGCATGACGAGCGACGCCATATCCTCGAAGGCCTGCGCACCGGCACGATCTACCGCCTCGGCCAGCGGCTGGAGGTCGTGGTTCGGGAGGCGAGCCCGGTGACGGGCGGACTGCTCCTCGCCCTCGCGTCCGCATCCCGGACCGCCGAGTCGGACCAGGCGGGGCCGGGCGGCCGGGGCGAACGAGCGGGAGCCGGGCGGCCGCAATGGCGCGCGCGACGGGGCCGCCGCCGATAGGCGGTATGCGAAAATTCCCCATGAAATCGCGGCGGCGGCACCCTACATTGAGCCCGTCGCCCGCCACCGGACATTTTCCATGACGTCGTTAACCTCGAATACCGCGCCACCTTCCCCGGGCGCGGATCATGACGCGCACGCGCACCGCCGCGCGCTGTGGCCCGCCATCGGTCGCGGCCTCCTCCGCCGGTGCCCCGCCTGCGGCAATGCCGCCCTGTTCACCGGGTATCTGACCCTGCGCGCCCCCTGCCCCTCGTGCGGCCTCGACACCGTGCGCTATCGGGCCGACGACGCGCCCGCGTACTTCACCATCGCCATCGTCGGCCACATCGTCGTTCCGCTGCTGCTGATGGTCGAGCGCATGTTCCAGCCGCCGACGGCGGTGCAGCTCGGGATCTGGATCCCGGTGACGCTCGCGCTGACCCTCCTGATTCTCCCGCGAGCCAAGGGCGCGCTGGTGGCGACCAACTGGGCGACAGAGGCCGGGGGATGATTGCGGCTGCCCGGCGGGGCCAGGCGCGGGCCGTTCTCTGCGGTCTCCTTGCGCTCCTCGCCGCCGATTGCGCCGGTCCTCGCCGTGGCGAGCAGGCGTTCGAGCCCAACGCCGGCGGCCGCGTCTTCGCGGTCGCCTTCCACGGGATTCACGACAAGTACGTCGACGCCATCCCGATGGGGATCCTCGCGTCGAGCGCCCTCGAGCAGGTCTCGTCGCTGGACCACGATTTCGTGGCCGAGGTCGGGTCGGGCGAGGTCCGCCTCATCGAGCGCGGCCGCGTCATCGGACGGGCAATTGCGCCGGACGACGACGATCCGGACGGCTGGGCCCGTATCACGACCGAGTTCATCACCGCAGCCGAGGACCGCTCGCGCGCCGTCGCGTCCGCCACCGCCGAGGAGGTGTACGCCCGGATCCTGCGCGGGGCCCTTCACCCGCTCGACTCGCTCAGCCGTTACGCCGACGCGCGACAGGCACGCGCCCAGCGCGCGGCGCGCGACGGCTACGGCGGCATCGGCGCGCAGATCACGGTCGACGCGCGCGGCGTCGTGATCTCGTCGGTGTCGCGCGACGGCCCCGCGGCACGCGCGTCGATCCGCGCCGGCGACATCATCCTCCGCATCGACGGCGAGGACGTCCGCAAGCTCGACGAGTTCGCCGCCATCGACCGCCTCCGCGGCCGCCCGGGTACGCCGGTCCGGCTGTCCTTGTCGCCGACCGGGGCCGCGGGTCCGCAGGAGGTCGTGCTGACGCGCACCTCGATCATTCCCGAGACCGTGCGGCTCGACATGATCGGCGACGCGGCACTGATCAAGGTGACGTCGTTCAACCAGGGCACCGCGCGCTCCCTCAGCCAGATGGTGGCCGAAGCGCGCCGCCGCACCAACGGACGCTTCGCGGGTATCATTCTCGACCTGCGGGGGAACCCGGGCGGACTGCTCGATCAGGCGGTCGCCGTCGCCGATATCTTCCTGTCGTCGGGCCGCATCATCTCGACCCGCGGGCGCCATCCCGACAGCTTCCAGTTGTTCGACGCCACCGGCAGCGACGCCGCCGCCGGGGCGCCGATCGTGGTGCTGATCGACGGCGGGTCGGCATCGTCCTCGGAGGTGGTCGCCGCCGCGCTCCAGGACCGCGGCCGCGCCGTGGTGGTCGGCAGCAACTCCTACGGCAAGGGCACGGTCCAGAACATCATCCGGCTGCCGAACGACGGCGAGCTCGCGATCACCTGGTCGCGGCTCTACGCGCCCTCCGGCTACACCTTCGACGGGCTCGGCATCCTGCCCAACGTCTGCACCTCGGCGGTCGAAGAGGATGGCAGCGCCGTTCTGGCCCGGATCAGCCGGGGCGAGATCACGGACGCGCTCAGGCTTGCCGCATGGCGGACGGCGACCGACCTCGACGAGGCGCAGCGGCGCGACCTCGCCCGCACCTGCCCCAAGGCGCGGGGCGAGCGGACGGCGGACCTCGACGTGGCGCGCGGGCTGCTCGCCCAGCGCCAGCTCTACGCCAAGGCGCTGGCCCTCGCCGTTCCGGCGGAGGCGACGGCGTCGCGAGCGATCGGCACCAGCGCCGTTCCATATTGAAAATACAAAGCTTTCCGCGCCTTGACAGGCACGCCAGAGCGGTTATGGTGGCGCCCCTTCGCGGCCCCGAACAGCCGCCGAATTAAGGATTTGCGGCCATGGCCAAGTCGAACACCGTCCTGATCAAGCTCGAGAGCACCGCCGGCACCGGCTTCTTCTACGTCGCCAAGAAGAACCCCCGGAAGACCACCGAGAAGCTCAGCTTCCGCAAGTACGACCCGGTTGCCCGCAAGCACGTCGACTTCAAGGAAACCAAGATCAAGTAGTCGCCGCGGCCGAACGGCCGCCCGACGAAGGAAAAAGCCGCCCTCGGGGGCGGCTTTTTTGTTGGCCGGAGCAAACGGCGCGCGGGCCTGCCCGGCCCCCCTGTGCAGCCGCCTGTGCAAACCGCCTGTGTAAAAGTGTCCCAACTGTCCCAGGTGTCCCAAACGCCCAGTGTGGGACAGTGGGACAAACGGGCTAGCGCATTGTTTCCGTTGGGAATGACTGTCCCACGCACCGCGACCGACGAGGTCGGCCGTGGGACACTTCGGTCAGCCGGCGGCGGCGGGGCGCGCCCGCCCCTGGCCGGGCGACGAGCGAGCCGGAGCGACGCGGTTGCGTCCCTGGTTCTTCGCCCGGTACAGGGCATCGTCGGCGCGGCGGAGCGCATCGGCGCCGGTCTCCCCGGCCTCGACCACCGCGACGCCCACGGAAACTGTGACCGAGATCGCGCCCGCCGGGGGCGGCGTCTCGACCGGGGCCGACGCCACGGCGAGGCGTAGCCGTTCGGCCACCTTGAGGCCGATGCCGTCGGTCGAGTCGGGCATCACCACGACGAACTCCTCGCCGCCGATCCGCGCGACGAGATCGACCTCGCGGATGCCGTGCGAAAGACGCCGCGCGACTTCCTTCAGCACGTGATCGCCGACGGCGTGGCCGTGGGTGTCGTTCACGCGCTTGAAGTGATCGAGGTCGATCATGAGGATGCTGACGTCCTTGCCGCCAGCGCGCGCACGGGCGACCGTCGATTCGAGGTGGGCCTCGAAATAGCGGCGGTTGTAGAGCCCGGTGAGACCGTCGGTGAGCGCCAGCGCGAGGCTGCGCTGATAGGTGTCGAGGAGCCCGTCCTGGTAGCGCTTGCGGCGCACCTGGGTGCGCACGCGGGCCTTGAGCTCGTTGCTGTCGATCGGGCGGAACAGGTAGTCGTTGATGCCGATGTCGAAGCCTTTGACGAGGCCGCCGAGCTCCTCTTGACCGAGCAGGAGCAGCACCGGCAGCCGCCGCATCTGCGGCTTCGAGCGGATGGACGAGCACAGCCGCAGTCCGTCGGAATCGCCGAGGTACAGCGCGGAAATCACCAGGTCGAACGGCGTCTCGCGGGCGAGCCGTTGCTCGGCCTCGGCGCTGCTGGTGGCGGTGACGACGAAATGGCCGTGGGCCTCGAGGGTGTGCGCCACCTTCTCGAGCGTGAAGCGATCGGGCTCGACGACGAGGATCCGCCCCTTGGGATCGTCGGCGACGTTGACGTCGTGGTGCTCGACGGAGAGACCGAACTGGTCGCACGTCGCCTCGCGCGACTGCCACTCGTCCATCGCCATCTTGAGGCGGACGAGGCTGCGCACCCGGGCGAACAGCGTCAGATCGTTGACCGGCTTGGTCAGGAAGTCGTCGGCGCCGGCCTCGAGGCCCTTCACGCGGTCCTCGGTGTCGGAGAGCGCCGTCACCATGACCACGGGAATCGCCCCCGTGCGCGGGTTCGCCTTGAGCCGGCGGCACACCTCGAAGCCGTCCATTTCCGGCATCATCACGTCGAGCAGGATGATGTCGGGGGGCTCCTGCTCGGCGAGCTGCAGCGCGGCCGCGCCCGACTGCGCCGACTGCACGGCGAAATACTCGGCGGTCAGCTTCGCTTCGAGCAACCGCAGGTTGGTCGGAATGTCGTCAACGATGAGGACCCGCGCGGTCATGTCCGCCTACGCAAGCGTCCGCTCGATGACTTCCATGAAGTTCGTGACGGAAATCGGCTTGGCGATGTACGCCTCGCAGCCGCCTTCGCGGATCTTCTCCTCGTCGCCCTTCATGGCGAACGCGGTGACCGCAATGACGGGGATGTGCCGGATCCGGTCGTCGCCCTTGATCCAGCGCGTGACCTCGAGGCCCGAGACCTCGGGAAGCTGGATGTCCATGAGGATGAGATTCGGCTTGTGCTCGCGGGCGAGCTTCAGCGCCTCGTTCCCGTCCTTGGTCTGCAGGGTCTTGTAGCCATGGGCCTCGAGAAGGTCGTGGAAGAGCTTCATATTGAGCTCGTTGTCCTCGACGATCAGGATGGTTTTGTTCTTGCGGGCGCCCGCGCCGCCATCGACCATCATGCTCCACCCCCAACAGCCACGTCCGGCAATTCACCGCCGGACTTCCCCGCGGCCGCATCGTCCTAACCTGTCCCGAATAGGTTAATTATTCATGACCGGGGCCCCAAATCGACCCCGGGGACGATCGCCTGCACTCAGCGAAAACAAAGCCTTAACAGCCCACCTTTGGCAACGGCTCGATGCGTTCCAACGTGGCGTTGACGGTAAATTCTCCGTAATCGAGCACGAACGCATCGGCGACGCCGTTGTCGAACAGCTTGAGACCGACCTCGTACGAGGGATCCGGCTTCGGATCGGCGGCATCGAAGTAGGCCACCCGCACCGGCCACGAGCGATGCGCGAGCAGCGGGCTCGACGGCTTCTCCGCAGCCGCGGCCGGCGCGCCGATGACGACGTTCACCTCCTGGGGCCCCTCCGGCGTCGCGCCGTCGAAGAACGGATTGAAGAAGGTGCGCTCGCCCGCCTCGGCGCGACGGATCAGCTCGACGGCATGCGCCGTCGGGAACAGCGTCTTCGGCGGGAGCTTGAACCGCTTGCCGCTGGTCTCGTACACGGCTTCGCCGCCGTTGGGCCCCAATGTCGCCGAGCCCTGAAACTCATCGGTGGTCTTGCCGCCGGCCGAGTTCTTCACGGTGAACCGGAACGAATGGCTGTCCTTGGATTCCCAGCTCGAGAAGTTGGACTCGGTCTTCACCTCGTTGCCCTGGGCCGAGATCAGGTTGAGGCGCACGCGCTGAAGGGTCGTCCAACCGTCGCACGCTTCGCCGAATTCGATCAGCATCGCGCCACGGGCATTCACCGTCCCTGTACCCGTCCGCGCGGCCCCGAAGCTCATGGTGTAGGCGGCGCGATGGGGCGCGAGACGGGCGGCGATCGCCTCCGCTTGCGCGAAGGCTTCCGGAATTCCGGCCGCGAGCAGGGCGACCGCGGCGAGCGCCGCGGACCTCACGGTGCGGCGAAAACCGTCGGAGCCGAACATCGGACTCGTCACCGGGCGCGGGCGCGTCAGGTGCATCTCTCTCTCCTGTACTGGCGGTATGGCGCGGGCGGGGCGTGACGCGGCGTTGCGGTGGCGCCGGACCGCTCCGGCGGCGCCGACGCACCGGCGCGCCGCCATTATGGCATCGCCGCCCACTCGGTCCTAGGGGCCAGACCGCGACAACGTGGGGCATCGCGGCCGAACCCGGCAGAGCTTGCCTGGTCGCCGGGTGCTTTTTTCCCGGCGCCGTCGGCGACCGCTGCAGGAAACCCCGTGAAATCGAGCGTTTCCGCGGCCCGCGCAGTTGGCACCCGGCTTGCTCCACCGTCGTGGGGCCACAGGAAAGGTGCGCCCGCAGGGTTCATGACGGGTGGAGACGTCCATGAGCAAGGTGAAGAACAGGACGACGGATACGCGACAGCGTCGCGACGACAGCCTGCTGATCGCTCGTCTGGGCGAGGTGGCGGGCCGGCTTCATCGTGCCTGCGTCACCGCTGACAACGAGACGCCGCTCGTCGAAAAAGCGCTGCTCGCCGCGGCCGAGGTCGAAAAGCGCCTGGTCGCGCAGAGTGCGCGCATCGCCTACCTCGAGACGCTCTCCGTCACCGACGAGCTGACCGGGCTCCTCAATCGCCGCGGCTTCGAGGAAGCCTTCCGGCGCGCGCTGGTTGCCGCCGGCCGCTATGGCGACGAAGGCGTGCTGATCGCCTGCGACCTCGACGATTTCAAGACCGTGAACGACCGCTTCGGCCACAGCGCCGGGGACGAGGTGCTGCGCCAGGTCGGGCACCTCCTCAAGACGCACATCCGCGACACCGACTTCGTTGCGCGGCTGGGCGGCGACGAGTTCGCCGTCATCCTGGTGCCGACGGGCTGGCGCAACGGCCTGAAGCGCGCTCAGACGCTCAACCGCGCGCTCAACCGTCTCGTGGTCGGAGTCGAGGGCCAGAACATCTCGGTCAGCGCCTCGATCGGCGTCGAGCGCTTCGGCCCGAACGACGGCGACACCGACACGCTGCTCGCTCGCGCCGATATGGCGATGTACTGCAACAAGCGGCGACGGGCGGCGGTCGGACTCGTCCGCGCCGCGGAGTAGCGGCTACTTCGACTTCGGCAGATCGAGCCGGATGTGCAGCTCCTTGAGCCGCGCCGGATCGACCGTGTTCGGCGCCTGCATCAGCAGGTCCTCGGCCTTCTGGGTCATCGGGAACAGGATGACCTCGCGGATGTTCGGCTCGTCCGCCAGCAGCATGACGATGCGGTCGATGCCGGGGGCCGAGCCGCCGTGCGGCGGCGCGCCGAACTTGAACGCGCTCAGCATGCCGCCGAACTTCGATTCGAGCTGCTCGCGCGTGTAGCCGGCGATCTCGAACGCCTTGTACATGATCTCCGGCAGGTGGTTGCGGATCGCCCCCGACGACAGCTCCACGCCATTGCAGACGATGTCGTATTGGTAGGCCTTGATCGTCAGCGGATCCCTGGTCTCGAGGGCCTCGAGCCCGCCCTGCGGCATCGAGAACGGGTTGTGGCTGAAGTCGATCTTCCCGGTGGTCTCGTCGCGCTCGTACATCGGGAAATCGGTGACCCAGCAGAAGCGGAACACGTTCTTCTCGATGAGATCGAGCTGCTCGCCGATGCGCGTGCGCGCGAGCCCGGCGAGCTTCGCCGCCTCGGCCGGCTTGCCGGCGGCGAAGAACACGGCGTCTCCGTCGCGCACGTGGGCGAGATCGCGCAGCTTTTTCTGCCGGTCGGCGTCGAGGAACTTGGCGATCGGCCCCTTCCCCTCGCCGTTCTCGAAGACGATGTAGCCCAGCCCGGGCGCTCCTTCGCCGCGCGCCCAGTCGTTCAGCTTGTCGAAGAAGCTCCGCGGCTGCGTCGCGGCGCCCGGCGCCGGGATCGCGCGGACAACCCCGCTGCCGGCCACCAGCTTGGCGAAGATGCCGAAGCCGGAATCGCGGAACACCTCGCCAACATCGGCGATCTTGATCGGGTTGCGCAGGTCCGGCTTGTCGCTGCCGTAATGCAGGATCGCCTCGTCGAAGGGGATGCGCGGGAACGGCGCCGGCGTCACCTTCCTGCCGTTCGCGAACTCTTCGAACACGCCATGGAGCACGGGCTCGATCGCCGCGAACACGTCCTCCTGCGTGACGAAGCTCATCTCGAAATCGAGCTGATAGAACTCGCCGGGCGAACGGTCGGCGCGGGCGTCCTCGTCGCGGAAGCACGGCGCGATCTGGAAGTACTTGTCGAAGCCGGCGACCATCAGGAGCTGCTTGAACTGCTGCGGTGCCTGGGGGAGGGCGTAGAACTTGCCCGGGTGAAGACGTGCGGGGACCAGGAAGTCGCGCGCGCCCTCGGGCGACGAGGACGTCAGGATCGGCGTCTGGTACTCCTTGAAGCCCTGCTCGATCATCCGACGGCGGATCGACGCGATGACCTGGCTGCGCAGCACGATGTTGCGCTGCATCTTCTCGCGGCGGAGATCGAGGAAGCGGTGGCGGAGGCGAGTCTCCTCGCCGTAGTCGGTGTCGCTGTTCACCTGCAGCGGCAGGGTGTCGGCGCGCGAGAGCACCGTCATCTCCTCCACGCGGAGCTCGATCTCGCCGGTGGCGAGATCCGCGTTGACGGTCTCCGGACTGCGCCGCACGACCTCGCCGGTGACGCTAATGACGCTCTCGAGGCGCACCGACTCCATGGCCGCGAACGACGGGTCGCCGACCGACACCACGCACTGGGTGATGCCGTAGTGGTCGCGGAGGTCGACGAACAGGAGCTGGCCGTGGTCACGCTTGCGGTGGACCCATCCGGCGAGGCGCACCCGCTCGCCGACGTTGGAGGCGCGCAAGACGCCGCAGGTATGGGTCCGGTAGGGATGCATAAGCCACCTTTTTGAGCCGTTTCCCGCCCGCGGGACGGCGATTCGCCGTGCGCCAAAACGCATACTCGCGAGGGCCTTGTCAAGGGCGCGCGGCCGCGGCCGCCGACCGCGATTGCCCCGGGAATCCCACGGTCCCGGCCGCGTCCACGCTTCCTATGTCGCCGCGTTTTCGTGTACACATCCCCGATGCTCGTTGTGACCGACACGCCGGCGCTTGCCGCCCTCTGCGACCGCCTTGCGTCCGCCGACTTCATCACCGTCGACACCGAGTTCATGCGCGAGCGCACCTATTGGCCGAAGCTGTGCCTGGTGCAACTCGCCGGCCCCGACGAGGCGGCCGTGGTCGACGCTCAAGCCCCCGGGATCGACCTGGCGCCGCTGTTCGCGCTGATGAACGACCCGCGCGTGCTCAAGGTGTTCCACGCGGCGCGGCAGGACATCGAGATCTTCCACCACCTCACCGGAACGATTCCCGCGCCGATCTTCGACACCCAGGTGGCGGCGATGGTGTGCGGCTTCGGCGAGTCGGTCGGCTACGAGACGCTCGCCTCCAAGCTGGCCCGGGCGCGGATCGACAAGAGCATGCGCTTCACCGACTGGTCGCGCCGGCCGCTCTCCGAGAAGCAGCTCCATTACGCGCTGGCCGACGTCACCCACCTGCGCATCGCCTACGAGAAGCTCGCCCACCGCCTGACCGAGACCGGCCGCATCGACTGGGTCGCAGAGGAGATGGCGGTGCTGTCGAGCCCCGCCACCTACGTCACGCAGCCCGAGGACGCATGGAAGCGCCTGCGCCTGCGCTCGGCGAACCCGCGGTTCCTCTCGGTCGTGCGGGCGCTTGCCGCGTGGCGCGAGCGCGAGGCGCAGGCGCGCGACCTGCCGCGCAGCCGCGTGCTCCGGGACGAAGTGCTGCTCGACATCGCCGCCCAGGCGCCCACCAACGAGGACGAGCTCGCGCGCACGCGGAGCGTGTCGCGCAGCGGCCTTGCCGGGTGGATGAAGGATGGAATCCTCGCCGCCGTCGCGGAGGCGCGGGCGATCCCCGAGAGCGAGCTTCCTCGAATGCCGGAGCGCCGTGAGCTGCCGCGCGGCTTGGGTCCCGTGGTCGACCTCCTCAAGGTGCTGCTCAAGATGACGTCCGAGGCCGAGGACGTGGCCCCGCGCCTGATCGCCTCGTCCGAGGACCTCGAGGAGATCGCGGCCAACGACGGAGCCGACGTTCCGGCGCTGTCCGGCTGGCGGTTCGATGTGTTCGGGCGTCACGCGGTGCGGCTGAAGAAGGGCGAGGTCGCGCTCGCTGTCAAAGGCCGCGAGATGCTGCTGGTCGAGACCGGCGTCGGCCAGACCAGAGCCGCCGCCCCCGCCCGCGCCTGAGCGTCAGCTCTCCGACAGCACGATGCGGCTGCCGCCGCCGATCTCGGCCTTGCGGTCGAGCGAGCGCGCCAGACTGACCAACCGCTGCTTGGTGGTCTCGCCGACCAGGTTCTCGCTCCCCTTCGGAATCGTCAGCACCAACGACTTCTTGTCGAGGGCGAGCGGCGTCTGGGCGAGGATGTCCATGTTCCCGGCCGAGAGCGCATAGGCCAGGCGCAGCGCCCGGCCGAGGATACGCGCCCGCCTGACATCGTCGTCGGACAGAAACGCGCGCATCGCCTTCGCCGACCCCGATTCGACTCCACCCCCGTACCGCACCTTGATCGCGAGCGCGAGGAATGCGCGGCCGGGGTGGTCGATGCCGGTCGCCGACATACGGAGGATCCGGCAGTAGGCCTGCTCCGAGCGGTAGTCGGGATGCTCCTGCCAGGCGATGTCGGACAGCAGGCACGCCGCGTAGCGGAGGCGCTTCTCGGCGACGGTCTCCTTCGCGAACAGGGGCTGGATCCAGGCGAGGAGCTCGGCGCTGCGGTCGCCGAACCGGCCCTCGGTGCGGGCGATGCGCCGGGCGTCGACGATGAACGGATCGAGCGCCCGATCCTGCGGCGCCAGCTTCGCGAACAGGTAGCCTTCGCGGAGCCCCTGCGCCGAGAAGACGAGGCGCGACGGCTTCATTTCGGCGATGACCCGCCGCAGCACGAGCGCGGCGTAGGGAAGCGTCTCAAGACGCTTCTTCGGGACGCGCGGGATCTTCGCCAGCGTCGAGGGCGACAGCCCCATGATGACGTCGAGCAGCTTCGCCGCCTCGCCCGCCTCGATCGTGTATTCGTGGATGACGTGCAGCGGGTAGTCGCGCTGCGACATGTGCACGGTCGCGAGCGCGCGCCACGAGCCGCCGACGGGATAGAAGGCCTGGCCCTGCAGCGAGCGGATCCAGGCCGTCTGTGCGAGCGCATCCTCGACGATCTTGCGCGCCTTCTTGTGGCTCCCGTCGCTGTTGCCCATCAGCCGCAGCGAGCCGATGGGCAGCGTGGCGGTGCGTTTCGGCGTCGCGCGATCGAGCTCCGCGAGCTCGAGGCTGCCGCCGCCGAGGTCGCCCATCAGGCCGTGGGCGTCGGGAATCCCCGCCACGACGCCGAGCGCGGAATACGCCGCCTCCGCCTCGCCCTTCAGGATTTCGACCTTGGCGCCGAAGCGCTGCTCGATCTCGGCGACGAACGCCGGACCGTCGGCTGCGGCGCGCACCGCTTCGGTCGCGAGCACGGCCGGTCGCCGCACGCCCATGAACGACGCCGCCGCGAAGAACCGCGCGAGATTCTCGATGGCGCCGGCGCGCCCCTCGGGGTTGAGGCGCCCCGTCTCGCTCAGACCGCGACCGAGGCCGCACAGCGCGCGCTCATTGAAGATCGGGATGGGCACGCGCCCGCCGCCGGCATAGACGACAAGACGAACCGAGTGCGACCCGATGTCGATGACGCCTTCGCGGGCCTCGCTGAGGTGGGACTGCCACGTCGGCTCGGCAGTCTTGTCCCAGTCGGGCCGTCCGGCGACGACGCTACGCGCACTGTCGGCCATCACTCTCCCCGATCGGGATTGGAGCCCTTGGGAAAGAAGCGCCGGAGCACGCCGCCCGTGCTGCGGGTCGCGCTGCCGCGCCCGGACAGGCTCGGATTCGTCATGAAGAACTGGTGCGCCGAGAACGCGGGCTCGGTCCTCGATATCCGTTCGTAGGTTCCGTCCGGCAGCATGCGCCAGCTCTGCACGTTGTCCCGCATGTTCGCGACCATGATCTGGCCGAGCACCTGCTCGTGCACGGTCGGATTTTCGATCGGCACGAGAGTCTCAACGCGCCAGTCGAGATTCCGCGTCATCCAGTCGGCCGACGAGATGAACACCTTCGCCTTGGCTGACGGCAGCGGCTCGCCGTTGCCGAAGCAGACGATCCGCGAGTGCTCGAGGAAGCGACCGACGATCGACTTCACGCGGATGCGATCGCTCATTCCGGGAACGCCGGGCCGCAGGCAACAGATGCCGCGCACGACGAGGTCGATCTCCACGCCCGCCTGCGAAGCGCGATAAAGCGCGTCGATGATCGCGGGGTCGACCAGCGCGTTCATCTTGGCCCAGATCGACGCCGGTCGTCCGGCGCGCGCGTGGGCGATCTCGGAATCGATGTGCGCGACGAGCGTCTCGCGCAGGTTGATCGGCGACGCCGCGATCTTCTCGAACGATTCGGGGCGCGCGTAGCCGGTCATGAAGTTGAACAGCCGCGCGGCATCCCGGCACAGTGCCGGATCGGAGCTGAACAGCGACAGATCGGTGTACACCTTCGCCGTGATCGGATGGTAGTTGCCCGTCCCGTAGTGCACGTAGCTCTTGAGATCGGCGCCTTCGCGGCGCACGACCAGCGAGACCTTGGCGTGGGTCTTGAGCTTGATGAAGCCGAACACCACCTGGGCGCCCGCGCGTTCGAGATCGCGCGACCAGCGGATGTTCGCTTCCTCGTCGAAGCGCGCCTTGAGCTCGACCATTGCGGTCACCGACTTGCCGGCTTCGGCGGCCTCGATCAGCGCCTTGACGATCGGGCTGTCCTCGCTGGTGCGATAGAGCGTCTGCTTGATCGAGACCACGTTCGGGTCGCGCGCGGCCTGGCGCAGAAACTGCACGACGACGTCGAAGCTCTCGTACGGGTGATGGACGAGGATGTCCTTGGCCGCGATCGCCGCGAAGCAGTCGCCGTCGTAGTCGCGGATACGTTCCGGGAACCGCGCGTTGTACGGCGGGAACAGGAGATCGGGACGCTCGTCGACGATGAGCTGCTGGATGTCGGCGAGGCCGAGCAGGCCGTCGACCCAGAACACGTCTTCGCCGGCGCACTTGAGCTGCTCGATGACGAAGTCGGCGAGCTCGCGCGGACATGCACGCGTGAAGGTGAGCCGGATGACCGAGCCGCGACGGCGCCGCTTGAGTGCGAGCGCCATGACGCGAACGAGATCCTCGGCTTCCTCCTCGAGCTCGACTTCGGAGTCGCGCAGCAGGCGGAACAGGCCGCGCGCGCCGATGGTGAAGCGCGGGAACAGCCGGTCGAGATGCTGCTCGACGATCGCCTCGAGGGCGATGAATCGGATCCCCTCTCCCGGCAGCCGCACGAAGCGGCGCGTCTGGTAGGGAATCGGCACCAAGGCCTTGAGCGTCTCGCCGTCCGGCCGGGTGAGGTCGAGGACGAAGCTGAACCCGAGATTGGGGATGAACGGGAACGGATGCGCCGGATCCACCGCCAGCGGCGTCAGGATCGGAAAGATGTGCTCCATGAAGTAGCGCTCGAGCCACGCCCGATCGGCGTCGGTCAGATCGCCCGCCGCGACGACGCGAACGCCGGCCTCGCCCAGCTCCTGCTTCAGCGACAGCCACTCGCGCTGCTGACGCTCGATCAGCGCCTGGGCGACGCTGTGGATCTCGTCGAGCTGCCGCTCCGGTGCCAGACCGTCGTCCGACAGCGTGTGGACCCCGGCGCGCACCTGGGCCTTCAGGCCGGCGACCCGAACCATGTAGAACTCGTTCAGGTTGCTCGCGGAGATCGACAGGAAGCGGACCCGCTCCAGCAGGGGGTGCGCCCGGTTCTGCGATTCGTCGGTGACCCGCGTGTTGAAGGCGAGCCACGAGAGCTCGCGGTTGACCATGCGGTCGCGCGGAAGGGGCACCAGCGGCGGCGCGACGGCCGGACCGGGATCGTTTGCGGGACTGCTTTCGACGCGGGACATCGCTCCTCCGTATCCCGCAGCGCGTGCACCCGCGGAATTCTGTCAGGATACACCCTCGGCGGTCCGGCTCCAAACCGCTCGAATAGTGACAAGGCTTTGACAAGTCTGGCAAAGTCGCCCCATGGCGACGCGCTTGCTCCTCCTTCTCCGCCACGCCAAAGCGGCGCAAAAGGGTCCCGACGGCACGGACCACGGCCGGCCGCTGAACGACCGCGGCCGAAACGACGCCGCAGCGATAGGTCAGTGGCTGGCCGCGCATTCAAAGGTCGCTCCGGAGATGGTGCTGTGCTCGACCGCCGATCGCACCCGAGAGACGCTCGCGGTGCTCGCGGAGCAAGGGGTGTCGGCGACGCCGCGCTTCGAGCGCGAGCTTTACCTTGCCGAGCCTGCCACGATCCTCGACTGCATCGCGCGGGTCCCGAGCGCCGTCGGACGGGTCATGGTCGTCGGCCACAACCCGGGCGTCCATGAGCTCGCCCGGGCACTCGTCGGCACGATCGGAGCGCGCCCCGCCACCCGACTCGCATTCGACCGCATGCGCGCCAAATTTCCGACCTGCGCACTCGCGGTGATCGCGTTCCCCTACATCGGTCGGTGGACCGACGTCGCGCCGGGCAACGGGCGGTTCGAGTCCTTCACGCGGCCGAAAGACCTCGGCTGATCGCGGCCCGTCAGAACACGCCTGGGTACGCACCGCCGTCGAGGAGCACGTTCTGCGCCGTGATGTAGCCTGCCTGCTCGCTGCACAAGAAGGCGCACACAGAACCGAACTCCTCCGGGCGCCCGAAGCGCTTCGCCGGAATCATGCCTTCGCGCATCGCGCGGTAATCCTCGATCGGCTTGTCGGCCTTCTTCGCCATCGCGACGAAGTTCGACTGCAGGCGTTCGGTATCGAAATTCCCGGGCAGCATGTTGTTGATGGTGACGTTGTGCATCGCAACCTCGCGGGCGAGGCCAGCCACGAAACCGGTGAGCCCGGACCGCGCGCCGTTCGACAGCGCAAGCAGCGGGATCGGCGCCTTCACCGCGCCCGAGGTGATGTTCACGACGCGGCCGAACTTGCGGCGGATCATCGCGTCGATCGTCGCTTTGATGAGCGCGATCGGCGCCAGCATGTTCTGGTCGAGCGCCTTGATCCAGTCCTCGCGGGCGAAATTGCGGAAGTCGCCGGTCGGCGGGCCCCCGGCGTTGGTCACCAGGATGTCGGGCTCCGGACAGACCGTCAGGACCGCATGGCGCCCCTCCTCCGTGGAAAGATCACCCGGCGCGAGGCTCGCCTCCGGCCCTCCAGCGTCGCGGATGGCAGCGGCGACCTCCTCGAGCGAATCGCGGCGGCGGGCGTTGATCGTCACGTTGACGCCCTCGGCGGCGAGCGCCTCCGCGCAGGCGCGCCCCAGTCCCTGACTTGCGCCGCACACGAGCGCGATCCGTCCGGCGATGCGGAAATCCATGGCGGGGTCCTTTCTCTTCTTGTTTCTTCTCGGCTACTCGTCGATGCCGAGTTCGCGCAGGGTGGCCGAGGCCACGGCGACGGTCACGGCGCGGCCGCGCGCCAGCGCATTGCGATCGACCGCCGCGACGACTCGCGCAAGTGCGTCAGCCGAGCGCTCGACCCGCGCCAACAAATAGCGAACGACATCGGTCGATGGCCGAAGCTGCCGGTCGGCGAAAAGCTTGGCCAGGATCGAGGCGAGCAACGCGTCGTCGGGCGCCGCGATCTCTGCGACCGTCGCCGTCGCGAGCCGTGACGCGAGATCCGGCAGAGCGGTGGTCCAGCGCGCGGGCGCGCGGCGGCCGGTGAGCAGCAGATGGCCCCGAACCCCCGCCAGCCGGTTGTAGAGGTGGAACAATCCCTCCGCGGCAGCGGCGTCGGCCAGAACCGTCTCCGGATCGTCGACCACGGCGGCACGCGCATCGCCCAGCGCTGCTATGGGGTCGAGGCCGACGAGCGAGGGCGGCAGAACCGCAACCGCGTTCGCCCGCGCCTCGAAAATGCGCGCGAGATGGGTCTTGCCCGAGCCTGCGGGCCCGACGAGCGCTAGAGCGGGCGATGGCCAATCGGGCCAGCGCTCGATCCACGCGACGGCATCGGCGTTGCACGGCGCGATCAGGAAGTCCGTGTCGGCGAAGCTCGGGAGATGCGGGAAGTCGAAGGCGAGCTGCGCGGCGCTCGGCGGCGAGGGTCTCGTCCCGTCGCTCATGGTTGAGCGCTTCCCTGGAAGTAGGGGCTCTCGCGGTACCGCAACACGGCGAATCGCGTGAGCACGCCGATCGCCGCCCCCGCCGGGACCGCCAGCAGGATTCCGAGGAAGCCGAACAGCGCGCCGCCCGCCATCAGGGCGAAGATCACCCAGACGGGATGCAGGCCGACGCGGTTGCCGACCAGTCGCGGCGTCAGAAGGTAGCCTTCGCTGAACTGGCCGATCGCGAACACCGCGATGACGAGAAACACCGGCGTCCACGTACTGAAGTGGCTGATGGCGAGGAACAGCGCCAGCACGAACGACACCAGGCCGCCGACGAACGGTATGAAGGTCGCGAAGCCGGCGAACAGGCCGATGGCGAGGCCGAACGGCAGGCCGACGAGCGTCAGCGCCGCGGCGTAATACACCGCCTGGATCAGGCAGACGAGTCCGACGCCGCGGACGAACCCGGCCACGATGCTGTCCATATCGGACACCAGACCGCGCACCGTCGGGACGACTGGCCTCGGCAACCAGCTATCGACCGTAGCGACGATCTTCGGCCAATCGCGCAGGATGTAGAACGCGACCACCGGCATGATGAACAGCAGCGACAGCGCGTTGAGCACCGCGAAGCCACCGGCAACAACGCGGCCGGCGAGGCCGACGAGAATGCCCGCGAGGTCTCCGGCCGCTGAAGCAGCTTTACCGGCGATCTCGTCGATGCTGCCGCCGAACTGCTCCTGCAACGACGGCATCCATTCGATCACGCGCTCGCGGATGCCGCGGACAATGCCCGGCAGGTTCTGGACGAGCGCAGCAGCCTGCGACGTGAGCGCCGGAACCACGAGCATCAGCATCGCAATGACGGCGACGAGAAAGACGACGAGGGTCACCGTCGCCGCCGCCCACCGGGGAAGGCCGTGCTTCTCCAGCCATTCGGCGGCCGGGTTGAGGAAGTAGGCGACGAGGGAGCCCGCGACAAAGGGCAGCAGAACCGCGCTCAGCAGGTAAATGAGGATCGCCAGGACGACTGCGACCGCGATCCAGAACAGCGCCGGCCGCGTGTCGGTCACCGGCCCTGCTCCATCGACGCTATCCGACGGCTCCACTGGACGATGTAACTGCCCCCGGACGCGAGAGTGGTCGCCGCCACCGTCCAAACCAGGACGGTGACCCCGAGCCGCCATTCGACTCCCAGGGCTCCGGCGGCGAGCGACGTCGCCGCCAGCAGGATCTGCGCCAGCGTGTTCAGTTTGCTGACCAGCAGCGGCTCGGGCTTGAGCGAATGGGTCAGCGTCTGGAAGAGGATCGCGCCGCCGACGATCAGGATGTCGCGGGATACGACGAGGATCACGAGCCACAGCGGCAGATCCCCGAGCTTGCCGAGCGTGATGTAGACGCTGACCAGCAGTGCCTTGTCGGCCAAGGGGTCGAGGAAGCCCCCCACCACCGTGCGCGAGCCGAAGCGCCTTGCGATGAACCCGTCAATCGCGTCCGAGACCCCGGCGGCGACGAACAGCCAGAACGCCATTGCCATCTCGTCGGCGAGCAGCGCCCAGACCACGATGGGCACGGCGAGCAGCCGCGCCAGCGTGATGACGTTGGGCAAGCTCACCGCGACGATCCCGGGCGCGCCGAGGCGGGCCGCAGCACGTAGCCGCCGCCGTCGCCGCTCAGGAGCAGGTCGCGCTGCGCCAGCAGAAGCCGCAACTGCTCCTCGTCGCCCATGAACGTGAGCCGGAATTCGGCCTCGTCGCGGCCGATGCGAATGATGTCGACGCGCTGCACCGGCGCGAGGCCATCGAGCCCACGCTCGACAGCGACGAGAGAGCCGAGCTCGCCGAGCGGCACGCGCGCGGCAATGCTGCGCATCGAATCGAAACGCAGCACGCTCGACTGCTTCCAGGTTTCCTCGATCTCCGCCTCGACCGCAGCAACCGCCCGGTCGTAGACCGCTGCCGCGACGGTATCCGTCGGCTGCGGCGCGAAGGACGCGACGAAGGTCTCTTCCCCCGCCGCGGCGCCGACGCGTCGCGCCGAGACGTCGATGCCGTCGCGACCGGTCGCGTCATCGGCATGGGGCCGAGCGACCGCAACGAGCACGCTGCCGGCACCGACGCGCGCCACCAGCGGCATTAGCGTCCGCTCGTCTCCGGCCGCTGCGGCGTCCGGTGGCACAAGGGCCGAGACCTCATCGGCGCTGCCGGGCAGCATGAACGGAACGAGGCCGTCACCCGGCACCGCGCGTGCCCACGCGGCGTACCAATCCGTCGAGTCCGACAGCACGCGCCCCCCGCTCGATTCGACGATCGGCAGGACCAGGACCGGCTTGCTCGGCGTCTCCGAAAACGCCATGCCGCTGTCACGCAGCGCATTGCGCACCTCGACCGGCTTGAAGCGTACGGTCAGCGACGCAATGTAGCGCACCGGGGACGTCTTCTCGCCCGCGATCTCGAAGTCGCGAACGAGATCGGCGATGGCGGAATCCGAAAGTTGCGGCAGGCGCGCACGCTGGGATGCCGGCGTCAAGCGCTGCAGGAGCCGCTGGAAGGCATGGCGCTGACCTTCCTGCAGTGCCCGCTCCCGCGCCGCCGCGGCGGTGGCGGCGGTCGCGTCCACCGGCACGTTCGCGACGGTGAAGACATCGTCGGCGGCCGAGGCCGCCGACGCGCCGCCGAAAGCCAGCACCGACGCCAGCAGCAGCCCGGCCGCGAGGACAAAAACGGGACGGACCAGCCGACGCCATCCGGGCCGGTCGCTCGCCTTCGGGAACAGCGCCATGGTGATCGGTTCCATCCTGCGGTGGAGACGTTTTGGGCCGCCCGCCGTCGTTGCAAAGCCGTTGCAATCGGCTATGTTCGGCCCGCCGCCGGGTGCGGCACACTCTAACACGACAGCGTGAACGAGGAAGCCATTAGCGGATCGCCGACCAGCGGATCGTATCGCGACGCCGGCGTCGACATCGACGCCGGCAATGAGCTGGTGCGAGAGATCGCACCGGCTGCGCGCGCCACCGCGCGGCCCGGAGCCGACGCGGCGCTCGGAGGGTTCGGCGCGCTGTTCGATCTGAAGGCCGCGGGCTTCCGCGACGCGCTTCTGGTCGCCACCACTGACGGCGTCGGCACCAAGCTCAAAATTGCCATCGATTGCCGCCGCCATGACACGATCGGCACCGACCTCGTGGCGATGTGCGTGAACGACCTCGTCGTGCAAGGCGCGGAGCCGCTGTTCTTCCTCGACTACTTCGCGACCGGCAAGCTCGCCGTGGAAGACGGGCGCACGATCGTCCGCGGCATCGCCGAAGCGTGCAAGGAGGCGGGCTGCGCGCTGATCGGCGGCGAGACCGCCGAGATGCCGGGCATGTACGCGCCGGGCGACTACGACCTGGCGGGGTTCGCGGTTGGCGCCGTGGAGCGCGACCGGCTGCTCACCGGCAAGCACGTCGCCCCCGGCGACGTGCTCCTCGGGCTCGCATCGACCGGCGTCCATTCCAACGGCTATTCGCTGGTGCGCAAGATCGTCGCCGACTCGAAACTCTCGTACGACGACCCGGCGCCGTTCGCGAACGGAAAGAAGCTCGGCGAGGCGCTGCTCACGCCGACACGGATCTACGTGAAGAGCTGCCTCGCCGCGATTCCGCTGGGCATCAAGGCGCTCGCCCACATCACCGGCGGCGGGCTCATCGAGAACATTCCGCGCGTGCTTCCGCAGGGTACCAAGGCGGTGCTCGACGCGTCGCACTGGACGTTGCCGCCGGTGTTCCGGTGGCTCGCGAAGACCGGGAGGATCGCCCCCGAGGAGATGGCGCGGACGTTCAACTGCGGCCTCGGCATGGTCGCGGTCGTCGCCAGGGAGCACGTCTCGGGGGTCCGCGACGCGCTCGCGAACGGCGGCGAGACGGTTTTCGAGGTCGGCCGGATCGAAGCGTCCTCCGGCGCGCCGGTCTCCGAAGTACGGGGCATCGCCGACGCATGGCGCGCCTGAAACTCGGCGTCCTCATCTCGGGACGCGGTTCCAACCTTCGATCGCTGATCGCTGCCTGCTCGAAGCCGGACTATCCGGCCGAGATCGCGCTCGTCATCTCCAATGTGCCCGACGCGGGCGGTCTCGCCTTCGCCGAGCAAGCCGGCATTCGGCACGTGACAATCCGGCACAAGGACTTCACGGACCGCGCGACGTTCGACACGGCGGTTGACGGAGAGCTGCGTGCCGCTGGTGTCGAGCTCGTCTGCTTGGCCGGGTTCATGCGCATTCTCGGCCCTGCGTTCCTGGAGCGCTGGCACGACCGCGTCGTGAACATCCACCCATCGCTGCTGCCCTCGTTCCCGGGCCTCCATGTCCATGAGCAGGCGCTCGCGGCGGGAGTGCGGCTGTCGGGTTGCACGGTTCACATCGTCCGCCCGGCGGTGGACGATGGCCCGATCCTCGTCCAGGCGGCGGTGCCCGTCGCCTCCGACGACACGCCGGAGACGCTGGCTGCCCGGGTGCTCGAGGCGGAGCACCGGATTTATCCCCTCGCGGTCAAGCTGATGGCGGAGAAGCGCGTCCGGATCGAGGGGCGCCGCGCCCTGATCGACGGCGAGCCGGCGCCGAAGCCGCCGCTGCTGAGCCCCGCCGACTAGCCGGCTTCACAACCGGCGGTCCGCTTCGCTATCCTCATGGCAACGACGTCCGGGCGATGACGCACCGGACGCGACCACGGAGGGGCTTCCCATGGCGACAGACGATCTCATCGTCCATCAGGAGATGTGGCACAACTTCACGCGCCTGATGGGCTACAGCGCGACCGCGATCCTGGCGCTGCTCGCGGCGATGGCGCTGTTCCTGCTGTAGCGAGACGGCGGGAGCAGGCTCCCGCCGCAAGCGTCAGCCGACGATCTCGAGCTCGGAGAAGAAGAACGCGATCTCGGCCTTCGCGTTCTCGAGCGAATCCGAGCCGTGCACCGAGTTCGCCTCGATCGATTCGGCGAAGTCCTTGCGGATCGTGCCCGGAGCGGCATTCGCCGGATTCGTCGCGCCCATCACTTCGCGGTTCTTCGCGACCGCGTTCTCGCCTTCGAGCACCTGGACCACCACCGGCCCGGAGATCATGAACTTGACGAGGTCGTTATAGAACGGCCGCGCCTGGTGGACGATGTAGAAGGCGCCGGCCTGCTCGGCCGAGAGCCGAAGGCGCTTCTGGGCGACGATGCGGAGGCCCGCGTCCTCGAACCGTGCGTTGATCTTGCCCGTCAGATTGCGCCGCGTGGCGTCCGGCTTGATGATGGAAAGGGTGCGTTCGGTCGCCATCGCGTTCGGCTCCTCGGGTAGCGGGAAGATGGGCCGCGCCGCGACTGTCGGGCGGGCCGGAAGGCGGCGGGTTTATAGACGGAACGGGTGGCCGGGGCAAGCCGGACCGGCCGCTCCTGCCCCCCTCAGGCCTTCTTTTCCCAGCCGCCGCTCGATGTCTGCTGCCAGTACGTCACGGCAAATCCCTTGGCCCGGTATTCGGTCCAGCGGGTGCGGGCCTCGGCGACGGCCTGGGCGTCGGCTCCGTCGAAAAGATCGAGGCAGCGGGCGAAATCGCCGACCCGCTCCGACCGCACCCCCTCCGTCAGCACGAGCACCGCGGCGCCGTTGGGGTTCTCGTCCTGGTCCGTAAGCCAGATCGGCTGATCCGCGGCACTGCCGTCGCCCTTCGAGCCGTGCGGCAGGAAGGAGCCCGGGTTGTAGGTCCAGAGCTGTCCATTGAGCGCCTCGACGCGTTCCGGCGAGCCCGCCATGACGACGGCCTTCTGCCCCGACGCCAGCACCTTCTCGAGGAGCCGCGGCAACGCGGATTCCAGCGTCGTCGCGGTGAGATGATAGAAGCCGATGTCGGTCATCACGGGCTCGTGGCTGCGACGATCAGCGTTTCGCCTTGCCCGCGCTGACCTCGTAGTGATCGGCCACCATCCGGTCCATGAGACGCACGCCGAACGCGGTCGCGCCTTTCGCCGCGAGCGGACGGTCCTTCTGGGTCCACGCGACGCCCGCGATGTCGAGGTGCGCCCACGGTACGTTGTTGGTGAATCGCTTCAGGAAATGCGCCGCGGTGATGCTGCCGGCGGCGCCGTTGGCGCCGATGTTCTGCACGTCGGCAATGGCCGAGTTGATCTGCTTGTCGTAGGCGTCGTCGAGCGGCATGCGCCACAGGCGCTCGCCGACGGCATCGCCCGCGGAGGCAAGGCGCTGAGCGAGGCGGTCGTCGCTCGCGAACAGCCCCGCGTACTCGTGACCGAGCGAGACGATGATCGCGCCGGTCAACGTCGCGAGATCGACCATGAAGCGCGGCTTGAAGCGCTCCTGGCAGTACCACAGCGCATCGGCGAGAACGAGGCGACCTTCGGCATCGGTGTTCAACACCTCGACGGTCTGGCCCGATGCGGTCTTCACGACGTCGCCGGGCCGCTGCGCGGTGCCGGACGGCATGTTTTCGACGAGACCGACGATGCCGATCACGTCGGCGCGCGCCTTCCGCAGCGCCAAAGCGCGCATCAGCCCGATCACCGCGCCGGCCCCGGCCATGTCCCACTTCATGTCTTCCATGCCCTTGGACGGCTTGATCGAGATGCCGCCGGTGTCGAAGGTCACGCCCTTCCCGAGGAACGCGACGGGCTGCTGGTCCCGGGCGCCGGGGCCGCGCCAGCGCATGATGACGAGCCGCGGCTCGCGCGCCGAGCCTTGGGCGACGCCGAGCAGCGCCCCCATGTTGAGCTTCTTCATCTCGGGGACGCCGAGGATCTCGACCTTCACCCCAAGTGGCGTCAGCGCCTGCTGCGCCGCCTTGGCGAGGGTCTCCGGATAGATCACGTTCGCGGGCTCGCTCACCACCGTGCGGGTGAGCTCGACGCCCTCGGCGACCGCCTCGAGCGGAGCGTACGCCGCGCGCACCCGGTCGACGTTGCCGACCCGCACCTTGAGATTGGCGAGCGTCGGCTTGTCCTCATCCTTCTGCTTGGTGCGGTACTTGTCGAACGTCCACGAGCGCAACCGCGCGCCGAGCGCGAAGTGCGCCGCGAGCTTCTCCGGCGACAGTCCGAGTCGCGGCAGCGCGTCGAGCAGCACCGTCGCCTCGGTCTCCCCGGACCGCAGCAGCGACGCAATGGCCGCGCCGGCGGCCTCCTCCACCGTTCGCGCGCTCACCTTCGCGGACGCGCCGAGGCCCACCAGGACGACTCGCGACGCTTCGAGGTTCGCCGGTGCGAGCACTGTCAGAGTCTGTCCCTTGCGGCCCTTAAAGCGCCCTGCCTTCGCGGCGCGGCTGAGGGCTCCGCCCGAATCGCGATCGTATCGCGCGAGCGCTTCCGGCCACTTCGCCTCCTTGGCGTCTTTCGGGGGCTCGACGAACGGCAGCACGAGCGCGCCCGACGGGGTCGCGCGGGACTCGAGGAAACTGATCTTCATGGAAGCGGTCCTCTCGGCGGTGGGAGCCCGACTTTAGCGGCAGCATGGGCGCTTGCCAACGCAGCCACGGCTGACCGCGGACATGGCACGCGCTATACTGCGCCGCAATGGACCGCAGTTTCCGTTACCTGTTCCGCCTCGTCGTCGGGCCGCTGATCATGATCACGCTCGCGGTCGGGGCGATCGTCTGGCTGTCGCAGTCGCTGCGATTCGTCGACCTCGTGCTGAACCGCGGCCTCCCGGTTTACTATTTGTTCTGGATGGCGCTGCTGATCCTGCCGATGATCCTGGCGGCGCTGCTGCCGGTCGCGCTGTTCATCGCCGTCGTCTTCTCCTACAGCAAGCTGACAATGGACAGTGAGCTGATCGTCCTGCGCGCCGCCGGGATGAGCGACACCGCGCTGGGCCGCCCGGCGATGGCAATGGCCATCATCACGACCGCGATCTGCTACTCCATCACCCTGTATTTCATGCCGGTCGCCTACCGCGAGTTCAAGGACCTGCAGTTCCGGATCCGAACCGACTATTCGTCGGTGCTCCTGCAGGAAGGCGTCTTCAACACCTTGGGCCCGGGCATCACGGTCTACGTCAGCGAGCGCCAGCCCGACGGCGAACTGCTCGGCATCCTCGCCCACGACACCCGCGACCCGAACCGTCCCGTGACGATGATGGCCGAGCGCGGCGAGCTGATCCGGGCCGAGAACGGCCAGCCGCGCGTGCTGATGATCAACGGCAACCGGCAGATGGTGGAGCGGAACCGCAGCCAGCTATCGCTCCTCTACTTCGACCGCTATACCCTCGACCTCAGCTCGACCCGCGAGGAGACCGGCGATCGGTTCCGGGAGGCCCAGGAGCGCTTTCTCGGGGAGCTGTTCAACCCAGGCGACAGCGAGGCGGACCTCCGCAATGCGCCGAGATTCCGCGCCGAGGCGCACAACCGGCTGGCGTCCCCGTTACTGGCGCTCGCCTACACCTTGATCGCGCTCGCCGCCCTGCTCGCCGGCGAGTTCAACCGCCGCGGCCAGAACCGGCGCGTGCTGATCGCCGTCGGCGTCGTCGTCGGCGTGCAGATCGGCAGCCTCGGACTCGTGAATCTCACCACCCTGTTTCCGGCGGTCGCGCCACTGATCTACGCGCTGCCGATCGCCACGATCGCTGCGGCGGGCTGGGTGCTGCTGCGCCCGGCCACCGCGCACGCCCCGGCGCATCTTCCCGCGCCGGCGGGCTCCTGAGTCGCGCCGTGGCCACCGCGATCCGCCTGTCTCCAACGCTGTCGTTCTACATCGCGCGACGATTCGCGCTGTCGTTCCTGATCGTGCTGTTCGGGATCGCGGCGATGGTGTTCGTGCTCGACGTTATCGAGCTGATGCGCCGAGCCGCCTCGCACGCCGACGTCAGCATCGGGCTCCTCCTGAAGATGGCGCTGCTGAAGCTGCCGTTCATGATCGAGAAGCTCATCCCGTTCGCGGTGCTGTTCGGGTCACTGCACACCTACTGGCGGCTGACGCGCTTCCACGAGCTGGTGGTGACCCGCTCCGCGGGCGTCTCGGTGTGGCAGTTCCTGCTGCCGTCGGTCGGGGTGGCGGCGCTGATGGGCGCGTTCACGATCACCGCCTTCAACCCGATCGCATCCGCGATGCTCGGCAGCTACAACCAGCTCGAGGGCCGCTACATCCTGGGCCGCACCAGCCTGCTCGCGGTCTCGAGCAGCGGGCTCTGGCTGCGTCAGGCCGATGAGAACGGACAGATGGTTCTTCATGCCTCGCACATGGTGCAGGAGAGCATGGAGATGCAGAACGTGATCGTCTTCTCGTTCGACAACGCCAACCGCTTCGTCGGCCGCCTCGATGCCGAGGAGGCGCGGCTCGAGAACGGCGAATGGGTGCTCCGCGACGTCCTGCTGACCGGGCCCGGACGGCCCGCGACGACCGAGCCCGAGATGAGGCTCAAGACGGATTGGACCCCGGCCAAGATCCAGGACAGTTTCGCAGCGCCGGAGACGCTGTCGTTCTGGGAACTCCCCAGCTTCATCCGGGTGCTGACGACCGCCGGGTTCTCGGCGACGCGTCACCGGCTCCACTGGCAGACGCTGCTGGCGCTCCCCGCGCTGCTCGGGGCACTCGTGCTGATCGGGGCGAGCTTCTCGCTGCGGCCGGCGCGCCAAGGCGGCGTCGCGATGCTCGTCATCGCCGGCATCTCGTTCGGCTTCCTTTTGTTTTTCCTCTCGGACGTGGTACAGGCACTCGGCATGTCCGCGACGATTCCCGTGATGCTGGCGGCTTGGACCCCGGCGACGTTCGCCGCCATGATCGGCGGCGCCATCCTCCTTCATCTGGAGGATGGCTAGAGGAATGCCGGTCGCCCCGCCCACCTGGTTCCGCGCGGTCGCCGTCTGCGCCGCGCTCGCGCTGGCGATCGCCGGCCCCCGCACCGCCATCGCCCAAGGGCTCTCGCCCGGCAAGTTCGAGCCGGCGCCGGGCAGCGAGAACGAGCCCGTTCTCCTCAAGGCCGACGAGATCACCTATGACGAGTCGCTGCGTCTGGTGACCGCCAGCGGCCACGTCGAGATCGCCCAGGGCGACCGCGTGCTGCTCGCCGACGCGGTCAGCTACAACGAGCGCACCGCCGTCATGACCGCGAGCGGCCACGTCGCTCTCATGGAGCCGACGGGCGAGGTCTTCTTCAGCGAGTACGCCGAATTCACCAATCAGATGCGTGACGGCGTCATCGCCGCGCTCCGCGTCCTGCTGTCCGACAACTCGCGCATGGCAGCGGCCGGCGGCAAGCGCATTGGCGGCACGGTGACCGAGTTCAACAAGGGCGTGTTCTCGCCCTGCGAGCTCTGCGCCAAGGATCCGACGCGGCCGCCGCTCTGGCAGGTCAAGGCGGTACGCATCGTCCACGACAGCGACACGAAGGACATCGAGTACCGCGACGCGGTGCTGGAGATGGCGGGTATTCCCGTCTTCTACACGCCCTACCTCTCGATGCCGGACCCGACGGTGAAACGCCGATCTGGATTCCTCGTGCCGAGCTTCGGCCACATGACCGGCCTCGGCGGCGTCACCAAGACCCCGTACTTCTGGGCGATCGGCAACGACCGCGACGTGACACTCACCCCGATCTACACCTCGGATCAGGGACCGGTGATGGCCGCGCAATACCGGCAGCGCTTCGACCATGGCGCGATGCTGTTCGATGGCTCGATCACCCACGGCGACAAATCCGGCGTCGTGACGCCGACCGGCGAAAAGACGACCCGCGGCCACATCATCGGCAGCGGCCGGTTCGACGTCGACGAGACCTGGCGGACCGGGTTCGACGTCGCTCGCGCCACCGACGCCACCTACATGCGGCGATACGGATTCGGTGGCACCGGCAACCAGCTCGGCGGCGCCAACGCCACGAAGGAGCTGACGACGACCGCGTACGTCGAGGGCTTCAGCGAACGCGACTACGCGAAACTGTCGGGCTACACGTTCCAGGACCTGCAGGCGAACGCGGTCGCCGGCCGCACACCGCTGCTCCTGCCGCTGGCGCAGTACAACTTGGTCGGCTCGAACGACGCCTGGGGCGGCCACACGCGCCTCGACACCAGCATCCTCGGCCTGTCGCGCGACATTGGCACCGATAGCCGCCGGCTCTCGGTCCGTCCATCATGGCAACTGCCCTACATGTCGTCCGCGGGCGACATCACCACCTTTACGGCGCTGGTTCAGGCGGACGCCTACCACGTCAACGACGTCGCGCTCGACAACGGCCGCACGTTCGACGGCGCCACCGGCCGCCTGTTCCCGCAGATGATGGTCGACTGGCGGTATCCGTTCGCGCGGCAGCACGAGCGGTTCACCGAGGTCCTCGAGCCCGTTGCAGCGGTGGTCGCGGGGCCGAACGGCAACAACCCGCAGAAGATCCCGAACGAGGACAGCCCGGTCGTCGATTTCGACGATCTCAACATCATGCAGATGTCGCGCTTCCCGGGCGTCGACCGCGTCGAGGGCGGCGAGCGCGTCGTCTACGGCCTGCGCTGGAGCGGTTACGGCCAGAACGGCGCGTCGACGAGCGCCTTTCTCGGCCAGAGCTATAACTTCCAGAAGCATCCCGAGTTCGGCACGGCCTCGGGCATCGAGAACCGCCCGTCGGACGTCGTCGGCCGGGTTCGCGTCACACCCGCCCGATACTTCGATTTCCTGTACCGGTTCCGCGCCGACGCCGATGGCGGCATGGTGCGGCGTCATGAGGTCGGCCTCGCGGCGGGTCCGAGCGCGGTGCGTTTCAACACCGATTACGTGTTCTCGCGCGCGCAGCCGAGCACGCAAAGCGCTCTGGCCCAGCTCACCCCGGGCAACCGCGAGCAGATCTCGGCGGGCCTGCAGGTCCGGGTCAACGATCACTGGGACGTCCGCGGCCAGACCGTCCAGGATCTGACATCCGCGACGGGCGGGCCGCTCTACAACGCGGGCAGCGCGATCTACCACGACGAATGCCTGACGTTCACCACGACGGTGTTCCGGCGTTACACGAGCGATCGCGACCTCACTCCGGCGACCGGCGTCTTCTTCAGCCTGATGTTCAAGTACCTCGGCGACTTCGAATCCGGGCAAAGGCCCGGTTGAGCCGCTGCGGCCGCCGAGATATTCTCCGCCGGTGACACGCATTTTCGCTCTTTTTCTCCGCCCCGCCGCGGTCTGGGCCTGGCTCGCGCTGGCCGCCGTCGCCGCCTTCGGACCCGCCTCGGCGCAGTCGCTGCGCATCGCCGCCGTCGTCAATGACGAGGTCATCTCGGTCTACGACGTGAACGAGCGTGTCCGGCTCATCCTGTTCTCCGCGAACATCCCGGATTCGCCGGAGGCCCGCCGCCAGATCGGCCCTCAGGTCGTGCGCGCGCTCATCGACGAGCGGCTCGAGATGCAGGAGGCCAAACGGCTCAACATCTCCATCGAGCAGAGCGAGTACGAGAACGCCCTCGCCCGCATCGAGGGCCAGAACCGTATCCCGCAAGGGATGCTCGGCGAGTACCTGACCCGCAACGGAATTAGCCCGACGACGCTCGAGGCCCAGATCCGGGCACAGCTCACATGGGTCCGCATTGTGCGCCGCCGCGCCGGCACGTTCGCCAACGTCAACCCCGAGGAGGTGACCGAGGCGCTCGACCGCATGCGCGAGAACATGAACAAGCCGTCGAACCTCGTGGCCGAGATCTTCCTCGCCGTCGACGCGCCGGAGGACGACTCGGTCGTCCACGCCAACATCGAGCGCATGCGCGAGCAATTGGTGGCCGGGGCCGGTTTCGTGCCGTTGGCCCGGCAGTTCAGCCAGGCGGCGTCCGCTCAGGCCGGCGGCGACATCGGCTGGGTGGTTCAGGGCCAGCTCGACCCCGAGCTCGACCGCGCGCTCGAATCGATGCAGCCGGGCGAGCTGTCGCAGCCGATCCGCACCGCCGGCGGATACTACCTCCTGCTGCTGCGTGACCGCAGGGCGCCGGCCGCCGCGGGCGACACTGTCTACTCTCTCGCAAGGGCTGCCTTCCCCGCCGCCCCAGGGGCCGAGCGCTCCGCCGTCGAGGCGGCACGCCGCGCATCGTTGGCCGCGAAGGACTGCGACGCGTTCGCGCAGGCTGCGGAAAAAGCCGCCCCCGGGGTCGAAGTCACGCAGGCCCGCGCCCACGCAGGCGAGATGGCGCCGGAGCTGCGCAGCGTGATCAGCAAGATGCCGGTCGGCGGCATCACCGACCCGATGCCGATGCCGGGCGGGGCGCAGGTGATCATGGTGTGCGAGCGCGAAGACGCCGGCGCCGCCGAGCTGCCGCCGCGCGCCGAGGTCGAGCGCATGCTGCAGGCGGAGAAACTCGAAGCGTATTCGCGCCGCCTGCTCCGCGACCTACGCCAGAACGCGTTCATCGACATCCGGGTGTGAGCGAGGCCATGGCGGCGAGGCTGCCCCTGGTCCTGACGATGGGTGAGCCCGCCGGCATCGGCGCGGAGATCACCCTGAAGGCATGGCAGGCCACGCGTGACGGCGGACCTCCGTTCGTGCTGCTCGACGATGCGGCGCGGATCGCCGCCCTGGCACAGTCCCTCGGGCTCGCGGTACCTGTGAGGCGGGTCGCCGATCCCGCCGAAGCGACCGGGACGTTTGCCGGCGCGCTGCCGGTCATGGACCGGCCGCTCGCGCATCCGGTGACCCCCGGCCGTCCTGACGCCGCCAACGCGCCGGCGGTGCTCAACTCCATCCGTGAGGCCGTCGCGCTCGTCCGAGCCGGAAAGGCCTCGGCGGTCGTGACGAATCCGATACACAAGGCCGTGCTGATGGGCGCCGGCTTCCGCCATCCCGGCCACACCGAGTTTCTGGGCGAGCTGTGCGGCCTGAGCGAACCACCGATCATGATGCTTGCGGCTCCGGAGCTGCGCGTCGTCCCGGTGACGATTCACGAGCCGCTCGCCGCTGCGATTGCCGGCCTCACGACCGAGAAGATCGTCCGCGCCGGACGCATCGCGGCGGAGGCGCTGGGCCGCGATCTCGGCATCCCCCGGCCACGCATCGCCGTCGCCGGGCTTAACCCGCACGCCGGCGAAGAGGACCGCCTGGGCACCGAGGACCGCGCCATCGTCGCGCCGGCCGTCGCCGCGCTGAAGCGCGACGGCATTGCCGCCGAAGGGCCGTTTCCCGCCGACACGATGTTCGCGCCCCATGCGCGGGCGCGCTACGATCTCGCGCTTTGCCTGTACCATGACCAGGCGCTGATTCCGCTCAAGGCGCTCGATTTCGCGCACGGGGTCGACGTCACGCTCGGGCTCCCGATCGTCCGCACCTCGCCGGACCACGGAACGGCATTCGAGATCGCGGGCCACGGAAAGGCAGATCCCACGAGCCTCATCGCCGCGCTGACGATGGCGGCCGACATGGCCGAGCGCAGGGCGGCGGCGTGACCTCGGCGCTCGCAGGGCTTCCGCCGCTCAGGGAGGTCATCGCGGCGCATGGGCTGGCAGCGCGCAAGTCCCTCGGCCAGCACTTCCTGCTCGATCCGGGCATCACAGCCCGCATCGCCGCGGCCGCCGGCGACCTCCGCGGCCGCACCGTCGTCGAGATCGGGCCGGGCCCGGGCGGACTGACACGGGCGCTGCTCGCCGCCGGCGCATCTCCGTTGATCGCCGTCGAGCGCGACGACCGCTGCATCGCGGCATTGCAGGACGTGGTCACGGCTTCAGATGGGCGCCTTCGCCTCGTCCCGGCCGACGCCGTCGCGGCAGACGAGCGTGCACTCGTCGCCGAAATGGGCGGCGCGCTTCCCGCGGTCATCGTCGCCAACCTGCCTTACAACATCGCCACGGTGCTCATCCTCAAGTGGCTGGAACACGCCGGCGCCTTCGCCGACATCGTCGTGATGGTGCAGAAAGAGGTCGCCCAACGGCTCTCGGCCTCGGCGAGGACAGAGGCCTACGGCCGCCTGTCGGTGATGGTGAACTGGCGGGCGACCGTCGCGCCGCTCTTTGATCTCGCGCCGGGCGCATTCACACCGCCGCCAAAGGTCACCTCGACGGTCATCCGCATCACACCCCGCCCCGAGCCGCTCTGCCCGGCCGAGCCGAAGGCGATGGAGGCGGTGGTGCGCGCCGCGTTCGGGCAGCGGCGCAAGATGCTGCGCTCGGCCCTGAAGGCGCTCGGCGGAAACACATTGGCGTTGCTGGAAACGGCGGGGATCGCTCCGACGTCGCGCGCCGAGGAGCTCGGTGTCGAGGACTTCTGCCGGCTCGCCCGCGCCTTCGCCGGCTCCGGCCGCTGACGCGGCGCTACTGCCCCTCGCGGAGCGCCTTGACGAAGTCGCCGAGACCGACCTGCCGCTCGCGCTTGAGGCGCTCGGCGGTCAGGATCGCCTGGACCGACGCCACGCTCGCCGCGATGTCGCGATTGACGATGACGTAGTCGTACTCGATCCAGTGGCTCATCTCGTCGGCGGCCCGCGCCATGCGCTTGGCCACGACGTCATGGGAATCCTGCGCGCGCGTGTGCAGGCGCTGCTCGAGCTCCCGCGTCGAAGGTGGCAGAATGAAGACCTTGACCACGTCGTGCGGCGCGCTTTCGAACAACTGTTGCGTGCCCTGCCAGTCGATGTCGAACAGCACATCGCGTCCATCGGAGAGCGCTCGCTCGACCGGCTCGCGCGGCGTGCCGTAGTAGTTGCCGAACACCTGCGCGTGCTCGAGGAACTCGCGCCGGTTCACCATCAGGTTGAACGTCGTGGTATCGACGAAGAAGTAGTCGATGCCCTCCGCCTCGCCGGGGCGTTTCTGCCGGGTCGTGGCCGACACCGACATCGTCAGGTTCGGCTCGCGTTGCAGCAGCTCGCGGGAGATCGTCGTCTTGCCAGCGCCGGACGGCGACGATAGGACCAGCATCAGCCCCCGCCGATGGACGGAGGCATGGTCCAGGACGACCGCTTCGTCGGGTTTCTTCTTGGTCATTCGATGTTCTGGATCTGCTCGCGGAACTGCTCGATGGCCGCCTTGAGCTCGAGTCCGATCCGCGTCAGCGCGAGGTCCGAGGATTTCGAGCACAGAGTGTTCGCCTCGCGATTCAGCTCCTGCGACAGGAAGTCGAGCCGGCGGCCGACGGCTTCCTTGCCCGCGAGCAGTTCGCGGCCCTGCGCGACGTGCGCGGCGAGCCGGTCCAGCTCCTCGCGGACATCGCCGCGCGAAACGAGCAGCGCGACCTCCTGTGCGATCCGCTCCGGGGTGACGCCGGCGGCGCCCGCGATATCGGCGATCTGGCGCTCGAGCTTCTCCTTGAGCGCCGCCGGCTGGACCGCGGCGAGCGCCCGCGCCTCGGCGGCAAGCGTCGCGATGCGATCGAGATGGCCGGCCAGCATCGGCGCGAGGCGGGCCCCTTCGGCGGCCCGCGTTCCGGCGAGAGCCGCGAGCGCCTCATCAAGGCTCGCCAGCATCCGGCGGTCGCGCTGCTGGCGCTGCTCCTCGCTGTCCTCGGACTCCGCAGCCTCGAGGACGCCGGGAACCCGCAGCACGCCGTCGGCTTGCGGCGGCGCGATGCGCGAATCGCGGGTGAGCTCGGCGACGAGCTGGAGCACCGATTCGAGGGCCTGGCGGTTGACGGCGTAATGCCGTCCCGCCGCGACGGACGCGGTCGCCAGTCCGACATTGAACGAGCCCCGGGCGAAGCGGGCGGAGATCCGCTCGCGAACCATCGGCTCGAGACGATCGAGACCGGGCGCGAGCCGAACGCGCAGGTCGAGCCCGCGGCCGTTCACGCTCTTGATTTCCCAGCGCCAGGAGAGGCCCTCGTCCGCGCCCTCGGCACGGGCGAATCCGGTCATGCTGACGACGGCCACTGATCCCCTCTTCCACGGCCTCGCGGTCTGCGTCGCGCGAACCCTTGTGTTCGTCGGCCGGCGGCGCACTATAGCGGCGCACGAACCAGCCAACAACCGCGCCAAACACGGTGTCCATGGCGATTCCCGCGCACAGCATCCTCATCACAGGCGCGTCCAGCGGTTACGGAGCGGCGCTCGCCGAGGTCTACGCTCGACCGGGAGTCGCGCTGTGGCTCGGAGCGCGAAACGAGTCGCGCCTGGCCGCCGTGGCGTCGCTGTGTCGCGCCCGCGGCGCCGAGGTCGCGACGCGTTGCGTCGACGTCACCGACCGCGATGTCATGGCGGGCTGGATCGGCGAGTGCCACCGCATCCGGCCGCTCGATCTCGTCATCGCCAACGCGGGAATCTCGGCGGGCACCGGCGGAATCGCCAAGGACGGCGGCATCGAAGCGCCGCACCAGGCGCAGCGCATAGTCGCCGTCAATATCGACGGGGTGCTGAACACCGTCGAGCCCGCGATCCCGCTGATGCGGTGTCGTGAGCCGCGCCCAGGCATCGTTTCCCGCGCGGCGCGCGGCCAGATCGCGATTGTCGCTTCGCTGGCGGCGTTCCGCGGCTTCCCCGGCGCGCCCGCCTATTCGGCAAGCAAGGCCGCGGTGAAGACCTGGGGTGAGGCGCTCAGGCCGATCCTCGCCAGGGACGGCATCGCGGTATCGGTCGTGTGCCCCGGCTTCGTCGCAACGCCGATGACGGCGCACAACGATTTCCCGATGCCGTTCCTGATGACGGCCGACGCTGCGGCACGACGGACGCGCGCGGGTCTCGACCGCGGCCCCGCGCGGATCGCGTTTCCGTGGCCGATGTACGTCGCCGCCTGGCTGCTCGGTGCGCTGCCGCCCGCGATCTCGGACCGGCTGCTCGCGGGGACGCCGGGCAAGGGCCCGTTCAACGAGGGGGCGCGCTAGCCTCGCCGACGCCCTCGGGCACCATCGCCTCGTTCTCCTCGGGCGGACCGCCATTCTTCTTGGCCGCCGTGCGCGCGCGCAGTCGTTCGACGTTGCGGTTGTGCTCGTCGACGGTGCGCGCGAACGCATTGCCGCTCGACCCCGTCGCCGCGAAGAACAGGTACGTGGTCTTCGCCGGATGCAGCGCCGCGTGCAGCGTCTCGCGCCCGACGTTGCAGATCGGGGTCGGCGGCAGCCCGGGGTTGAGATAGGTGTTGTACGGCGTGGCGCGCTTCAGGTCGGTGCGCGTCAACCGTCGCTTGAGCACCGTCTCGGGAAGCTGGTCGGCACGGGCGATGCCATACGCGACGGTGACGTCGGATTCGAGCTTCATGCCGCGCTTGAGGCGGTTCGTCAACACCGACGCGACGGTCGGCCGTTCCTTGGGCTGACCCGATTCCTTGGCGACGATCGAGGCCAGAACCACGGCTTCGGCGGGAGTCTGGAGCGGTGTGTCCGGCGGCCGCTGCGCCCACAGATCGGCGATGGTCTGATCCATCGCGTAGACCATGCGCTCGATCATGCCGTCGCGGCTGTCGCCCCAGAAGTATTGGTACGTCTGCGGCAGCAGCGCGCCCTCGCCCGGGGTGATGGTGATCGGGCCGTCGAGACCGTCGGCCTTCTCGACCAGCTTCAGCACCTGCGCCGTCGTCAGTCCCTCCTGGACAACGAGCTTGTGCGGAATGCGGCGGCCGCTGACGAGAAGGTTCATGACGGCGCGGGGACTGAAGGCGACTCCGAACTGGTACTCGCCGGGCAGCAGCGCGCTGTCCTTGCGCGCAAGTCGCACGCCGAAGGCGAACACGCGGGGGTCAGAGACGACGCCCTTGTCCGCGAGCACGGCGGCGATCTCGTCGAGCGAGCGGCCCGGCTCGATCACCACGGTGCGCGGCTCCGTCAGCGGGCCGGGCCGGATGAAGGCGACGAACAGCCAGAACGCGACGCCGACCAGCGACGCGGCCACGACGAACGGAAAGACGATGTACGTCCGACGCCGCATGGCGCAACGGCCTCCCACGCGCCGCGGCGGCCGTCGCCGGGCGTCAGGGGCTCAACGCGTGGGGGTCGGAAACGGTTCCGGTCGGGTGGGCCGTCAGCGAGTCGCTGCCGGTTCGCGGGCGCGCTCCATGGCGCGCCAGCGCGCCACGTTGCGGTTGTGCTCGTCGAGGGTGCGGGCAAAAGCGTGGCCGCCGCTCCCGTCGGCGACGAAGTAGAGAAAGTCCGTGCGCGGCGGATCGATGGCGGCGCGCAGCGCCGCGCGGCCGGGATTGGCGATCGGCGTCGGCGGCAACCCGGCGATGACGTACGTGTTGTATGGAGTGGCACGCTGCAGGTCGTCGCGCGTCAACGGCCGCGCCAGCAGCGTTCCGGGCGCAGACGCCGCGGCGGCCGCGCCGTACGCCACGGTCGGGTCCGATTGCAGCCGCATCCCGCGCTTCAGCCGGTTGACCATCACCGATGCGACGAGCCCGCGCTCGTCGGGAACGCCGGTCTCCCGTTCGACGATCGAGGCGAGAATGACCGCCTCCTGCGGCGAAGTCATCGGGCTGTCGGTTGGTCGCTTCGCCCACAGATCGGCGACGGTCTCCTCCATCGCGCGCGCCATCCGCCGCACCATGGCGTCGCGCGAATCGCCCCACGAGTAGTTGTAGGTCTCGGGCAGCAGCGCGCCCTCGTCCGGATGGATCGTGATCGGTCCCTCGAGGCCCTCGGCGTGCTCGACCAGCACCAGCGCCTGGGCCGTCGTCCAGCCTTCGGGAAGCGTCAGGCGGCGGACGACGGTGCGGCCTGAGACGATCAGGTCCATCGCCGCACGGGCGCTCATGCCCGCGGCGAAGGCGTATTCGCCGGAACGCAGCGCGGAGCCCTTGCCGGACAATCGCACGCCCAGCGAGAACACCAGCGGGTTGGAAATGACGCCGCGATCGGCGAGCAGCTTGCCGATTTCCTCGGCGGAGACGCCGCGCGCGATGACGACGGCGCGCTCTTCAGGAAGAGGCCCGCGGGCGTCGAAGGCGACGAACAGCCAGACGAGAAGCCCGGCCGCGAGGGTCGTAAGGGCTGCGAGGATGAGGACGACGGCCTTGAAGGCGCGCCGCATCGACCGGCCTTATGCCGCTTGCGAGAAGATCAGCGACGCGTTGGTGCCGCCGAACCCGAACGAGTTCGACAGGGCGTAACGCACCGGCCGCTCCTTCGCGCTCTTCGCGACCAGGTCGAGGTCGCAGCCCGGCGACGGGTTGTCGAGGTTGAGCGTCGGCGGGACGATCTGGTTCTTGATCGACAGGATCGAGAACACGGCCTCGACCGCGCCGGCGGCCCCGAGCAGATGCCCGATCGCGGACTTGGTCGACGACATCGACAGCTTGCGCGCATGATCGCCGAACACCCGCTTGACGGCGTTCAGCTCGATCTCGTCGCCGAGCGGCGTCGAAGTGCCGTGAGCGTTGATGTAGTCGATCTGCTCCGGGGTGACCTTCGCGCGCTTCAGCGCCGCCTGCATCGCCCGCATGCCGCCCGAGCCGTCCTCCGCCGGAGCGGTGATGTGGCTCGCGTCGCCCGACATGCCGTAGCCGATGACCTCGGCGTAGATCTTGGCGCCGCGCTTCTTCGCATGCTCGAGTTCCTCGAGCACAAGCACGCCCGCGCCCTCGCCCATGACGAAGCCGTCGCGATCCTTGTCCCACGGCCGCGAGGCCTTCTCGGGAGTATCGTTGAAGCCCGTGGAGAGGGCGCGCGCCGCGGCGAAGCCCGCGAGACCGAGACGACACACCGCCGCCTCGGCGCCGCCAGCGACCATGACATCGGCATCGTCGAACGCGATCATCCGCGCGGCGTCGCCGATGGCGTGCGCGCCGGTCGCGCACGCGGTGACCACCGCGTGGTTCGGGCCCCGGAAGCCGTACTTGATCGAGACATGGCCCGACGCGAGGTTGATCAATGCGGCGGGGATGAAGAACGGGCTGACGCGGCGCGGGCCCTTGTCCTGCAGCGTGAGCGCCGTCTCGGCGATCGACGGCAGGCCGCCGATGCCGGACCCGATCAGCACGCCGGTGCGGTTGCGCTCCTCTTCGTCATCGGGCTTCCAGCCGGCGTCTTCGACCGCCTCGCTCGCCGCCGCCAGCGCGTAGATGATGAACTGGTCCATCTTGCGCTGGTCCTTGGGCGGGACCCAGTCGTCGGCGTTGAAGAAGCCGGCCGACGTGTCGCCGCGCGGAACCAGACCGGCGATCTTCGCCGGAAGATCCGATACGTCGAACCCCTGGATGGCGCTGATGCCGGACTTGCCGGCGATGAGGCGTTCCCATACAGGTCCCACTCCGCAACCCAGCGGAGTGACAACGCCCATACCGGTGATGACTACGCGTCTCATGGCGTGAATGGAGCGTCCTTGGGAAGCGACGCTCTCGCGTCCTCAGCTCGCGTGCTTCTGGACGTAATCGATCGCGTCCTTGACGGTGAGGATTTTCTCCGCGGCGTCATCGGGAATCTCGCAGCCGAACTCTTCCTCGAACGCCATCACCAGCTCGACGGTGTCGAGACTGTCGGCGCCGAGATCGTCGATGAAGCTCGCATTGTCGGTGACTTTCCCCTCGTCGACGCCAAGGTGCTCGACGACGATCTTCTTCACGCGCTCGGCAACGTCACTCATTTCGCAGTGGTCCTCGGATTTTTCGATTCTTGTGGAACGTTCGGCTGAACGTCCGTGTGGTTCGATCGCTTGCCGCAGCGGGCCCCCTAATCGCTCTAGGCTGGTCCCTCGGCGTTTCCCTCGGGTGCGTCCCCTCAGGCTCCCGCGGCGGCCCCTCTCCTAACACACTTCGCCGGCCCAGGCCAGCGCCCCGGAAGGAGCGGAAAAGGCGGCTATATCATGGCCATTCCGCCATTCACGTGCAAGGTCTGGCCGGTCACGTACGCGGCCTCGTCGCTCGCGAGATAGACCGCCGCCGCGGCAATGTCGGCCGGCGTTCCCATGCGTCCCGCGGGGATCGCGCCGAGGAGCTTCGCCTTGTGGTCCTCGGACAGCTTCTCCGTCATCGCCGTGGTGATGAACCCGGGCGCGATGCAGTTCACCGTGATGCCGCGGCTCGCGACCTCCTGGGCGAGCGACTTCGACATCCCGATCATCCCGGCCTTCGATGCCGCGTAGTTGGTCTGGCCGGCGTTGCCCGTGACGCCCACGATCGAGGTGATGCCGATGATGCGGCCAAAGCGCGTCTTCATCATCCCGCGCAGCACCGCGCGCGACAAACGGAACGCGGCCGTGAGATTGACGGAGAGCACGCGCTCCCAGTCCTCGTCCTTCATCCGCATCATCAGCGTGTCGCGCGTGAGCCCCGCGTTGTTGATGAGGATGTCGACGCGCCCCATCGACGCCTCCGCTTCCGCGACGAGCTTATCGGTGGCGGCATGGTCCGAGAGGTCGGCCACGGCGACGTGCGTGCGCTCGCCGAGGTCGGCCTTCAGCGCCTCGAGCGCATCGCGCCGCGTGCCCGCGAGCGTGACGGTCGCGCCGCGTGCGTTGAGAGCGCGCGCGATGGCGTCGCCGATGCCGCCGCTCGCGCCGGTGACCAGCGCGCACTTACCCGTGAGATCGAACATCGTCGTTCCTTCTTAAGATCAGTCTGGAGCTCAGTGGAGTCCTACAGGGCCTTGAGGAAAGCCTCGATGTCGGCCGGCGTGCCGAGCGACACCGCATTCAGGTCGCGGTCGATGCGGCGCGCGAGACCGGCGAGTACCTTGCCCGCGCCGATCTCGATGACGCGCGTCACGCCGGCCTCTTTCATGGCGAGCACGCTTTCGCGCCAGCGCACGCGGCCCGTGACCTGGGCGACCAGAAGGCGGCGGATCTCGTTGGGCTCGGTGACCGGCGCGGCGGTGACGTTGGCGATCACCGGAAGGTTCGGCGTCGCGACCGGCGCGTTGCCGAGCGCCTCCTCCATCACGTGTGCCGCAGGCGCCATGAGCGAGGAGTGGAACGGCGCGCTGACCGGCAGCAACAGGGCGCGCTTCACGCCGCGCTCTTTGGCGATGGCGATCGCGCGCTCGATCGCTGCGCGCGTGCCCGAGATCACCACCTGGTCGGGAGCGTTGTCGTTGGCGGCCTCACAGACCTCGCCGTCGGCCGCGTCCCTCGCGATCGATTCGGCCACCGCGAGGTCGGCGCCGACGAGCGCCGCCATCGCACCTTCGCCGACCGGCACCGCGCGCTGCATCGCCTGACCACGGGTGCGCAGCAGCCGCGCGGTGACCCCGAGCGGGATCGAGCCCGCGGCGGCAAGCGCCGAGTACTCGCCGAGTGAATGGCCAGCGACGAAGCGGCCGCGCTCAGACAGCACGAACTTGCCCTCGCGCTCAAGCACCCGGACCACCGCCATGCTCATCGCCATCAGCGCGGGCTGGGCGTTCTCGGTCAGCGTCAGGTCGGTCTCGGGGCCCTCGAACATCAGGCGCGAGAGGTGCTGGCCCAACGCCTCGTCGACCTCCTCGAACACCTCGCGGGCGCAGGCGAAGGCCTGGGCCAGATCGCGGCCCATGCCCACCGCCTGCGAACCCTGACCCGGAAAGACGAACGCGTCGGACATGTAGAATCCCCCTGGGAGGCCGTTAACCCCTTGAACGGCGGCCAGTCATAGTCGCGGCCGCCGCCCTGTCAAGCCGCAGCGTTTTCAACAGCTTGCGGCGCGGCTCTCCACAGCCCCGCGCCGCCGCCGGCGCTTGCCCGCGCAGCGAAACTGTGTATAGTGCGCGCCCTCGCACTCCTTGCCGGCGTTGCCGGCTAGGCCCGGTCGGCTTGTCAGCTCCGGGCCGCGAAAACCCAGAAGGAGCTCGGCCTTATGCCGTTCTACGAAAACGTTTTTGTCGCGCGACAGGACCTCTCCGCCCAGCAGGTGGAAGCCATGGGCGATGCGCTCGCCCAGGTGATCACCACGGGCGGCGGCAAGGTCACCAAGAAAGAGTACTGGGGGCTGCGCACCCTCGCCTATCGGATCAAGAAGAACCGCAAGGGGCACTACATGCTCCTTAATGTGGAGGCCCCGGCGCCCGCGATGGCGGAAGCCGAGCGCACCCTCCGCATCAACGAAGACGTGCTCCGCTACCTGACCGTGAAGGTCGAGACTCTCGAGGAGGGCCCGTCGGCGATGCTGCGCTCGCGCGGCCGCGATGAGGAAGGCGGTCGCGGCGAGCGTCGCGGCGGCTTCGGCGGACGAGGCGGCTTCGGCGGCCCGCGCGGCGGCTTCGGCCGCGATCGCGGCGCGTTCGACAGCGGCCGTCGCCCACGCGACGAGGCCCCCCGTGAAACCCCCGCGCCCAAAGGAGACGGCGAATGAACACCAACGTCGACAAGCCCGCGCGCGGCGGCGGTGGTGGCCAACGTCGTCCGTTCTTCCGGCGCCGCAAGACCTGCCCGTTCTCCGGCGCGAACGCCCCGGCCATCGACTACAAGGACGTGCGCCTGCTCAGCCGGTTCATCTCCGAGCGCGGCAAGATCGTGCCGAGCCGCATCACGGCGGTATCCGCGAAGAAGCAGCGTGAGCTCGCCCAGGCGATCAAGCGCGCGCGCAACCTCGCCCTGCTTCCGTACGTGGTGCAGTAAGCGACGGGTACCCGTCGGGCCGTGATGTCGACGCGCCTCCAGGTCATCGCCATCGGCGCACTGGGGGCCACCGTCCTCGCGGTCCTCGGCGGGGTCGGCGGAGCCTTCGGGCTTTTCGCCGCGTACTTCGCAGCGCTTCCCCTCTTCGCCGTCGGGTTCATGGCGGGAGCGAAGGCCTGCACGGCGGCAGCGGCGGTTGCGGCGGCGATCATCGCCGCGACGCTGAGCGCGACCGAGGCGGCGGTGTTCCTCGCCGCCCAGGCCGTTCCGGCGGCCTCGGTCGTCTGGTTGTCGCTGCGGACGCGCATCGCCCCCACGGGCGACGCGGAGTGGTATCGGCCCGGCGACGTGGTCGCCTGGCTCGCGGCTTACGGGGCCGTCGGCTTCGCGATCCTCGCCCTCGGCCTCGCCGGCCAGGGCGACGGACCGGGTGTCGAACAGGCCCTGGCGGACGAGTTGGAGCGGGTCCTCTCGGCGGTTGCCGTCGGAGCGGACCCGGACAGGACAACGGCGATGGCGGCGGCGCTCGCGCGCTTCTTCCCCGCCATCGTCCTGGCGAGCTGGATGGTGATGACGGTCATCAATGCCGTCCTCGGATTCCAGATCGCGAAGCGGTTCGGCAGCCTGCAGCGGCCGGAGCCGACGTGGTCGGCAATGACGCTGCCGGGATGGCTGATGACGGCGACGGCGGCGGCCTCGCTCGCGGCCCTGGTGGGGCGCGGAACGACCGTCGGCTTCGTCGGCGGCAACGCGGCGCTCGCGCTGTGCGTGCCGTACGTGCTGTTGGGTTTCGCCGTCGCGCACGCATTTGCGGCGCGACTGAAATCCCCGCGGCTGATGCTGTGGGGCGTGTATTTGGTGGTGGTGCTGCTCGGCTGGCCGGTGCTGTTGATGGCCGCCGTGGGCTTCGCCGAGGATTGGATCGGCCTGCGCCGGCATTTTGCCGGACCGCGGCCCGAGCCGGAGGACGAGAGATGATGGATGTGATCCTGTTGGAGCGTATCGAGCGGCTTGGCCAGATGGGCGACGTCGTGCGGGTGAAGCCCGGCTTCGCCCGCAACTTCCTGCTGCCGCGCAAGAAGGCGCTCCGCGCGACCAAGGAAAACAAGGCCGTGTTCGAGCAGCAGCGGGCGACGCTGGAAGCCCGCAACATCGAGCGGCGCCAGGAGGCGGAGAAGCTCGCCGAGCGGCAGCAGGATATCTCCGTCGTCATCATCCGCCAGGCGAGCGAGACCGGTCAGCTCTACGGCTCGATCCGCACCCGCGATATCGCCGACGCCGTGACCGACAAGGGGCTCAAGATCGACCGCTCGCAGGTCCGCCTCGACACCCCGATCAAGACGATCGGTATCTCGAAGGTGAAGGTCTCGCTGCACCCCGAGGTCGCGATCGAGGTGAAGGTCAACGTCGCCCGGTCGCCCGAGGAAGCCGAACTGCAGGCGCAGGGCAAATCGGTCACCCTGGAGGCCGCCGAGGCCGCGCCGGAGCAGCCCGAGGCCCCTGCGGAAACCCCTGCGGAGCAGGCATAGCGCGCTCCCAATCTTTGTTAAGTATTTAAAACGGCGTGTCTTTTCCGAGACACGCCGTTTTTTCTGGGCGGCTGCGACTTTTCCTCGGCCGCGGAAGGTGCTTTCCTTCTCCCAAGAATAACGGCCGTGCGGTGAACGGCTCGCCGGCGGCCGGGGAGAACAGGCATCATGTTGCTCGCTCGGCTTCTTGAACGCTTGGTCCGCACCGGCACTCTGCGGGTGATCGATTCGCGCGGGCGCATCCGCTCGTTCGGCGATGGCCAACAACCTCGCGCGGCGATCCGCCTCCACGATCCGTCGCTGGAATGGCGCATCCCGCTCAATCCCAGCATGGCCGTAGGCGAAGCCTTCATGGATGGGCGCCTCACCATGGAGGAAGGCACCATCCGCGACTTCCTCGAGTTGGTCAGCCAGCACTACGACGACGTCATGCAGACGGGGCTCGCAAGCGTAGCGAAGCGGGTCGCGCTGGTCACCCGCCGGCTCCAGCAGTTCAACCCGGCCAAGCGGTCGCGGCGCAATGTCGCCCACCATTACGACCTGACGGGTCGCATGTACGAACTGTTCCTCGACGCCGACCGCCAGTACTCATGCGCCTATTTCCGGAACGAGGACGACACCCTCGAGGAGGCGCAGCGCGCCAAGAAGGACCACATCGCCGCCAAGCTCATGCTCGACCGGCCGGGCCTCAAGGTACTCGACATCGGATGCGGCTGGGGCGGCATGGCGCTCCATCTTGCCGCCAATAACGAGGCCGACGTGAAGGGGATCACCCTCTCGACCGAGCAGGCCAAGGTCTCCGCGGAACGGGCGCAGGCCCAGGGTCTCGAGCGGCGCGTCCGCTTCGCGCTTCAGGACTACCGGGCCGAGACCGGGCAGTACGACCGCATCGTCTCGGTCGGAATGTTCGAGCATGTAGGGGTTCCCCACTACCGGACATTCTTCACTAAGGTACGGGACTGCCTGGCGCCCGACGGTGTCGCCCTTCTTCACACGATCGGCCGCCTCGACGGACCCGGCATCACCGACGCATGGATCCGCAAGTACATCTTCCCGGGCGGGTATGTGCCGGCCCTGTCGGAGGTCCTGCCCGTGCTCGAGCGCGTCGGGCTGTTCGTCACCGACATCGAGATCCTGCGCATGCATTACGCTCATACTCTGCGCCATTGGCAGCAGCGGTTCCTCGCCAACCGCGAGGAGATCAAGAGCCTCACGGACGAGCGCTTCTGCCGGATGTGGGAGTTCTATCTGGTGGGCGCGGAGATGGCGTTCCGCCATTTCAAGCAGGCGGTGTTCCAGATCCAGTTCGCGCGCCGCCCGGCGGCGGTGCCGATCACCCGCGACTACATCTTCGAGGTCGAGCGCGCGGCCGCCAACCGAGCGACCGTCGCGGCGTGACAGTTGTCCCCAGCTTTCTCGGGATTGTTGAAAAGTTTCGGTTTCGGTAACGATGATCTTAGTATGGAGGCGGCGAGCCACCTGATACGTTCCTGCCCGTCATGGAACCCAATGTCGTCCCGCTTCGCGATGAACAAAGCTCTCCCGTCCGAGAGCTTCCACACAATCTCGAAGCGGAGCAGCGCCTCCTCGGCGCGATCTTCGTCAATAATCTCGCACTCAGCAAAGTCTCAGAGTTCCTCCAGGCCGAGCATTTCTACGAGCCGCTGCACGGCCGCATCTACGCATCCTGCGTGCTGCTGATCGAGCGCGGCCAGCTCGCCAACCCCGTCACGCTGAAGAATCTGTTCGAATCCGACCCGGCGATGATCGCGCTCGGCGGAACGGAATACCTCGCGCGGCTCGCGAACAGCGCGGTGTCGGTGGCGTACGCCGACAACTACGGACGGATCATCTTCGACCTGCATCTGCGGCGGCAGTTGATCCAGATCGGCGGCGAGCTCACCGCCGAGGCCGCAAGCCACACCGTCGAACGGGACGCGCAGGCGCAGATCGAGGTTGCCGAGCAGAAGCTGTTCGACCTTGCCACGACCGGTGAGGTCGAAGGTGGCTTCCGGGCGTTCAACACGGTGCTCGCCAGCGCGATCACGATGGCCGAGACCGCGCACAAGCGCGAGGGCCAGCTCGCAGGCGTACCGACGGGGTTCAAGGCGCTGGACAAGCTCCTCGGCGGCCTGCAGCCGTCGGACCTGATCATCCTCGCCGGACGTCCGTCGATGGGCAAGACGGCGCTCGCCACCAACATCGCCTTCAACGCCGCCAAGCGCATCAAGTGGGAAACCGATCCGGTCGGCCGGCGCAAGATCGTCGACGGCGCCGTGGTCGGGATCTTCTCGCTCGAAATGTCGGCGGAGCAGCTCGCGCTGCGTATCCTCGCCGAGGTCGCGGACGTCGATTCCGACAAGATCCGCAAGGGCGAGCTGTCGAATGAGGAATTCGCCAAGGTCGTCAAGGCGAACCAGGAGATCGCGTCGGTCCCGCTGTTCATCGACGACACTCCGGCGCTGTCGATCGCCGCTCTCCGCACCCGCGCGCGACGGTTGCAGCGCGTCCATGGCCTGTCGATGATCGTCGTCGACTACCTGCAGCTTCTCCGCGCCGGGGACAAGCCGGAGAACCGCGTCCAGGAAATCTCCGACATCACCCGCGGCCTCAAGGCGCTCGCGAAGGAGCTGAACGTTCCCGTCATCGCCCTGTCGCAGCTCTCGCGTGCCGTCGAGCAGCGCGAGGACAAGCGCCCGCAGCTTGCCGATCTGCGCGAATCGGGCTCCATCGAGCAGGACGCCGACGTCGTCATGTTCGTCTACCGCGAGGAGTACTATCTCCAGCGCATGCAGCCCGATATGGGCACGGAGAAACACGCCGAGTGGCAGATGAAGATGGAATCGGTGCTGAACATCGCCGAGGTCATCGTCGGCAAGCAGCGCCACGGCCCGATCGGCGTCGAGAAGCTGCACTTCGAGGGCAAGCGCACCAAGTTCTCCGACTACGTCCCCGACGACCACCTGCCTGCCAATGTCCCGTTCTGAGTCCGCGCCCGGCAGCGCGGCGTTGCGGGCCGGCGGAACGCTCACCGTCGACCTCGACGCCATCGCCGCGAACTGGCGCATGCTGGCCGAACGCGTCGCACCGGCAAGAACCGGCGCCGTCGTAAAAGCCAATGCCTACGGCCTTGGCGTCGCACCGGTGGCCGACGCACTGGCCAACGCCGGCTGCGACACCTTCTTCGTGGCGCTGCCCGACGAAGGCCGGGCGCTGCGCGAGATCCTCGCCAATGCCGAGATCTACGTCTTCGAGGGGCTGCTGTCCGATGCCGATGCGGAGCTGATCGCCGAGCACCGGCTGGTCCCGGTGCTCAACGACCGCGAGCAGCTCGAGCGCTACCGCGCGTTCGCAACGCGCCGCGATGCGCGCCTGCCCTGCGCGATACACATCGACACGGGCATGAACAGGCTCGGCTTCGGGCCGAGCGAGGCGAAGACGCTCGCCGACGACCCGGGCGCGCTGACCGGCCTCGATGTGCGCGTCGTCATGAGCCACCTCGCCTCCGCGAACGATGCCGGCGAGGCGCTCAACGAGCGCCAGCGATCGACGTTCGCGGGCATCGCCGGGCGGATCGGCCGCGGTGCAGCGCTCAGCCTCGCGAACTCGGGCGGCATCTTCCTCGGCGCTCCGTACCACTTCGACCTCGTCCGTCCCGGTGCGGCGCTCTATGGTCTTGCGCCGCTCAATGGGCGGCCGAATCCGATGCGTCGCGTCGTCAGTCTCACCGCGCCCATCGTCCAGGTCCGTAACGTTGACAGCCCTGGGACCGTTGGCTATGGTGCCACGCATCGCGTCGCGGAAAAGGCAAAAATAGCCGTGGTTTCAATCGGTTATGCCGACGGTTACGGGTTCTCCCTGAGCAACCGCGGCCACGCCTTTTTGGGGTCGGCGCGGCTTCCGGTGGTGGGGCGTATCTCGATGGATCTGATCACGCTCGACGCCACCGAGGTTCCTTCCGGCCTGCTCCATCCCGGCGCCGAAGTCGAGCTGATCGGTCCGAACATCTCTCCTGACGATCTCGCCCGCACCGGCGGTACCATCGGCTACGAGGTGCTGACGCGGCTCGGCCCGCGGCTACGCCGTCGCTACATCGGCGGCGCGACCACCGTCGGGAGCGCCGACTGATGTCCGTCACCGATACAAAGCCGAACGGAAATGGCTACGAGGAAGCCCCCGCGCGCGGCATCGTCGAAACTTTGCTCGATCTGCTTGCGGGAACCGGGCGCGTGTTCCTCAACTTCCTCGCCTCCCTCGGGCGCATCGTCAATTTCACTGCGCTCGCGATCGGCTACTCGGTGCGCCCGCCGTACTATCCGCGGCTGATCGTCCGGCAGATGATCGACATCGGTTACTACTCCCTGCCGGTGGTCGGTCTCACGGCCATCTTCACCGGCATGGTTCTGGCGCTGCAGAGCTACACCGGATTCGCGCGCTTCTCGGCCGAGGGCGCCGTCGCCACGGTCGTCGTGCTGTCGATGACGCGCGAGCTCGGCCCCGTGCTCGCGGCGCTGATGGTCGCGGGCCGCATGGGCGCATCGATGGCCGCCGAGATCGGCACGATGCGGGTCACGGAACAGATCGACGCGCTGACCACGCTGTCCACCAATCCCTACAAGTACCTCGTGATGCCCAGGCTGCTCGCGGGGCTGCTCATGCTGCCGTGCCTCGTCGTCGTCGCCGACATCATCGGCGTGTTCGGCGGGTTCCTCATCGGCGTCAACAAGCTCGGATTCAACCCGGCGAGCTACCTCAAGCAGACCTTCACCTATCTCGAGGCGAGGGACGTCATCTCCGGCCTCACGAAGGCAGCGGTGTTCGGGTTCGTGATCTCGTTGATGGGGTGCTACCACGGCTATCATTCGCGCGGCGGCGCCCAGGGCGTCGGCGCTGCGACGATCAACGCCGTCGTGTCGGCACTCGTGATGATCCTCGTGTTCAACTACCTGATCACGGAGATCTTCTTCTCGCGATGAGCGATACCCCTAAGATCCGCGTGCGCGGCCTGAAGAAGGCCTTCGGCCCGAAGGTGGTGCTCGATGGTCTCGACCTCGACGTCGGCGTCGGCGAATCCGTCGTCGTGATCGGCGGATCGGGCACCGGGAAGTCGGTGCTGATCAAGTGCATCCTCGGAATCATTCCTCCAGACGCCGGCTCGATCGAGATCGACGGCGAGGAGGTGACGCACATGACCGCGCGCGAGCGCGAGCGGATCATGGTCAAGTTCGGCATGCTGTTCCAGGGCTCGGCGCTGTTCGACAGTCTCTCGGTGTGGGAGAACGTGGCGTTCGGCCTGATGCAGGCGCGCGGCATGGAACGCGCCGAGGCGAAGAAGATCGCGATCCGCAAGCTTTCGCAGGTCGGCCTCGCGCGGCCGGTCGCCGAGCTCTACCCCGCCGAGCTCTCGGGCGGCATGCAGAAGCGCGTGGCGCTCGCCCGCGCCATCGCCGCCGAGCCGGAGATCATCTTCTTCGACGAGCCGACCACCGGGCTCGACCCGATCATGTCGGACGTCATCAACGATCTGATCGTGAAGTGCGTGAAGGAGCTCGGCGCGACGACGCTCTCCATCACCCACGACCTCCACAGCGCGCGCAAGATCGCCCACCGGATCTCCATGCTCTACGGCGGCAAGATCATCTGGCAGGGCCCCGTCTCCGAGATCGACCACTCCGGCAATGCTTACGTCGACCAGTTCATCCATGGCCGCGCCGAGGGGCCGATCAAAGTGGACGTGACGCGGTGACGACCACCGCGCACGGGGACTGAACCATGGCCCGTGCCGCCTCTCGCTACGTCTGCCAGGCTTGCGGCGCCGAGCACCGCCGCTGGGCCGGACGCTGCGATTCGTGCGGGGCCTGGAACTCCATCGTCGAAGAACCGGTCGCCGCTTCCGTGCCCGGCACGCCGCTGCGCGGCAAGGCCGGCAAGCGCCGCCCTATCGCCTTTCAGGGCCTCAAGGGCGCCGATACATCGTTCCCGCGCCGCCTCACCGGCATCCACGAGTTCGATCGCGTGCTGGGCGGCGGCCTGGTGCCCGGTTCGGCGATCCTCGTCGCCGGGGATCCCGGCATCGGCAAGTCGACCATCCTGCTGCAGGCAGTGGCCGCCCTGGCGCGCAACGAACCGGGTCCGGTCGTCTACATCTCCGGCGAGGAAGCGATCGAGCAGGTACGGCTGCGCGCGGCCCGTCTCGGGCTGTCCGATGCGCCGGTGCGGCTCGCCGCCGCGACCGAGGTCAACGACATCGTCGCGGCGCTTGAGGATGGCGAGGCGCCAGCGCTGCTGGTGGTCGACTCGATACAAACGATGTTTCTCGAGACTCTCGAGTCCGCCCCAGGCACGGTCGCCCAGGTCCGCACCTCCGCCCAGGCGCTGATTCGCCTCGCCAAGGCACGCGGCACAGCGCTGGTGCTGGTCGGCCACGTCACCAAGGAAGGCCTGATCGCGGGGCCCCGCGTGCTCGAGCACATGGTCGATACGGTGCTCTATTTCGAAGGTGAACGCGGCCACCACTTCCGCATCCTGCGGGCGGTGAAGAACCGGTTTGGGCCGACCGACGAGATCGGCGTGTTCGAAATGACCGACGCGGGGCTCAAGGAAGTCCCCAATCCGTCGGCGCTGTTCCTGTCCGGGCGCGAAGAGGCGACTCCGGGGTCGGCAGTGTTCGCCGGGATCGAAGGTACCCGGCCGCTGCTCGTCGAGATCCAGGCGCTGGTCGCGCCCTCCGCCCTCGCCGCCCCGCGACGCGCGGTGGTCGGGTGGGATTCGGCGCGCCTCGCGATGGTGATCGCCGTCCTCGATGCGCGCCTTGGCCTTGCGCTTTCCGGCAACGACGTCTATCTCAACGTCGCCGGTGGCCTGAAGATTGCCGAACCTGGCGCCGATCTGGCGGTCGCCGCGGCGCTGCTGTCGTCCCTTGCCGAGGAGCCCGCCCCCGCCGGCGCGGTGTTCTTCGGCGAGGTCGGTCTGGCGGGCGAGGTCCGCGCAGTCGGACAGATGGATTCGCGTCTCAAGGAAGCCGCCAAGCTCGGCTTCGAGCGCGCTGTGATGCCGAAGGCGGCGCCGGGCCGCAAGGTCACCGCCATTCCGGCCACCGAAATCGCGCATGTGCGCGATCTCCTGCCGCTCTTCGGGCTCGAGAGCGGCCGGAAAGCTCGCAAGGCCCAGACCGCGAGGACGGTATGAGTTTCCTCGGCTTCAACGGCTTCGACCTTGTCGTGATCGGGGTCGTGGTGCTGTCCGGGCTGTTCGCCCTGATGCGCGGCTTGGTTAAGGAAGTGTTCTCGATCGTGAGCTGGGTTGGTGCCGCCGCCGCCGCGTTGTACGGCTACGCCTACGCTCTCCCTTTCGTGAGCCGCCTTGTATCCCCCGCATGGCTGGCAAGCACCGTGACAGGGGCGGGATTGTTCATCGTCTCCTTGATCGCCCTTGGTATGCTCGCCACCTTCATCTCGGGCGCGGTGCACAAGACCTCGGCCGGGGCGCTCGATCGCTCCCTCGGCTTCCTGTTCGGTCTCGCGCGCGGTGCCCTCATCGTCTGCGCGGCATGGCTGGTGATCTCGCGGGTGATGACGCCGTCCGAGCTCCCGGTCTGGCTCAAGGACGCGCGCACGCTGACACTCGTCGACCGCGGAGCCAGCGTACTGTCCAACCTCATACCTGGCCGGACGGTCGCCTCCCGCACCAACCGGACCGACGCCAAGGCCCCGGACGGACGCCCCGGGGCGGGCTATAATGACACCGAGCGTCGCGACATGAACCGCCTGATCCAGGCGATCGAGTAGGACCCGTGACGGACCCGATTACGACCAACCCGTTCGACGACGATCACCTTCACGAAGAGTGCGCCATTTTCGGCGTCTACGACTGCGAGGACGCCGCCGCCCTGAGCGCGCTCGGGCTGCACGCTCTGCAGCACCGGGGACAGGAGGCGTCGGGCATCGTCACCTACGACGGCAAGCACTTCCACAGCCAGCGCGGGCTGGGCCACGTCGCCGACATCTTCTCGAACGAAGCGACGATGCGGAAGCTGCCGGGGCACTCCGCGATCGGCCACAACCGCTACTCCACGACGGGCGAGACGGCGGAGCGCAACATCCAGCCGCTGTTCGCCGATTTCGAGTTCGGCGGCTTCGCCATCGGCCACAACGGCAATCTCACGAACGCGCTGACGCTCCGGAAGGAGCTGGTGAAGCGCGGCTGTCTGTTCCAGTCGACCACCGACACCGAGGTGATCATCCACCTCATCGCGACCTCCACCTACTCCACCGTCACCGACCGCATGATCGACGCGCTCCGCCAGGTGCAGGGCGCCTACTCGCTCATCGTGCTCACCGACTCCAACCTCATCGGCGTCCGCGACCCGCTTGGGATCCGCCCCCTCGTGCTGGGCAGCCTCGGCGGCAAGTACATCCTCGCGTCCGAAACCGTGGCCCTCGACATCATCGGCGCCGATTTCGTGCGGGACGTCGAGCCGGGCGAGATGGTGGTGATCGGCGCCAACGGCATCGAGAGCCTGAAGCCCTTCGTCATTTCCGAGCGCCGGTTCTGCATCTTCGAGTACATCTACTTCGCCCGGCCGGACAGCCGGATCGAAAACCGCTCCGTCTATGAGGCGCGCAAGAACATCGGCGTCGAGCTCGCCCGCGAAAGCAACGTCCCCGCGGATGTCGTGATCCCGGTCCCCGACTCGGGCGTCCCAGCCGCCCTCGGCTATGCCCAGGAAGCGAAGATTCCGTTCGAGCTCGGCATCATCCGCAATCACTACGTCGGCCGCACCTTCATCGAGCCGACCGATCACATCCGCCACCTTGGCGTGAAGCTCAAGCACAACGCCAATCGCGCCGAGATCGAGGGCAAGCGCGTCGTGCTCGTCGATGATTCGATCGTCCGCGGCACGACCTCGATCAAGATCGTCGAGATGATCCGCGCCGCCGGCGCCAAGGAGGTCCACATGCGGATCGCCAGCCCGCCGACGACGCATTCGTGCTTCTACGGAGTCGATACGCCGGAGCGGGAGAAGCTGATGGCGGCCCGCAATTCCGTCGCCGAGATGGCGAAGATCATCGGCGTCGACTCCCTCGCCTTCATCTCGATGGATGGACTCTATCGAGCTGTCGGCGAGGCGAAGCGCAATCCGCTGCGGCCGCAGTTCTGCGACGCCTGCTTCTCGGGCGACTACCCGATCTCGCTCACCGACCAGGAAGGCGGCGCGAGCGCGCAGCTCTCGTTCCTCACCGAAATCAGCGGCACTCCGTAGGCCACCCTGTGACCGCCGACACCTCAAACGCGGACGAGCCTCCGCGGCGCCTGTACGATCGCCTTGCGCTGATCACCGGCGCGTCGCGCGGCATCGGCCGCGCCGTCGCGGTGCGGTACGCGCAGGAGGGTGCGCGTCTGATCCTCGTCGCGCGCAGCCAGGGCGCCCTCGAGGAGACCGACGATCTCGTGCGCCAGGCCGGCGGCGAGGCGACGCTCGTGGTGATGGATCTCGCCGACCATGACAAGATCGACCAGATGGCGGCCGCCATCGCGGAGCGCTTCGGCCGGCTCGACGTGCTGGTGGGCAACGCGGCCATCCTCGGCACCCTGTCGCCGATGAGCCACACCGAGCCGAAAGATTTCGACCGGGTCATGCGCATCAACGTCGGCGCCAACTTTCGCCTGATCCGAGCGTTCGATGCCATGCTGCGCCTCAGCCCCTCGGGCCGCGCGATCTTCGTGACATCGGCCGCCGGCGACGGCCATCATCCCTATTGGGGCGCCTACGCGACGTCCAAGGGCGCGCTCGATACGATGGTGCGGACGTGGGCAGGCGAACTCGCGAAGACGAACCTCCGGGTCAACCTCGTGAACCCGGGCGCCACACGCACGCGCATGCGGGGCGACGCCTTCCCGGCCGAAAATCCCGACACGCTGAAGACCCCGGAGGCGGTGACGGAGGTGTTCGTCGAGCTGGCGGAGCCCTCGTGCACGCGCCAGGGCGAGACCGTCACCGTTCCGAGATAGGGTTCGTGTGCGGCGCGAGTTCGCCCGTTTGCGATCGCCGGGCGGATCTGGCCGAGCAACACTGTCTCTCCGATGTAGCGCGGCTCGGCGAGGCCGAGATTCCGCCGCAACCTCCGACCCTCCGTCCGAGCGCCCATCGTTAATAAAAAAGGGGCGATTGGGATCATCCCAATCGCCCCGAGTAGGAGGTTACGCGTAGAAAAGTCGATCCGTCGCGTGCTTAGAACTTCACGCGGACGCCGGTGATGAGACCGGTGCCCTCGTTGTTCGAGCCCGCGGCCGAGCGGTCGGACTTGCTCTTGGCGTGCCAGAGGTCGGCGTACATGGCGAGGCCACCACCGAAGTCGTAGGTCGTGCCGAAAGCGTAGATCTGCTGCGACGCGGTGCCCGTGCTGTTCACGATGCCGCCCTTCTGCTGAAGGGTCGACACGGCGAACGCCCACGGACCGACGTTGTAGCCGACGCCGAGGTCCCACTGCTTGTAGGCGCCGTTGGTGTCGGTGCGCGACAGCCC
>JBLNCI010000025.1:0-53815 GCA_050260515.1 Gemmatimonas sp.
GGTCGCCGAGGTTGTTGCCGGTGACCACGTTGCTGCCGGCATTGCCGCCGCCGTACTGGGCGCTGCCGGTGAGGGTCAGGTTCTCGATGGTGAGGAAGCTGTTCAGGCTGTAGTCGATCGACACCTGCATCGTGTCGGTACCCTCGCCGGCGTTCTCGGTGACGACGTCGCCGTAGTTGTCGACGACATAGGTGTCGTTGCCGGTGCCGCCGATCATGGTGTCGGCGCCGACTCCGCCGTCGAGGACATTGTTGCCGCTGTTGCCGGTGAGGGTGTTGTCGAGGGCGTTGCCGGTGCCGTCGATCGCGCTCGTCCCGGTCAGCGTCAGGTTCTTGGTCACCGCATCTAGCGTGTAGCTCGTCGAACTCGTGATCGTGTCGCTGGGTGTGCCGCCGCCCCCGGTGCCACCGGTGACGGTGAAGCTCGCGGTGCCATTGATGGCCAACAGCGCCGAGCCGTCGGCCGGTGCCGCCATTCCGTTCGTCGCGTTGTTGGCGGTCGCGGTCGAGACGGTCTGGCCGTTGATCGTGATGGATTTGACGTACAGGTTACGGTCGGTCGCGAGGGTTCCACCCCAACCGTCGTTGATGAACGAGATATCGACGGTGTGATTGCCGCTCGCGCTGAAATTGCCGGTGACGGCGATGTCCTGCCACTGGCCCTGGGCATGGGACGTGTTGGCGGTGTAGATGCCGCCGACCTGGATGCCGTCGACTTTGACCGTAAACTGCGCGTCGCCGCTCCACGCGTCCTCCGAGACGCGGACGCTCAGAGTGCCCGGATTCGGCACAGTGCCGTTCCCGGTGATGGCCCCGTGCAGGTCGCTGGTGTTCACACCGTCCGGTGACGAGATCGTTTGCAGCCCGACTGCGGTGGCCCCGCTGCTCTTCGAGTAGGCGCGGATGTAGTCGATGTGCATCTGGCCGGATTCGCCCGCGGCGCTTCCGACCCAGTTGCCGCCGACGGCCAGGTTCGCGAGCATGTACATGGGCTTGTTCATGTCGCTCGGCGTGGTGACCTGATACACCTGCTGGCCGTCGATGTAGTAGGTGATCTTGTCGGCTTCCCAATCGACTCCGTAGGTGTGGTAGCCGTTGTAGATATTCGCGGCGCCCGGCATGTTGACCCAGCCGCCGCCACCGCCGGTCGCCCAGTTCGACGTGATCGCGCCGACGTGGACGCTCGTCGCACCGCCTTCGCCGTTGGCATTGGTCTGCCCGAAGGCCTCGAGGACGTCGATCTCGGGCGGCCAGCTCTTGTCGGCCGGAAGCAGCCAGAAGGCGGGCCACATGCCCTGACCCTGCGGCAACTGCGCGCGGATCTCGAAATAGCCGTAGGTCTGGGTGAACATCCCCTCGGTCGTGATCAGACCGGAGTTGTACCAGAGACCGTCCGGGTTGCTGCCGGGCGACGCGGTGATCGTGAGCTGTCCGTTCGACAGCGCGAACGGATTCACGCCAACGCTGGAGTCGGAGTAGTACTCCTGCTCGCCGTTCGACGGCAGAGAGCGGCCGCCGAAATAGAACGACGTCTTGTAGCCCGTGCTGCCGTTGGGTGAGGACGCGAACGAGTTGAATTCGTCGTCGTAGGTGAGTCGGAATCCCGTGAGGTCGAGGGCCATGACACGTGCTCGTTCCATGCTGCAGGTCCGCTGCAGCCCGTGACGAACAAGTGTCTGAAAATGGGCAGCTGTGCATTAACCATTCTTAATGGCTGCTGCACCAGGTGAGAAGGCTTAGGCGTCTCTCTCCGCGTGCGGGGCCAGACTGCTTAATCCTTGATTTTATTGCAATATCTTCGGATCAAGACGCTGTCGGCATGCAGTTGTGCGGGGCTTCCGAGAGCTAATCATGATCGGTAATAACAACGATTTGAAACAGACAGACCTGACCGCTCACCGATTTCGGTGATGAATACCCGGGGAATTACTGACGACTGGCAAACCCCGCGCAACGTGCCGTGCGCGATTATCGTCGCACCGCAAAGAGGGCCGGGAGACGCGTCGCGTGGCGACTGCTCCGTCGCGGGTTTAGCGGCGCCTCAGGATAAGGTCGGCGCCGTGAGTCAAAAGATCGGCGGCACTCAGGTCGCGGAAAGGTTTGCCAAGCCTACTCAGCGGCAACGGCAGTTGTTCCCATTGATCGCGAGCGAGCACTGTGACCGCGAACCCTGCTTCATCGAACGCCTGCACCACTTGCGACAGTCGCATGCGGTTCGTGTAGAAGCCGGACTTCGATGCAAACCATGGCTGTTCCCATAGCCGATCGGAAATCCTTAAGCTGTTCAACGAGCCCTGCAGGTGGTCCTTGAAGTCGATTCGGTGAGAGCCCACGCCGCTGCGCGCTTGAACGCGGTGAAGTTCCCGCGCCACTATGGCAAACTCGTCGAGCCGAACGTGCTCGAGCACAGCATGAGAAAACACGAAATCGAATGCGCCCGATGGCAGCCGGCTCAAGCCGGTAGCGCCGTCAGTTACGACTTCGGCATTTACTGCTCTGAGGAGTGCTTCGACAGTCGCTATGCCGCGCAGCGAAGCACTATCGCGCTTCGCCGCGAGTGCCTCGAGAAGACGACGGTACGTCGCAATGTCTCTGTCGGCAAAGTCTTCGGTGTCTACGAGCACGCCTCCGGCCGCCCCGTAGGCCCATGCCACGACGGCGGTTGCGAGTGATTCGCCTGGGCCAAGCTCAAGGTACCGGAATCCTGGTGCGGGAGACCCGGCGCGGCGCCAATGCACGTCAAAGGTCGCGATCGCTGAACCCGGATCCCGCATATGTCCAAGGCGGAATACGTTCAGGTGACGCCATACTGGCGGTGGCACTGGCAGGCGCGACAGCGCTATTTTGGCGATGATCTTGGCCCACCACGGGACGCTGAGATGAAGGTAGGGGCGCATGTGCTTCCGATTGTGCGAGCGACGACATCAACCTGCCACCGCAGCCGCCGAATCGCTATCTTCTCAGCGGATTGTACCATGGTGCAGTCGTCGTATTGCTGGTCCGTGATTTGCCGGCCCTGCGCCGCAGCATTGCAGCCATCCGAGCTATAGACAGAATCGCCGGTGCGCCTTCTCGTCGTTTCCTACATGCTGCCGCCGATGCTGTATCCGCAGGCGATCCAGATCGGCCGCCTGCTGATGCACATGAACGGCGAGATCGGGGCGGTCACCGGGCGTGGCGCCGCGGGTGGGCTCGACTGCTACCAGGACCTCGATCGCAAGCTCGCGTTCCACGTCGATGTCCCGTCGCGGCCGATGCTTTCGGGCGTCGCTCACCAGTTCGCCACCCGTTTTCTGCCGCTCTATGCGCGCTCGCCCGACGAGTACCGGGGCTGGGTGCCGGTCGCCGAGCAGGCCGTCACCGCCAAACTCGCAGCGACCGGTTTCCGCCCCGAGGCGATCATCACCTTCGGCGAGCCGATGTCGGACCACATTCTCGGCGCTCGGCTCAAGCGCTCGCTCGGAGCGCCGTGGATCGCCCATTTCAGCGATCCCTGGTACGACAATCCGTTCCGGCGCGGACAGCCGCTCGCCAACCTCCTCAATCGACGACTCGAGGCGGAGACGATCCGTCTTGCCGATCGCGTCGTCTTCACGTCGCGCGAGACCATCGACCTCGTGATGGCCAAGTATCCACCGTCGCTCCGCGGCAAGGTCGCGCAACTGCCCCACAGCTTCGACACCGATCTCTATCCCGTCGAGCGTGCGGTCCATGACGGCGTGGTCGTCCGTCACATCGGCAACTATTACGGACACCGCACGCCGTACCCGCTGTTCCGTGCGCTCCGCGCGCTCCACGATAAGAGCCCCGGGCATCTTGACGGCGTCCGCGTCGAGCTCGTCGGCCGCGTCCCGCGCGGCATGCACTGGCATCCGAGCTTCCGCGCGCTGCCGGCGGGCCTCGTGACGGTGCGGGGGATGGTCGGGTACCGCGAATCCCTGCGGCTGATGAGCGACGCCGATCTGCTGCTGGTGATGGACGCACCGAGCGACCTCAGCGTCTTCCTCCCGAGCAAGCTGATCGATTATCTCGGCTCGGGGACGCCGATCCTGGGAATCGTGCCGCCGGGAACCTCCGCCGAGCTCATCCGGCGGCTGGGCGGCGCGACCGCGGATCCGCGCGCGACGGCCGACGTCGCGCGCATCCTTGGCCAGGCGATCGAGGATGCGCGCGGGCGCCGGGTGTCACGGCCGTGGGGCAGACCGGAGGTGAGGGCCGAGTTCGAGCCGCGGCGCAACGCCGCGGCGTTCGAGGCCATCGTTCGCGAAGGGATCGCCGAGGCGCGGCGCACCTGATTGCCGCGCGTCGCACGCTAGGCGAACGCGAAGTCGCTCTGGTGAAGTTGGGCGACGGTGACGTTCTGCAACGTGATCTCGTTCGACGGATCGAAGGCGATCACCGTTGCGCCATCATGGTCGCTCAGCAGCGGCGCGAGCTGGTCGAAGGTGCTCGCGCCGTAGCCGTTGAGCTCGAGAACGTCATGGCCAGCGGTGAAGTCGGTGACCGTGTCGTTGCCGTCGCCGCCGTGGAAGACGAAGCGATCATCGCCTCCGCCGCCCGTGAGCGTGTCGTTGCCGCCGCCGCCGGCGATGACGTCCGCTCCGGTGCCGCCGTTGATCACCTCGTTCTCCGGCGAGCCGGTGATCGCGTCGCCCGCGTCGTTGGCATTGATCACGAAGTTCGCGTCACCACTCAGGATGGTGAGCGATGTCTCGCCGCCGGCAAGCGCATACACCTTCAGCGCGGCCGGATCCGCCGGACCGTACACCGCCCGCGCGCCGGCGATGTCGTCGTCGGTCAACCCGGACAACGCGCCGTTGTAGAACGGGTACATGACGGCCGCGGGTGTCTGCGAATGCTCGAGCCCGATCGCGTGGCCGATCTCGTGGGTGGCCACGAGGAAGAAGCTGTGCGGATCGTAGAATCCGGCGTCGCCGCTGTCGAAGAACACGTCGCCGGAGATCGGGCCCTGGTTTGGGTAATAGGCGAATGCCAGCGTCGCTCCCGCGCCGTCCTCCGGAAGTCCCGAGATACGGATGTCTCCGGTCGGTCCGGTCCCGACCGCTCCGCCGTCGTCCTGCACCTGCACGAAGTCGATGTTGGCGACCGACGACCACTGGGCGAACGCGGCCTTGAGCTGCTCGACGAAACCGTCGTAGAGGAAGCTCGACAGCGCCGTGGTTGCCGCCACCGGGTGGCCGAACGAGGTGCCGATGTCGGCCGCGATGTCGGGCGCGATCGGCGTGCCGTCGCCGACCAGACTCCACGTGACGACCCCGCCCGCGCCGCCGAGGTGCGTCGGGTCATCTCCCCACCGGCTGCCCCACAACGCGAACGGATCGGATGATGGGGTCGCGTCTGGCGCTGCCGAGAAGCTGTCGAATGCGAGACGTGCGCCCGGCGTGTGTGTCGCCTCGGGGCTTTCGGGGCTCGGCGGGGTTGTGAGCGCGCTGTCTGAAGCGTCCCACGGGAAGGTCTGCAGGTCGAAGCCGGTCGGGTCGGTCGGAAACGGAAAGCGTGCGATCACGGAGGGCTCTCATACGGTGAATGGACAAGCAGCGGCGCGCGGCCGAGCCGCTTCCATTACACCGAGCCGGGCGACCGCCGGTTGTGAGGAACTTGGAGCAGCGTGGCAGTTCTGAGCGCGCCTTCACCGGCCGCTTGCGGTCAACGAAAAAGCCCGTGGGGTGACCCCACGGGCTTTCGTCGGCCACGCGGGGAAGCCCGCGCTCGTGTCGCGCTTACGCCTTCGCGAGCGCGGCCTTGAGGTTCTGGTCGATCTTGTCGAGGAACTGGGTCGTGGTCAGCCACTTCTGGTTGGGGCCGATCAGCAGCGCGAGATCCTTGGTCATGTCGCCCGACTCGACCGTCGAGACGCAGACCTTCTCGAGCGTGTCGGCGAAGCGCTCGACCTCCGGTGTGCCGTCGAACTTGCCGCGGTACTTGAGGCCCTGGGTCCAGGCGAAAATCGACGCGATCGGGTTGGTCGAGGTCTCCTTGCCTTTCTGGTGCTCGCGGTAGTGACGCGTCACGGTGCCGTGGGCGGCCTCGGCCTCGACCACTTTGCCGTCCGGCGAGAGCAGGACCGAGGTCATCAGACCGAGCGAGCCGAAGCCCTGGGCGAGCGTGTCCGACTGCACGTCGCCGTCGTAGTTCTTGCAGGCCCACACGAACGCGCCGCTCCACTTCAGCGCGCTCGCCACCATGTCGTCGATGAGCCGATGCTCGTAGCCGATGCCGAGCTTGTCGAACTGCGCCTTGAACTCCTTGTCGAACACGGCCTGGAAGGTGTCTTTGAAGAAGCCGTCGTAGGCTTTGAGAATCGTGTTCTTGGTCGAGAGGTAGACCGGCCACTTCTTCTGCAGGCCGTAGTTGAAGCACGACCGCGCGAAGCCCTTGATCGACTCCTCGAGGTTGTACATTGCCATCGCGACGCCGGCGCCCGGGAACGAGAACACCTCCTTCTCGATCGGCGTGCCGCCATCGGCCGGCGTGAAGGTGATCTTGAGCTTGCCCTTGCCCGGCACCTTGAAGTCGGTCGCGCGGTACTGGTCGCCGAAGGCATGACGGCCGATGACGATCGGCTTGGTCCAGCCCGGCACCAGGCGCGGCACGTTCGAGCAGATGATCGGCTCGCGGAACACGGTGCCGTCGAGGATGTTGCGGATCGTGCCGTTCGGCGACTTCCACATCTCCTTGAGGTTGAACTCCTTCACCCGCGCCTCGTCCGGGGTGATGGTCGCGCACTTCACGCCGACGCCGTATTTCTTGATCGCCTCGGCGGCCTCGACCGTCACCTTGTCCGAGGTCGCGTCGCGGTGCTCGATGCCGAGGTCGTAGTACTTCAGGTCGACGTCGAGGTAGGGGAGGATCAGCTTGTCCTTGATGAACTTCCAGATGATCCGGGTCATCTCGTCGCCGTCGAGATCGACAACGGGATTCTTGACCTTGATTTTGGCCATGGTGCGGTTTCTCCCCTGAGGCGCGCGCCGGACGAGGCGGGTGCCTCCGGACGCTGTACGAACGGAACGGGTGGCGGATGCCGGCCGGGAGCCCGGCCGGGGACGGCGGCCGAACATATCAATTCGGGCGCAGCGCGCAAGGCCGCCGGAAACGCGGTCAGAGCCGAAACGACGGCGGTTTCGATGCGTCCGGCCTAGAGAATTTGCGCCGGGACGTCGGGCGTCCGCGGCATCGGACTCGCGGCGAGGGACGCTACGGCGTCCTCGGGACTGGGCACGAACCGGAAAAGGCCGCCGAGGTCGCCATGGGCGAAGCCGGCGGCGACCGTGGCGTCGAACAGCGCGCGCAGCGGCTGCCAGTAGCCGCCGTCGTCGATGATCACGATGGGTTTGTCGTGGAACCGCAACTGCCGCCAGGTGATGACCTCAATCGTCTCCTCGAGCGTGCCGATGCCGCCCGGCAGCGCAATGAATCCGTCGGAGAGCTGGAACATGCGCTCCTTCCGTTCGTGCATCGAGGCGGTGACGATGAGCTCGCTGCACCCGGGGTGGGCGAGCTCGACCGTCTTGAGGCTGGTCGGGATCACGCCCACGACCCGACCGCCGGCGGCCAGCGCAGCGTCGGCGACGGCGCCCATCAGCCCGACGCGGCCGCCGCCGAAGACGAGCGTGATTCCCTGCCGGGCGAGCAGCGTGCCGAGGCGACGGGCGCCTTCGGCGAAGCGCGGGTCGTTTCCCACGGAGGCGCCGCAGTAGACGCAGACGGAGCGGACGGTGGTCATGGAAGAAGGTCCGGGGTTCACGTGTTATGAGACGGACATGATGCTGCTGTTACACCCGAGAAACCGCAATCTTCGCAAGGGCTTGTGCTGCTTGCGGCGCACGCGGGTCTCCGGCACTCTGTCGCCACTGTACCGCGGGGTTGGGGGATCGCGCGGTCGGGACATGAAAAAACCGGAGGTTTGAATGAAAACAGTCTCCTTGCGGTGCTTCGGCGCAGCGGCCGCGGCCGCCGTTCTCGGCATCGCCACGATCGCGTACGCCCAAAGCGCTCCCCCGAAGGTCGAAGCCGGCAAGGCTGAGGCCGCATACAAGGATCGTGACGATTTCATGAAGGCGAACGCCGCGCGCGAGAAGGCCCTCATCGCGGTGATGAAGGAAGAAGCCCCGCTCGACGCCAAGGCGCAGCAGGCTGCCCAGGAGCAGGCCGATGCGATGAAGCAGATCCTGAGCAAGTTTCCGGCCGGCAGCGGGGCCGATGTCGTGAAGGGTAGCCGCGCGAAGGCCGAGATCTGGCAGCAGTGGGAGAAGTTCACGCAGCTCGCGTCCGCTGCGCAGACGGCGACGGCTGCCTCGGCGGCTGCCGCGAAGACCGGCGACGCGAAGGCATTCGCGGAGAAGGAGGACGCGTCGGTGAAGGCGTGCGCCGCCTGTCACCGCGAGTACCGCGCTCCGCGTCAGTAACCGCACGGGCCGACCATGGAACCGGAGAGCGCCAGCGCTCTCCGGTTCTTTCGTGAAGGAAGGGCAATGAGGATCCTCGCGAGCATCGGTTTCGTGCTCCTCGTTGCCGTCGCAGTGTCGAGCGCGCAGGCGCAGGAGCAAGCGGCCGCGACTGCGGCGGATGCCGATCGCATCAAGCGCGGCGAGTACATCTTCCGCGCCGCCGACTGCTACTCCTGCCATACCGACATCGAGAATCGCGGCCAGCCGCTCGCCGGCGGTGCGGCCATCAAGACGTCGTTTGGCACCTTCTATCCGCCGAACATCACGCCCGATACCGAATTCGGGATCGGCCTATGGTCGGACGCGGATTTCCTGCGCGCGCTGCGCGACGGCGTCGCACCCGATGGGAGCCACTACTACCCGGCGTTCCCGTACGCGTCGTTCACGAAGATGACCGACCAGGATATCCTCGATCTCAAAGCCTATATCTTCTCGCTCCCGGCGATCTCGGCGCAGGCCCCCCAGCACGAGCTCCCGTTTTATCTGAGGTGGCGCCAGGCGATCGCCGCGTGGAAGCTCCTCAACTTCGCGCGCGGTCCGCTGGCGCCCGATCCATCGAACGACGCGGTGTGGAACCGCGGGCGCTACCTGGTCGAGGCGCTCGGCCACTGTGGGGAATGCCACTCGCCGCGCACCCTCACCGGCGGCATCGACCGTGCTAACGCCTACTCGGGGAATCCGAAGGGCCCCGACGGCAAGTCCATTCCCAACATCACGCCGGACGCGACCGGGATCGGCGACTGGTCGGAATCCGATATCGCATTCGCGCTGAAGAGCGGCGTCATGCCCGACGGGGACACCTTCGGATCGTTCATGGCCGACGTCGTCGAGCAGGGCACGGCGTACCTTACCGACGATGACCGCAAGGCCATCGCCCGGTACCTGAAATCGCTACCGCCGGTCCACCGCGAGGCCCCGCGCAAGGACTGACCGGGCCTCGCCAGCGAGGCTTCGGCGGTTGCGCGGGTGCCGCCCCCGTATTAGGGTGCGGCGCAGGTTTCCCGTCGTCGTCCTGACGTCATCGGTTCCGCGATCGCAATGAATCGGCCCATTCTCCTCGCCGCGCTCGGCGCACTGGCGATTCTCGCCGCGGTGGTGCTGAGCTTCGTGTTCGAGCGCGACGAGACGCCGCCGCCGGCGCCGGGCCAGCCCGGCGCCCAATCGACCCAGACCGAGGCCACCAACCGGCCGTCGTTCGACATCGTCCGGATCAACCCGAAAGGCGACGCCGTGATCGCCGGGCGCGCCCAGCCCGGCGCCGAGGTCGAGATCCGCGACGGCGACAAGACCATCGGCAAGGTGACCGCCGACGCCCGCGGCGAGTGGGTGCTGGTGCCCGAGCAGCCGCTTTCGCCGGGCGCCCACAGCCTCAACCTGGTCGCGCGGCTCAACGGCGACACGGCGACCAGCGACTCCGACGTAGTGCTGGTGGTTCCGGAGCCCGGACGCGACATCGCCGGCCGCGAGGGCGGCGAGGCGGGCGCGCTCGCGCTCGGCCTGCCGCGCGAAGGCGGTGCGCGGCTGCTCCAGTCGCCCGGCGCGCGTGCCGCGCGCGGCAAGCTCGCGATCGAGATCATCGACTTCGATCAGGCGGGCCACACGACCGCATCGGGACAGGCCAAGACCGGCGCCGAGATCCGTCTCACCATCGACGGCCAGGCGGATGCCCGCGGGCGCACCGACGCCAACGGCGAGTGGCGCGTGACGCTGACCAAGCCGCTGGCGCCCGGGCGCCATCGCCTGAAGGCGGACCAACTCGAAGGCAACCGCGTCGTCGATTCGGTGGAAGTCTCGTTCGAGCGTCCGGCGGCGGGTCCCGAGTCGGCCGGCAGTGTCGTCGTGGTCGACGCCGGCAACAGCCTGTGGCGGATCGCGCGCCGCACTTATGGCGAGGGAACGCGTTATACTCTCATCTTCGAGGCCAACCGCGATCGGATCCGCGATCCCGATCTGATCTACCCCGGCCAAGTCTTCAATCTTCCCGCCCGCGACTGACGCCGCCGTCTCGCCGGCGAGCGTAGGAGAGCACGTTGCGCATCCACCGCGAAGGATTTCCCTTCATCCTCGGCTTTGCCGTGGGAACCCTGGTGCTGTTCCTGATCTGGGAACCGCTCGGGTGGATCGGCGTTGTGCTGACGCTGTGGTGCGTCTGGTTCTTCCGCGATCCCGACCGGGTGACGCCGCGGCGCGCGGGCACATTGGTGAGCGCCGCCGACGGCGTTGTATGTGCCATCGTCTCGGCGCCGCCGCCGCCCGAGCTCGGGATGCCGCCGGAGCCGCGCGTGCGGGTGTCGGTGTTCCTCAACATCTTCGATGTTCACGTGAATCGCACCCCCGCCGACGGCACGATCACGGCGATGAACTACCGACCCGGCAAGTTCATCAACGCGTCGTTCGACAAGGCGAGCGAGGACAACGAGCGCATGGCGATCGCGATGCGGCTTGCCGACGGCCGCGATCTCGCCGTCGTGCAGATCGCGGGCCTGATCGCGCGGCGTATCAAGTGCGATCTCGCCGTCGGCCAGGCGGTCGCCGCCGGCGAGCGCTTCGGCATCATCCGGTTCGGCAGCCGCACGGATGTCTACCTGCCGGTCGGCTATAGGCCCACGGTCACCGTGGGCCAGCGCGTGTTCGGCGCCGAGACTGTCATTGCCGACGAGGAGCCCGCGCCGGCGATGATGGGAGCGCGGCCATGATCGGCGGTCGGGGGGCGGGCCGGATCCGCACGCTGCCGTTCAATCGGCTGCTGCCGAACGTGCTGACGGTTCTCGCGCTGTGCGCCGGCCTCACCTCGATCCGCTTCTCGTTGCAGGAGAAGTGGGAGCTCGCGGTCGTCGCGGTGCTGCTCGCGGCGCTGCTCGACGCGCTCGACGGGCGCATCGCGCGGCGATTCGGCGGAGTGACGAAGTTCGGAGCCGAGCTCGACTCGCTCGCCGACTTCCTGAGCTTCGGCGTGGCGCCGGCGCTCTCGCTCTATCTCTGGTCGCTGCAGCGGATGGGCGGGTTCGGCTGGGTCATCGCGTTGGTCCTGGCGGTCTGCGCCGCGCTGCGGCTTGCGCGCTTCAACGCCCGGCTCGGCGAGACCGACCTGCCGTCGTGGGCACCGAATTTCTTCACCGGGGTTCCGGCGCCCGCGGCCGCCGCATCGGCGCTGCTGCCCGTCATGCTGAGCTTCGAGCTCGGCGACGGGCCGTTCCGGCATCCGGTGGTGACGACGGTGGTCGCCGTCGCCGTCGCGTTCCTGATGATCAGCCGGCTGCCGACGTATTCGTTCAAGCAGCTCCGCGTCCCGCACCGCTACGTGGTGCCGATGCTGCTGCTCGTCGGTCTCATTGCGGCGATGATCGTCACCGTCACCTGGGTGACGGTGTCGCTGCTGGTGGTGGCGTATCTCGCGACCATCCCGCTCGCCTACCGCGACTATCAGCGGCGCGAGGCGGCCGAGGGCACCACCGCGCTGGAGGCGGAAGCCGAGGCCGAGAGCGTGTTCGAGGAACCCGCCGAAGCGGCCGGCGAACACGCTGACGACGATCTCGCCGGCAACGGCGAGGGCGTCGCGCCGTCGCCGCCGGGCGGAAATCCCCCCGGCGGGTCGCCCCCGATCATCGTCTGAGCGTCGGCCCCGGCCGTCAGATCTCGTACAGCTCGTGCGCGTTCGGCGCGAACAGCTCGTCCACGGTCATCTTGCGGTGGGCGACTCCCTGTTCGAAGCATGCCTGGGCGAAAGCCTCGATCGTCTTGCGGTTTTTTGCGACGCCGTACGGCCAGAAGTCCGCTCCGAAGATGTCGCGGGAGCGCTCGGCGTACGCGAACGTCCACGGGATCGGGAAGCGGCAGATGTTACCGTCGAGCGCGCGCTCGATCGAGTTGTTCTTCGCCTGCTCGAAGGCGCGGAACAGGTTCGGCGCGATCCACGGGTAGCGGTCGTACGTCGCGCGCTTGATGACGACGGTGTGCATGATCGGGAAGATACCCGACTGTTTCCAGTACTGCTCCTCCACCGGCAGGAAGTCCTGGAACATGCGGCGGATGCGCTTGTCGCCGCGCTCGAAGGCGCGCGGTGGACGTGCGGTGGTGAACGCATCGATCTTGCCCTCGAGCAGCAGGTCGGTGAGCGACTTGTCGGGGACATGCTGGTACTTGAGGCCTCGCGGCAACTTCGCCTTCACCTCGTCGCCGTGGCCGGTGACGTTCACCGGGGCCTGGTACCAGTCGATCGAGGTGAGTTCCACCCCACATTGGTGGACGAGGTAGTCGCGAATCCAGACTTGGGCGGTCTGGACCCACTCGGGCGTGCCGACCTTGCGGCCTGCCAAATCCTGTGGCCGTTCGAGCGGGCGGTCGGCGTGAACGTAGATCGCATGCTGGCGGAAGAAGCGGCTCGGGAAGACGGGGATGGCAATCAGTCCGTCGTCGCCCTGCGAGCGCAGCGACACATACTTCGCGAACGACATCTCCGAGACGTCCCATTCGCGGTAATGCGTGAACCTCGCGAAGATCTCCTCGACCGGCAGGTCGATGTGGGTGACGTCGATTCCCTGGACGCGCACCTTGCCGGTGAAGACGTCGCGGAAATGGTCATAGTCGCTCAGCGCGACGACGAGGGGGATATTGGCCATCTTCGAATTCCTTAACGGGGGACCGCCGATCGGGCTCGGGGCGCGACCTTATCAGGCGGGGAAAGGCCTTGTCGCGGACTGTGCGCCGTTGAAAAATGATTTCGAGGGGGGACGGGAAGTCCCGGCTACTGAGGGGTGTCGCATGGCGACGGGTACCGTTAAGTGGTTTAACGCCACCAAGGGCTTCGGTTTCATCAAGCCGGACGATGGTGGGGCCGACGTGTTCGTGCATATCTCCGCGTTGGAGCAGGCCGGAATCGCCTCGCTCAACGAGGGGCAGAAGGTCAGCTTCAACGTGCTCAACGAGCCGAAGGGCAGGAAGGCGAGCGACATCAAGATCGCGTAGCGGTTGCCACGTGAAAAGGGCGACGCCGCGGCGTCGCCCTTTCTGTTTCAGGTCTACTTCATCCAAGGCTGGCGTCAGCGCGCGCCCGGAAACTCCTCGTAGAACCCGAGCTTGCGCTGAAGCGGCGCGTCGTCGACCACGAACAGGAACGTCGGCGACTTCGACGAGCCGTTGGTCAGGGTCACCGTCGCATGGGTCGGCGCGACGAAGGTGTCGCTCTCCGACCACGTCAGCGTCGTGCCGTCGACCTGGCTCTCGCCCGATCCCTCGATGACATGGAAGACCTGCGACGCCGAGCGGCGGGTCAGGGTCGCGGTCTCCCCCGGCCGCAGCATCATCGCCGAGAAGCCCAGCGTCGGCAGGCACTCGCCGCCGGTCTCGGGATTCACGTAAGCAAGCCAGACGCGCTCGTTGCGCGCCGTCCCGGTCGCGAGCGCAGTCAGCGCGGCGCGCACCTCGGTCCACGGATAGCGCAGCAGCGGATACTTCGCGCGGTGGTCGTTGAGCGACGCGTACGGCACGAGTCCGGCGCGGCGGTACCGGGTCTGAGAGGAATCCGCCTCGTTGCGCGGCGGCTGATGGGCGCCTTCGGTCGCGAACGACGCCTCGAGGTAGTAGACGAGCGGCAGGTCGAGCGAATCGAGCCAGATCACCGGGCCTTTGCCTTCGTGGCCGTGCTCGTGCCACATCCCGGCGGGGGTGAGGATCAGGTCGCCCTTTTCCATCGGCAGCTTCTCGCCCTGAACCGAGGTAAAGCCGCCCGAGCCCTCGATCACGAAGCGGATCGCGCTCGGGGTGTGCTTGTGACAGGGCGCGGTCTCGCCCGGCTGGATGAGCTGCAGGCCGAGATAGATCGAGGGTGTCGCGCAGTTCATGTCGGGCAGTCCGGGATTGGCCAGGATCAGCACCCGGCGTTCCGCCTTCTCGATCGGCGTCAGCTCGCCCGCGCGCAGTACCAGCGGCCGCGCGTCCTTGTAGTGCCACACCACCGGCTTGGTGCGCCGCGCGGGGATCTTGTGCGGCAGCAGCGCTCGCAAGCTCGGCCATAGCGGGGTGAGGTTGGCGGCGGCCAGCGCGTCGCGGTAGTCGCGCGGCAGATCCTCAAGGGTACCAAGCTGCGTCATCGTGTGTCCTGCGTCTGATCGGAACCGACCCGGATTATACAATTGATTTCCGGCGGTGAATGATGCTTTGAGAGGCGTCCATCAATCACCTCACCCAATCCGGTCCGTCGTCGCCGCCGCATGCTGCGCATTGAAAACCTTACCTACCGCATCGGCCCGCGGGTGCTGCTCGACGGCGCCGATGCCGCCATCAACGAGGGACACCGCGTCGGCTTCGTCGGACGCAACGGCGCGGGCAAGACAACGCTGCTCCGGCTCATCGCCGGCACGCTCGAGCCCGACGCCGGTCGCATCGACCGGCCCCGGCGCTGGCGCGTCGGCATCACGAGCCAGGAAGCGCCGTCGGGCCCGCAGAGCCTGATCGAAACGGTGCTCGCCTCGGATCCCGAGCTGACCAAGCTCGCGGCCGAGGCCGACACCGCGCGCGATCCCGAGCGGATCGCCGAGATTCACGCGCGGCTGCAGGCGAAAAGCGCGCATGCGGCGCCGGCGCGCGCGGCGCGCATTCTCGCCGGCCTCGGCTTCGACGAAGCGGCCCAGCAGCGACCGTGCAGCGACTTCTCCGGCGGCTGGCGCATGCGCGTGGCGCTGGCGGCGCTCCTGTTCACCGAGCCCGATCTGCTGCTGCTCGACGAGCCGACCAACCACCTCGATCTCGAGGCGACGGTTTGGCTCGAGGACTATCTCAAGCGGTATCCGGGCACGGTCCTGCTGGTGAGCCATGACCGCGATCTCCTCAACCGCGTCGTCGACGAGATCCTCCATCTCGAGAACGGCAGGCTCACGCTGTACTCGGGCGGCTACGATCGCTTCGAGGAGACGCGGCGGATGCGTCTCGCGCTCAACGAGAAGGCCCGCGCCAAGCAGGAGGCGCAGCGCGCCCACATCATGAAGTTCGTCGACCGGTTCCGCTACAAGGCGAGCAAGTCGCGACAGGCGCAGTCGCGCCTCAAGATGCTGGCCCGCATGGAGCCGATCCCGGAGCATCAGGAAGAGGGCGTCGTGTCGTTCGCGTTTCCCGAGCCCGACCCGCTGTCGCCGCCGCTCTATACGCTCGATTCGGTGGACGTCGGCTACGACGGCAAGCCCGTGCTGCGCAACATCTCGCTGCGGCTCGACGACGACGATCGCATCGCGCTGCTCGGGGCGAACGGCAACGGCAAGTCGACTCTCATGAAACTGCTCGCCGGCCGTCTGGAGCCGATCGGGGGGCAGGTGGTCCGCTCGGGAAAGCTCAAGGTCGGCTATTTCGCCCAGCATCAGGCCGACGAGTTCGACGTCAACGCGACCGCGGTCGTCGAGCTCGGTCGGCGCCGGCCCGGCGAGACCGAGCAGCGTATCCGGACCCATCTCGGCGGTTTCGGCTTCTCGCAGCAGCGCGCCGACACGAAGATCGCCAATCTGTCGGGCGGCGAGAAGGCGCGGCTGCTGTTCGCCATCATCAGCGCCGACCGCCCGAACATCCTGCTGCTCGACGAGCCGACCAACCACCTCGACATCGTCTCGCGCGAGGCGCTGATCCAGGCGCTCAACGATTTCAGCGGCGCCGTGGTCCTGGTCAGCCATGATCCGCATATGGTCGAGCTCACCGCCGACCGCTTCTGGCTGGTCGAAGGCGGGCGTGTCGCCGATTTCGAGGGCGACATGGACGAGTACCGCGCGCGCCTGCTCGCCCGCGACGAGGACAGTGCGCGGCGCAGGCCCGCGGAGCGTGGCCTCGACGCCCGAGAGCAGCGGCGTCTCGCCGCGGAGCGTCGCGCCGCGCTGGCGCCGCTGCGCAAGCGGCTCTCCGCGGCCGAAGCGGCGGTCGCGGCGCTCGAAGCGAAGAAGGCGGACATCGAGCGTGCCATGGCCGACCCCGCGCTGTACGCGGGCGACTCGCGGAAGCTCGTCGATCTGCAGAAGCAGTTGGGGCAGGTCGGCCGCGATCTCGACTCCGCGGAGCAGGCGTGGATGGCGGCGCAGGAGGCGTGGGACTCGGCGCAGGCGGACGCACCGCCGCAGTGATCGGTTGGGGTCCCGAAAATGCCCTTCCATCCGTATGTGAATGCGGGCGGCCCGTGTTGACCGCGGCGGAGCGGGCAGCCTAGTCTCGGCTCCGACGGCGGCATTCGCCCGCCCGTACGGGGGCATACTCCGCCTCCGCTCAAAGGAGAGACCAATGACGTTTTCGTTCCTTAAGAGAATTGCGCTTGCAGGCGCGGCACTGGCGTTGTGCGCGACCGGGATCGCGCGCGCGGAGACGCCGGCCGAATTCTACAAGGGCAAGAACCTGCTTCTTGTCGTCGGTTACGGTCCGGGCGGGGGTTACGACGCGTACGCGCGCATGATCGCGCCGTACCTCAGCAAGGCCACCGGCGCCAACGTGATCGTCACCAACGTGCCGGGCGCCGGCGGGCTCAACGCGCTGAACCGCACGTATATCGCCACCGACAACCTGACGATGATGATCGTCAACGGCACCGCCGCGGGTCTGTCGCAGATCGTGGAGGAGCCGGGCGTCAAGTATGACCTCGCGAAGTTCGGCTATCTCGGCATCGTCAGCGCCTCGCCGTGGGTCTGGCTCGTCAATCCCGACAAGCCGATCGTGACGAACGTGGCCGACGCGATGAAGCCCGGCCTCAAGATCCGCTGGTCGGCGTCGGGTCCGATCGACGGCCTCTCGGATGGCGCGGCGATCACCTGCGCGGCGCTCAAGCTCGATTGCCAGATCATCATCGGCTACAAGGGCTCGAACGAGGCGGCGCTCGCGGTGTCGCGGGGCGAGATGGACTCCATCTACGTCTCAGACACCTCGGCCAACAACTACGTCAAGGCCGGCCAGAACAAGGCGGTCGCGGCGATGGGCCGCAAGCGGTCGCGGTTCTTCCCCGATCTTGCGACCGTGTTCGAGCAGGTGCAGCTCTCGCCCGAGGCGACGTGGTGGTTCGACTTCCGCGCCACCGTCGACGACCTCGGTCGCATCCTCGTCGTGCCGCCGGGCATGGCGGCCGACAAGCTCAAGTTCCTCCAGGACGCCACCAACAAGGTGCTGACCGATCCGCAGCTCGTCGCCGACGGCGAGAGGAGCCAGCGCTACATCGACTATCAGGATCCCGAGACGACGGTGAAGAAGATCCACGACGCCGTCAGCAACCTGACGCCGGAGCAGAAGGCGCAGATCAAGCAGGTCCTGTCGCGGGCGAAGTAACGCCTCGCGAACACGCGCAACGGAAGACCGGCGGGACTCGCGTCCCGCCGGTCTTTTCTTTTCTGGAGCGACGCGGTCGCTCGATTACTTCTGCGCCGGCCAGTAGGCCCAGCCGAGCGCGGTCTTGGCGTGGTGCGACGGGAAATAGTCCAGCACCGTCGCCGGCCGGTCCATCGCCGCGGCGACCGTGATCCAGGCGCGAATCTCGCCGGTGCCGCCGCGCAGCGTGTCGGAATCGAACGTGAACAGGTGCTTGAGCTTCTCGTGCTCGTTCTTCGCCAGTCGTTCGAGGAACCAGCGGTCGAGCGGCTCGTCGACCCAGCCTGCGCGCGGCCCGATCGGATCGTGGGAGAGGCCGCCCGAGGCGTAGATCGCGACCCGCTCCGGCACCTCGTCGAGGATGTCGCGGAGCGCGCGGCCGAGCGCCCAGCACCGGGCCGCAGACGGCAGCGGCGCGTGGTACTCGTTCAGCATGATCGCGACGCACGGGATGTCGTTGTTCGGGATCAGGTAGGGATGCGGGTACATCATCATGTGCGACATGCCGCGGTCGGGGTTGCCCAACGGCTGCATCTTGCCGAGGTTGGCGACGTCGAACTCGCGCTCGACCAGGCCGTAGAGGATCTTCTTCGCGAGCGCCGTGTGCACCTTCACGTGCACGCGCGATTTTTCCGCCGGCTCGTCGATGTAGCGCGGCGTGGTCGAGCCCCAGATCTCGTCGCCGGTGAAGACCGCGATCTGCGGGATGTTCGAGATGTTGAACAGGTCGCGCTGGTCGTCGCCGATGTAGATGAAGGCGTCCGGCTTGTAGGCGGCGATCTGGTCGCGCAGGAACGCGAAGTTCTTGTCGACCCGCTTCTTGTGCTCGCGGATGACGTCCATCGTCTCGAGCTTCGCGGTGTGCGGCTGCGATTCCTTGGTGTACTCGGGGATTGTCGCGTAGCCCTTGGGCCACACCTCCGGCGGGCAGAAGATCGCGGTGGCGTGGGACGAGGCGAGCCCGAGACCGAGCATGGCGGAGACTCCTAGGCGGGTGAGCGGCGAAGAACCTTTGATAGCTAATTATTATCCGGGAGGCGCGATTTTCCAAGCCCGCTCCCCCTGGTGCCGCGGCTCAAGGCGGTTTCGGGCCGCCCGCCGCCGCGCCATACTGCGCCAAACATCGGATCACGTCAGGGGGCTTGATGACGACGCTCGGCGCCTGGATCGCGACACTCACCGCCATCGTGGCGCTCGGCACCACCAGCGTGGCCTCGGCCCAGAGCGACCCGCGGTTCGTGCGCCTCGGCAGCAAGGTCAAGGGTGTCCTGTACATGCCCGATTCCGGCCCGCCGCCGAAGGTCGGGATCCTGGTGATGCACGAGGACGCGAACTTCCTCATCCACATCGCCTGCACCGAGTTCTCGAAACGCGGCTACGCGGTGATGTGCGTCGCCGGGCGGTCCGACAACAACGAGGCGCTCGACACCTGGAACGAGCTGCCGCTCGACGCGGCGCTCGGCGTCCGCTACCTGCGCGACGCGCTGAAGCTGCCGAAGGTGCTGCTGTTCGCCCACTCGGGCGGCGGGCCGCTCCTGTCGTTCTACCAGGCGCTCGCCGAGAACGGCCCCGCCATCTGCCGCGGGCCCACCAACCTCACGCCGTGCGGCGACGAGCTCGCCGGGCTGCCCAAGGCCGACGGCATGGTGTTCTTCGACGCGCATCCCGGAACCGCGATCAACCTGCTGCGCAGCCTCGACCCCTCGGTGGTGCACGAGGATGAGCCCGACAGCGTCGATCCCAAACTCGACCCCTTCAATCCTGGCAACGGGTTCAATCCGTCGGGCGAGTCGCATTACTCGGCGGAATTCAAGGAGCGTTACTTCCGCGCCCAGGCCGCGCGGATGACCCGGCTCGTCGACCGAGCCGTCGAGATTCGCACGCGGATGGAGTCGACCGGGCGGCCGTTTCCGGACGACACCGCCTTCATGATCCCGCGCGCCTCCGCGCGGCTGATGGAGCTCGACCTCAGCATCGATCGCGGCACCGAGAAGCCGCGCACGCTGATCCGGAACGACGGCTCGGTCGCCACGCAGATCGTCAACAGCGTCCGCCGCCCGGCGCCCAGGCGGGCGCAGGAGAACCGCACCTTCGACGGCGGCAAGCTGCTGACGGTCCGCTCGTTCCTCGGCACCCGCGCGATCCGCGCCAATCACGCGATGGACGATTTCGACGTCCAGTCGAACAACAACTCGACGCCGGCGCACCTCCGGAACATCCACGTGCCGATCCTGATGCTGGCGGCGGGCGGGCACTATTTCATCCGCGACAATGAGAAGATGTTCGACATTGCCGCGAGCACCGACAAGGAGTTCGCCGTCGTCGAGGGCGCGGCCCACGGCATCGTGCCGTGCACGGCCTGCGAGCAGACGAAGGGCCAGTACGGCAACTCGGTGAAGAACGCCTTCGATTACATGAAGGCCTGGATCGACAAGCGGTTCTGAGCCCCGATGCGGCTCGGACCAGGTGTCACGCGGACTTGCGCACCGTGGCGACGAATCCATCCGCCTGCTTCTGAAGCCGGTTCCCCTGGTCGGCGAGTACAGCGGCTGCGGACTCAAGATTGCTGGCGAGCGCCTTCATCTCGGCGATCTGCTCGGCGACGGTGGCGATGCGGCGGTGGGCCCTGTCAGAGCCCGTCGCCGCGGAAGCGACGCTACGGGCGATCTCCTGCGTTGCCGAACTCTGTTGCTCGACTGCGGTGGTCACAGCCTGGGCGATTGCGCTGACGGTATCGACCGTCTGCGAGATGCGCGCGATGGCTTCCACCGCTCCCCCGGTGGCCTGTTGCACCTCTCCGATCTGCTGCGCAATGTCTTCGGTCGCTCGGGCCGTTTGGTTGGCGAGGCTCTTCACCTCGCTGGCCACGACGGCGAAGCCCTTGCCCGCCTCTCCCGCCCGTGCCGCCTCGATGGTGGCGTTGAGCGCGAGCAGATTCGTCTGTGAGGCGATGTCATTGATCAGCCTGACGACGTCGCCGATGCGCTGTGTTGCGGCTGAAAGCGTCTCGACTCGGGTGCTGCTGCTCTGTGCCTCGGCAGCCGCGGCTTCAGCCGCGTTTCGCGTCTCTTCGATGCGGCGGGAGATTTCCCGGATCGAAACGCTCAGTTCCTCCGCCGCGCTCGCCACCGATTGGACGTTGACGTGCGCGGCCTCCGCCGCCTCGGCGGCCGAAATGGCCTCGCTCGACGTTCGCTCGGCGGAGGTCGTCAGAGTGGCGGCACTCGAATTTACGTCGCGCGACGAACCGGACACGGAAGCGACGATGGTTCCGATGGCGCTCTCGAACGAATTCACCATCTCGGACAGGGCGTGGGTGCGTCGGCTGCGCTCTCCGGAAGCGTCCTCTTCGGCGCGGCGGAGCCGGACCAGGGAATCCTGGTGCTCGGTGACGACCCTGCGCTGCTCGTTCGCGGCGTGCTCGGCGGCTGCCAGCGCATCCAGGGACCGGCCGAAAAGTCCGGTGATCTGCCATCCGACCCACATCAGAACGCCGGCCTCGAGGAGGAGTATCGTCGCGTGCAGGAGGACGCGGAGGATGTCGCCGCTCGTCGATCCGAACACGGCAACCGGAAGAACGAAATTCAGCGTGAGGTGGTGCGCCGCGACGGTCAGCGTCGCCGCCAGGATCGCGCGCCAGTCGCAGTAACCGACGATCAAAGCAAGGACGGCGAAGTAGTACATGTGGACGTCGATCTGCCACGCGCCCTGGGACAGCCATACCAGGGTGGAGACCGCCGCCATCAGCGCGATGCCGACCAGCACGCGGTCGGTGGCCGACGGTGCCTGCTTGCGCCAGCTCAGCATGGCCGGGAGCGCCGGCGCGGCGACCACGACCACGGCGATCGTGATCGGAAAGCTCCGCCACCAGGCCAACGCGGCTGCGAATGGAACGTGAGCCATCAGGAAGGGCACCAGCGCTCGATGAGTCACGCGGCGGAGCGAATCGATGCTGTCGATGGTCATGGCACCTGGCTCAGGAGTGGCATCCGAAGGGATCGACGGCCAGCACGGCTATGGCGCCGCCGGAATACAAACGGGCCACGAAGCCCGGCGCAGGGGATCGCGCGATGATGGTCCGTGCGGTGGGGATATCCACGATATCGGCGCCGCCGGCCGCGACCATCTGCACCGCCTCCGAGGCGGCGACCCATGGCGGAAACACGACGGCGACCTGTCCCGACGTGTCGCGCGGGAACAGGACGGCGAACGAGATCGCGATGGAGCTGGCGATCAGCGTTCCCGCCACCCGCATCCATGAAATGCGCTCGGTCATTCGACGTCCTATCGTAAGGACATCAAAAGTCACTTACAAAGGTTGCAGGTCCCTTAATCGGCCGCGTGCCGTCGCGACTGGTGGGTTCACATGTCCGTGAACCGTGGCGGCCGCGCCGCGCTCAGCCGGCCTGCTTGACGATGCTGATCGCGTACTTCTTCACGCGATGCCAGAAGCTGCGCTCGGTGATCCCGAGCATCTCGGCGGCCTTCACCTGCACGCCGTCGGCCTGGCGCAGTGCCTCGATCAGGTAGCCGCGCTCGATGCGCTCGAGTTCCTCGTCGAGGTTGGAGGGCAGGGCGGCGCGGGCGTCGCTCGGCCGGTCGAAGAGGTACGGCGGCAGGTCGGCGACGTCGATCTGTTCGCTGCGCGCGACGATCACCGCTCGCTCGACGCAGTTCTGCAGCTCGCGGATATTGCCCGGCCATCCATAGGACGCCATCGCCCGCAGCGCCGCCGAGGTGAAGCCGGTGAAGCGGCGGCCCATGCTGGCCGCGACCTCGCGGGCGAAGTGGTCGGCGAGCAGCGGGATATCATCGGCGCGGTCGCGCAACGCCGGCAGGGCGATCGGGAACACGTTGAGCCGGTAGTAGAGGTCGTCGCGGAACTTCCCCTGCTTGATCGCCTCGGCGAGGTTCTTGTTGGTTGCCGAGATGATGCGCACGTCGACGGTGCGGGTCTGGGTGCCGCCGACGGGCTCGAATGCCCGCTCCTGCAGGACGCGCAGGATCTTCGCCTGCACCGGCAGCGGCATGTCGCCGATCTCGTCGAGGAACAGCGTGCCGCGGTCGGCCTGGGCAAAGCGGCCGGTGCGGCTCGCGACCGCGCCGGTGAAGGCGCCCTTCACGTGGCCGAACAGCTCGCTCTCGAGCAGGCCCTCGGGGATCGCCGCGCAGTTGATGGCGACGAACGGCCCCTCGCGCCGCGGCGAGTTGTAGTGGATGGCCTGGGCGACGAGCTCCTTGCCGGTGCCGCTCTCGCCGGTGAGCAGCACGTTGGCGCGGCTCTCGCATACCTCGGCCACGGCCTTGATCACCGCCCGGAACGCCGGGCTGTTGCCGATCAGGCTCTCGAAGCTGTGGCGGCCCTCGAGCGCCTCGCGCAGCCGCGCGTTGTCGCGCATCACATCGTAGAGACGGAGCGCGTTCTCGATGGTGGCGGTCAGCTCGTCCATCTCGAACGGCTTGGCGATGTAGTCGAACGCGCCCTCCTTGATCACCTGCACCGCGTCCTTCACCGTCGAGTAGGCGGTCATCAGGATCACCGGCAGATTGGCGCGCGCGCGCTTGATCTCCTGCAGCAGTTCGCGGCCGCTGACGCCCGGCATCCGCAAATCGGTGAGGACGAGGTCGACTTCGTCGCGCTGCAGCACGTCGAGCGCGTCTCGGCCGGAGCCCGCCTGGACCACTCGATAGCCGAGGTCGGTCAGCGCGACGGCGAGCACGTCGCGCATCTTCGGCTCGTCGTCAACGAGGAGAATCGTGTGCGACATCGGCCTGCGGTTTCACGCCTGTCGGAAAGGTGAGGATGACGGTGGTGCCGCGTCCGGGCGCGCTGTCGACTTCGACGCGCCCGTGGTGGCTCTCCATGATCGTAAACACTTTCGCCAGCCCAAGGCCACTGCCGTGTTCCTTGGTGCTGAAGAACGGGTTGAAGATCTTGTCCTGGATCTCCGGGGCGATGCCGGTCCCGGTGTCGGTGACGAGGATCCGCATCTCCGAGCCCCGATGCTCCCGGCGGGCCTTGATGTTGCCGCCGTTCGGCATCGCCTCGACGGAGTTCAGGAACAGGTTGAGGAATACCTGGAACAGATGGTCCTCGTCGGCAGCCACCACGCTGCCCGGGGTGTCGTCGAATACCGAGAACGTGACGCGGCGCTTGTCGAACTCAGGGGCGCAGAACTCGGCGGCGCGGCGGACCACCTGCATCGGGTCGACCGGCCGCAGGACCGACGGCCGCGGCCGGGCGAAGTTCAAAAACTCGCTGATCAGGCCGTCGATGCGCCGGACCTCGTCGGCGACATGGCTGAGGAGCCGCGCGTCGGTCTCCGGCAGGTTGCCGCGCTTCTGGAGAAGCTGGGCGGAGGTCTTGATGACGCCGAGCGGATTGCGCACCTCGTGGGCGATCCCGACCGCGACCTCGCCGAGCGCCGACAGCCGCTGCTGCCGGCGGAGCTGGGATTCGATCTCGTGCGACCGCGCGAGCCGTTCGGCCATGTCGTTGAAGGCGCTGGCGACCTCGGCCACCTCGTCGCGGCCGGTGACCGGCACGCGGTGACGGTAGTCGCCGTGCGCGATCGCCTGGACACCGCCGGCGAGCGCCCGCAGCGGCTGCGTCAGCCGCCGCGACACCGCGATGCCGGCGGCGACGGCGAGCAGCGTACCGGCTGCGACGATGATCAGAAACAGGTTGGTGCGGTTGATCCAGGTAGTAAGCGATTGGTAGGAGCGCAGCCCGCAGAACAGCACCGCATTGAGGTCTCCGTCGCTGCCGCGCAACGGCGTGTAGAGGCCGATGTATCGCCCGTCCTCGGCGCTCCGGTCGTAGTACGACGCGGCGCCCGCCTGGAGCTCGGCGGCGATCCCGGCGTCGAGCAGGCCGGGATTGTGGTCGCGCGACGAGAAGAACGCGCGGTAGCCGCCGTTGTCCTTGTAGTAGAGCCGGAGCTCGAGGTCGCTCACCGCCGCGAGCGCGCCGAGGTCGTCCTCGTCGAACCACGTTCCGAGCAGAAGGTAATACGTGGCGCCGCTATGCTCGAACGGCCGCAGGCCGTAGCTCATGATCAGCGTCCGCTGGCCGATCTGGATGCGCGACAGGCTGTGCTCGCCGGTGAGCTGCAGGTTCTCGATCGAGGTGATCGGCCGCGACGTGTAGATAAGGTTGCGGTTTGCGTCGTAGATCGCGAGGAAATCGTAGCCGACGCTGTCGATGAGCTCGACCAGATTGGCAGGGAGCGGCCGCTGCGCCTCCATGATCTGGTCGATCGCATCGGTCTGGGTGGTGATGTACTGGGCGATCGCGATCGCCTCGGCCTCGGTCTCCCGCATGTTGTTGATGAAGTAGGCCGAGCTCTCGGCGAGCCAGGTCGCGACGTTCTGCTCGAACGCCGTCGCCACGGCGCTGCTCGCGAGCTGGGCCGCGAACACCATCGGCGGCAAACTCACCAGCAGGAACGCGGTGACCAGCCGGAACCGCAGCGAGGAAGCGAAGCCGCGCAGCATCAGTCCTGCCCCATGACGCAGACGCCGGTGACGATCAGCGCGACGCCGGCCCAGTGGTACGGCGTCAGGGATTCGTGGAGGCCGAAGGCGGACGCGAGCAGCACGACGACGTACACCATGCCGCTCAGCGGGAAGGCGAGGCTCAGGTCCATGCGGTCGAGGATCAGCATCCAGAAGACGAACGCGAGGACGTAGCAGAGGATGCCGATCTGAACCCAGCCGTCGGCGAAGGCGGTGGCGAGCCACGCCGCGCCGAACGGCATCGCCTCCAGCGCGCCGCTGCCGAGCTTGAGCCCGATCTGCGCGGTGCATTCGATGGCGAGGAACAGCACCCACAGCGTGACCAGGGTCCCCATGCGTTCGACGCGCACCGTCATGTCCTGATCCTGAACCGTCATTTGAGCGCGCGCACCGCGGCGCGGATGTCGGGGTCGAAGCGGTCGAGCCGCACGAGCCGCGCGACGACCCCGAGGATTGCGTTGAGCACCGGATTGCGGTGCCGGAAGTAGTTCCAGTTCAGCCGGAGCTGCGAGCCCAGCCGCAGCTTCGCAGCGTAGCCCGCCTGACCGCTCTGATAAACCGGGATCCCGCGCGCGATGGCGTAGCGGACGTTCTCGAGCCAGCTCAGGAAATAGAGGTTGAATGTCCGGGCCCGCGCCTCGGTGCCGACGAACTTGTCGATCAGGCGCTCGGACGATTCGAGCACGAGATTGAACGCGAGCAGGTCGCCGCCGTGCCAATACAGCACGCAGTGGGAGCGCCCGGCCATGTTGTCGAGGACGCCGGTGAAGTACCCCGCCGGCAGACGCTCGAAATCGAGATCGCTGCGCGCGACCGTCTGCTCGTAGAGCGCCATGACATGGCCGACGACGTCGGAGATGTCGGTGCGCCGCTCGATGCGGACGTCGCGCTCGGCGCGGCGCTTGCGGCGAAGGTCCTTGCGGGTGCCGGCGCTCAACCCGGCGATGTAGGCCTCGACCGAATCGTACGGCAGCGGCAGCACCGCGGTCGGAAGTCCGGCCATGCGCTGGAAGCCCGGCAGTGCTGTCCGCCACAGCGCGGCGTCGGCATCGGGCGCGTCCTTGACCGCGATCAGACCGATGCGGCGCGATCCCGCGACCGACATCAGTTCGGTGATGAGCGCTTTCAGCAGGCCCGGCTTGTCCGCCGCGCTCACCTCCGGCGCGAACCCGGCTTGAGCGGTCTCGGTGACCGGCGATCCGATGCAGAGGAGGCGAAGCGACAGCAGCCGCGGCCAGCGGCGCGCGAGCGCATCCGTCACCCGCTTCGCCGGGCCCTGGACGGTGGTGTCGAGGCGATAGGCGGTGACGAACGCGGGGGCGGCGGCGACCACGCGGTCGCCGTCGACGATCGCGCCGTAGAGCAGCTCGAACCCGGGGAGTCCCGCGGTCTCCACAGCCCGGTGGTAGTCCCACCCCTCGAGCTCGCCCGGGAAGCAGCGGTCCCACGCGTCGCGACCGAAGGCCGCGATGCTCGACGCGACGATGGGCTGCCGCGCCATCGTCACTCCGCGGCAGTCGACGCGCGCTTCGGCGCCGCGGCCGCGATCTCGGAGAAGTAGTCGGCCGTGAGCTTGACCACGAGGTCGCGTTGCCGATCGACGGTGATCATGTGGTAGCAGTCGTCGAGCAGCACCGTCCGCCGCGGCCCGGCGAGGCTGTCCTGGAGGAACAGCGCGTTGCGCACGCTGGTGATGTCGTCGTCCGACGCCTGCAGGATGAGCGACGGCGTCTTGATCGTAGGCGTCTCGCGCTTGACCCGGGCGATCAGCGCCCTGAGCTCGCGCAGGCTCGGGCCGCACAGGCCCGGCAGGCCGGCGGCGGCGCTGTCGCCCGACTGCATCTGCGCGACGACGCGACGGCGCAGGCGCTCGTCCTTGATTCCGAACGGGAACTCCTCGTCGAAGCGATAGCGTTCGCCGAACGGCAGCTTGAGGATCAGCGGCAGCAGGAACTGGAAGCGGTTGATGTTCCAGCCGTCGTACCACAGCGTCGGCGAGTAGAGGGCGAGGCCGGCGCAAGCGTCCGGGCGGCGCGCGGCGAGATCGAGGCTCAGGAGCGCGCCCATCGACAGCCCGCCCGCGTACACGGTGTCGACCTTGGCGCTGAACCACTCGTACGCGCGGTCGACGCTCGCGACCCAGTCGCGCCAGCCGGTCTTGAGGAGATCGGCCTCGGTGCCGCAGTGTCCCGCGAGCTGCATGCCGTACACGGTGTAGCCCGCGCGCGCGAGGCCCTTGCCGACGTATTTCATCTCCGTCGGCGTGCCGCTCAGCCCGTGGATCAGCAGCACGCCCTCGGGGCCGCCGGGATGGAAGAAGCTGTAGTCGCCGATCGCGTCCATGATTCCGTTCCGACCGCCTACCCTTGACCGCCGACGTAGACGAGCGCGACGCCCGCCGTGATCAGCAGCGCCCCGGCGACGCGCCGCGGCGAGACCGCCTCGCCGAGGATGACGCGGCTCGCCACCAGCACGCCGACGTAGCTGAGACTGGCCAGCGGGAAGACGAAGCTCAGGGGCGCGTTGGCCAGCACGCCGAGCCACAGGATCAGCTCGAGCGCGTAGGCGCCGATCCCCGCCCACAGCATCGGCGAGGAGAACACGCGTTTCCAGAACACGCCGAGATGATCGTGCGCCTGCTTGGGCGGCAGCCGCATCAGCCCGAGCTTGAACCAGATCTGCCCGACGACGTCGAGCGCCACGGTCGCGGCGAACAGGAGCAGGAACGCGGCGGTCATCCCCATACTTCCTTCAGGACAGCGCTTCCTTGAACGTGCCGATCAGCGCGCGGTCGACCTCGGCGTTGCGCCGGAGCGCCGAGTCGGCCGGTTCCGGCGCGCCCTCGATCCGCGCCTCGACGCGCTTGGCGAGGCTCGTGCCGAACCGGCGCGGAGAATAGTTGCCGCAGACGTCCGCGCCCAGCACCCGTTTGCCGCGCGTCAATCTCTGGATCCCGTCGAGCAGCGCCCCGAGCGGCATCTGGCCCTGGTCCCAGTTGGTGCCGGCGTCCGACGGCCTGAGCACGTCCTTGTCGACCGAAATCCACACCGCCGCCGTCGGGATGCGGGCGTGGAGCTCCTCGAGGAACACCGGCCAGTCGTCGGCGACGTTGCGCCAGCGGAGCCGACGGCCGTCCTGCCGGTAGCACGCGCCTTTGCCGAGTCGCCGCAGCACCGTCGTCGGCTCGCGGCGCCACGGGAACACCTCGAGCCGTCCGCTCGCCAGTGCGGCGACGTTGCCGCCCTTGAACTCGGGCCAGGCGAGATCGTCGCTGCACGGCCCGATCGTCACGACGCGCGCGACGGTCTTGAGCGCGAGCGCGCGGTTGATCCACGCGCCGCAGTGGAACCGGGGCGCGAAGCGCACCCAGTCCGGATGGTTGTCGAAGTGCAGCAGCGTGAACGGCTCATCGATCTCGTCCAGCAGCACCGCCGTGAGGTGGTGGTAGTCGCCGGATCCCACCAGCGTCAGCGTCGGACCCGAGCCCTTGGGCAGGCGCGTCGTCGCGAGGCGTCCGGCGAACTCGGTCATCGCGCTCGGCGAGGCCCACAGCCGCAGCCGCGACCCGAGGTCGCGCGCGTCCACGACCCTCGCCTCAAGCCCGGATTCGGCCGCGACGGCGGCCGATGCGGAGCCGCCGTCGAGCTCGATGACCCTGAGGCGCATCCGTCAGTGGCGCGTGACGCGCGCCAGCAGCCGGTCGAGCAGGGCCAACGCCAGGTCCATCTCCTCGCGGGAGATGGTGAGGGCCGGCGCGAGCGTGACGACGTTCTTGTAGTAGCCGCCGATGTCGAGGACGAGACCGTACGTCTTGCCGCCGACCTCGAGATCGCCCTTCATCGCCTCGTCGACCATGCGGTCGGTCATCGCCTTGTCCGGCGTGAAGCCGTCGGTGCCGCAGATCTCCATGCGGAGCGCCATGCCGAGGCCGTCGACGTCGCCGATGATGGAATAGCGCTTCTGCAGGTTCTTGAGGCCCTCGAGCAGGTAGGCGCCCTTCGAGAAGCACATCGTCTCGTAGTCCGACTCCTCGAGCATCTTCACGGTCTCGAGGGCGACGGCGGTGCCGAGCGGATTGCTGGCGAAGGTCGAGTGGGTGGAGCCCGGCGGGAACACCTGCGGGTTGATCAGTTCCTCGCGCGCCCAGATCCCGGCGATCGGGTTGAGGCCGTTGGTCAGCGCCTTGCCGAAGACGATGACGTCGGGCTTCACGTTGAAGTTCTCGAGCGCCCAGAACTTGCCGGCGCGGTAGAAGCCCATCTGGATCTCGTCGTCGACGAGCAGGATCTTGCGCGCCTCGAGCACGTCCTTGAGCTTCTCGAAGTAGCCGGGCGGCGGGATCACGTAGCCGCCGGTGCCCTGGATCGCCTCGACGTAGAACGCCGCGTACTCGGCGGCGCCTGCCTTGGGGTCCCACACGCCGTAGTACTCGGTGTCGAACAGCCGCGCGAACTGGTCCACGCAGTAGAGGCCGCAGTCGTCGCGCTTCTTGCCGTAGGGGCAGCGGAAGCAGTACGGGAAGGGCACGAACTGCGCGCGGTCGCCGAAGTGGCCGTAGCGGCGGCGGTAGCGGTACGACGAGGTGATCGCCGTCGCGCCGAGCGTGCGGCCGTGATAGCCCCCCTCGAAGGCGAACATCAGGCTCTTGCCGTTGGAGGCGTTGCGCACGAGCTTGAGCGAGTCCTCGACCGCCTGGGAGCCGCCGACGTTGAACTGCACGCGGCCCTTGGTGCCCCACGTCTTCTCGACGCGCTTGGCGATGCGGGTCGCGAGTTCGATCTTCTCCTTGTGGAGGTACTGCGAGGCGAGCTGCGGCAGCCGGTCGAGCTGGTTCTTGACCGAGTCGTTCAAGCGCTTGTTGCCGTATCCGAAGTTGACCGCCGAGTACCACATCTGCAGGTCGAGGAACGGCCGGTTCTCCTCGTCGTAGAGGAACGACCCCTCGCACCGGCTGAACAGCTTCGGCGGGTCGATGTAGTGGACGGTGTCGCCGAACGAGCAGTACTTGGCCTCGTCGGCGAGAAGATCGTGGGACGGCGGCATATCGGAATCAGGCACGGACTAACCCTTCACAGGAGCGACGCGGGAACGACGGAACGACGTGGCGCTGACGGCGGTGTCCTCGATGAGCGCGGTCATCAGGCTCTGCGCGTCGGCGAAATTCATGCACGGCACGTGGGCGATGCCGTTGCTGCGGCAATGATCCAGCAGCGAATCCTTGGCGAACACGAGGTCGACGGCTCCGGCGGCGCACATGTCGGAGGCGCCGTCGCCGATCAGCAGCGTCTGCGTCGCGCGGTCGCTGCCGTCCCACGAGCGGCACTTGCAGGTGCCGCTCGCCGACCGGCAGCCGGCATCGGCATTGGGGAACTCGAGGCGGTAGCGATCGGCGCCCACGCTGTCGAGGCGGTTCGAGATCACCGGGACGTCGGCCAGGCCCTCGCGGGCCAGCAGGGAATAGATCGCGTAGTCGAGTCCGTCGCTGACCACCGTCACCGGCACGCCGCGGCTGCGGCACAACTCGACGAAGCCCGCGAAGTGGCGATCGAGCGCGATCGACTCCAGGTGCTCGTCGATGTCCTCCGGAGTCGCCCGGATCAGCGCGACCTGGCGCGCCATGCATTCGCGCGAGCCGATGCGGCCCGCCTTCCACTCCGCCTCGATCGCCTGCCATTCCGGCGCCGCGAAGCGGGTGAGAATGCTGTCGGTCACGTCCTCGGTTGCGATGGTTCCGTCGAAATCACACAGAACGCGCCACATACGAACTCCACCCCCGACTGGAAGCTAACGATGTGCGGCCGTTCGCCGCCTGGCCCGGTGCGCCGGGACTTAACCATCCGTAAGCAATTTGCGTGCCGCTCGGTTTGTGCAATGAGCGCAATGGCTTCGCGAAACCGAGCGAAGCTGCGGGGCTACAAAATTTGAGGCTTCCCCCCGTGGGCGGGACCGGCGTGCCGCGCCCGACGGCGACCCGGAGGGCAGTCTGCGGGCGGTGGACCCACCGGTGCGACGGCCGAGACGTCATGTGCATCGTCGGAGACGTTGGACTACCATCGCGCCGCGTTCCGGCCGATCGCGGCCGCGATCGGCGCCGTTCCGTCGCCCAAGCATCATGTTGAAGCGCACGTTGACCACCGACCAGACCGTTGCGATGCCGCTCGCGCGCGGCGCGGCGATCGCGGCGGCGTATCTGGTCGCGTACTGGGGTCTCGACTGGATCAGCTTCATCTTCCCGGCGAAGCAGCTCAACATCACGCCGTGGAATCCGCCGCCCGCGGCGAGCCTCGTGCTCGTGTTCCTCTACGGCTGGCGCTGGACGCCGCTGCTCTTCCTCGGCGCACTGTCCTCGAACTTCATCGCGCGGGAATTCGCGACGCCGTTCGGCCCGACAGTCATCACCGACGTCGCCGAGGCGGTGCTCTACGCCTCCGCCGCGTCCGCGCTGCGCCGTTTCGGCGTCAGCGCCGACCTGCGGACCTTCCGCGACGTGATGACCTTCATCGTCGCGATCACGCTGGCCGCGGCGCTGATGGCGACGTCCTACATCGGCACGTTCTTCGCCTTCGGGTATCTCCGCGACAGCGAGCTTGTCCCGCTGGTGTTCGAGTACTGGGTCGGCGACATGATCGGCGTCACCGTCGTCGCCTCGACGTTCCTGGTGCACCGCCATCACCTGCTGTCGCCGGCGTGGCTCGCCAAGGCGTTCACCTGGGAGCGGTTCGCCCAGGTCGGCAGCGTCGCTCTCGCGCTGTGGATCATGTTCTTCTGGCAAGATCCCGTCGTCGGCCCGCTGTTCTATCCGCTGTTCATCCCGCTGGTCTGGGTGGCGGCGCGGCGCGGCCTGCCGGGCACGACCCTGCTCCTGTTGCTGATGCAGGCCGGCCTGATGGGGACCGTCGAGGTGCTGGGCATCACCGAGCTGGTCGCGACGCAACTCCAGTATCTGATGCTGGCGCTGGCGTGGACCGGGCTCCTCCTCGGCGCGGTGATCAGCGAACGCGAGAGCGCCCGCGCGGCGACGATGCTGAGCGAGGGCCGCTTGCGCTCGATCGTCGACCTCGCGCCCGACGGCATCCTGATCACCGACGAAACCGGCAATGTCGAGATGGCCAACCGCGGCGTCGAGGCGATCTACGGCGCGCCGCAGAGCGCGATCGTCGGCCGCAGCGTCGACGCGCTGCTGCCGATTGCGCCCGGCGACAAGGAGACCGTGGTCCGCCGTCCCGACGGCCGCGAGGTGACGGTCGAAGTGCAGGCGGCGCGCGTGCCGATCGCCGGCCGCGCGACGTCGGTGATCGCCGTGCGCGACGTGACCGCGCGCAAGGAGACCGAGGCGCGGGTGCGGCAGCATCGCGACACCGTCGAGCAGGCGTTCCGCGGCCGCCTCACCGAAGGGCTCGCGGGAGCGCTCGCCCATGAGCTCAACCAGCCGCTGTCGGCGATCGTCACCTATACCGGGGCGTGCCAGCGCATTCTCGCGAACACCGCCAATGTGCCGGCGCGGGCGCTCGAGCAGCTCACCAAGGCCGCGGCGCAGGCGACCCGCGCCGGAGACATCATCCGGCGGCTGCGCGAGTTCTTCCAGACCGCGACCCTCGAGCAGGCGCCGCTGGTGCTCGTGGAGCCGATCCGCGACGTGCTCGCCTTGCTGCGCGACGAGGTCGCGCGCTCGGGCACCGCGGTCGAGATCAACGTCCCCGCGACCCTTGTCGTGAGCGCCGATCGTCTCCAGATCGAGCAGGTGCTGATGAACCTGTTGCGCAACAGCATCGAGGCGCTTGGCGACACGCCCCGCGAGCGGCGCCGCATCGCGATCGGCGCCGCGGAAGCCGCCGGCGGCATGGTCGAGATCACGATCGCCGACGCCGGGCGCGGCATCGATCCCGAGGTCGCGGAGCGGCTGTTCGACCCGTTCGTCACGACGAGCGCCACCGGACTCGGTCTTGGCTTGACGATCTGCCGCTCGATGATCGAGGCTCACGGAGGGAAACTTTGGGCGGACCGTGTAACGTCCGAAGGTGCCGTGCTTCACTTCACGCTGCCCACCGCGGCGTCCGCCGCCACCGAACGATTGGACAAGGCCTATGGTTGATTCGACTGTTTTCGTCATCGACGACGACGAAGCCGTGCGCGACGCGCTGTGCGAGCTGTTCGCCTCCGAGAACATCCCGGTGCAGGCGTTCGCCTCCGCCGAGGAATTCCTGGAGTCCGACTCCGTCGGCGCGCCCGGCTGCCTGATCCTCGATCTGATGATGCCCGGGATGTCGGGGATCGAGCTCCAGGCCGAACTGGTGCGCCGCGGCGCGACCATCCCGATCATCATCATGACCGGGCAGGGCGACGTTCCGAAGGCGGTGACGACGCTGAAGGCAGGCGCCTTCGACTTCATCGAGAAGCCGTTCGACCCGACCGCGCTGCTCAAGGTGGTGGGGCAGGCGCTGAACCGCGAGGGCCGTCTGCGCCGCCGCTACGCCGAGCGCGAGGCGATCGAGGCGCGGCTTGCGCTGCTCAGTCCGCGCGAGCGGCAGGTGATGGACCTCGTCGTCGCCGGCCATTCCAACAAGGTGATCGGCACGAAGCTCGGGATCAGCGTGCGCACGGTCGAGAACCACCGCGCCAAGCTCATGGACAAGATGCGCTGCAACAACGTCTCGTCGCTGATCACGACGATTTTACAATTGAAGAATCCCGCGGCATGAACGGCCCGCTTCGGGACAGAAAAGAAGCCGCGCCCCGCCGGACGCGGCTTTTTTTAACGCAGTAGGTAGTTCCACGGATTGTTCGGCTGCAACGCTCGGCGGCATGTTCTGGCGAGCCGGTACTACTACGGATAATGGATCGTTAAGAAGTCCCCGTACTGCCGGGCCGGCGAGGCGAGAACAGTAACTCCTGACATCCTGAACGTACGCTAACGGACGCTGAGATTTCACGCACAGCGGCGCCCGTATTGGGCGCGGTGCATGCATAAGAAAACCTTTCCGGGGGTATTGAGTACATGATCGGAAGCGAATGGCTGCACGCCCTTGGCGACGGCCTGTTCATCATTCTGGAGCCGCATCGCATGTTGCTGCTCTGGGGCGGCGTGCTTTGCGGACTGTCGCTGGGTCTTCTGCCCGGCATCGGCGGCGTCGCCGGCACCGCGCTGCTTCTGCCTTTTACCTTCGACATGGACGCGCCGGCGGCGATGGCGCTCCTGCTCGGACTCGCGGCCACCACCACGCACGGTGACCCGATCTCGGCGATCGTGCTGGGTGCGCCGGGCCACGCCGCGTCGGCGGCGACCGCGCTCGACGGCTATCCGATGACCAAACGCGGCGAGGGCGCGCGCGCGCTCGGCGCCGCGTACATGTCGGCTCTCATCGGCGGCCTGTTCGGCGCGGTGCTGATGGCGGTCGTGCTGCCGGTCGTCCGTCCAGCGATTCTGTTCATCGGCTCGCCCGAGCTGCTGGCGCTGGCGGTGTTCGGCATCTCGATGGTCGCGGTGCTGTCGGGCAACGCGCCGCTCCGTGGCCTGACCGCCGCGTGCTTCGGCGTCATGCTGGCGATGATCGGCTCCGATCCGCAGACCGGGACGCTGCGCTGGACGATGGACAGCCTGTACCTGTGGGACGGCCTGCCGCTGGTTCCGCTGACGCTCGGCATCTTCGCTCTTCCCGAGCTGTGCGACCTGTTCGTCGGCAAGACCGCCGTGGTGGCGAAGGACGTCGTCGACGACAAGAGCATCAGTAACTGGAAGGGCCTGTGGCAGGGCAGCGTCGACTGCTTCACCCATTGGTGGCTCAACATGCGCTGCGCCTGGATCGGCTCCGTCATCGGCGCCATCCCGGGCATCAGCGCCTCGGTGATCGACTGGATCTCCTACGGCCACGCGCTCAAGACCGAGAAGGGCGCCCAGCTCACGTTCGGCAAGGGCGACGTCCGCGGCGTCATCGCGGCGGAGAGTGCGACCTGCTCGCGCGAGGGCGGCGCCCTGGTGCCGACCATCGTCTTCGGCGTTCCGGGCTCGGCCGGCATGGCGATCATCCTCGGCGCGTTCCTGATCCACGGGCTCGTCCCGGGGCCGGACATGCTGACGAAGAACCTGTCGGTGACCTATTCGATGGTGTGGTCGATCGCGATCGCCAACATCCTCGGCTCGGGGCTTTGCTACATCTTCTCGAGCCAGTTCGCGAAGATCGCGATGCTGCGGTACTCGCTGATCCTGCCGGTGGTGCTGTGCATGGTCTACATCGGCGCGTTCGAGGGCACCCGCCAGTGGGGCGACCTCTACTCGCTGATGTTCTTCGGCGTTCTCGCCTGGGGCATGAAGCACTTCAAATGGCCGCGTCCGCCGATGGTGCTCGGCTTCATTCTCGGCGGCATCCTCGAGCGCTACCTGTTCATCTCGATCGAACGCTACGGCATCGGCTGGATGACGAGGCCGTTCGTGGTGATCCTGTTCGCGATGGCGGCGCTGTCGATCCTGCGTCCCGCCATCCAGGACATCCGCACCCACGGGGGCGTCAAGGGGATGCTGTCGGAGTACCACGCTCCGCACTTCTCCGGGATGCAGTCGTTCCCGCTGTTCATGCTGATCCTGATCTCGGTGATGCTGTACCAGGCGAGCCACTGGAACTTCGACGCCAAGATCATCCCGATGATCGTCGGCACCAGCGGCGTGGTGTTCTGCGCGCTGTCGCTCCTGAACGACATGTTCAAGAGCCAGCTCGAGACGTTCGCGAACGTCGAAGAGACGCAGAAGATGCACATGGACATCGGCACGAACATCAGCCACCTGAAGACGGGGTACATCCTCCGGCGCGGTGCGCTGTTCTTCGGCTGGATGGGCGCGTTCCTGTGCTCGATGGCGACGATCGGCCTGATTCCGACGGTGCCGATCTTCATCATTGCGTTCATGCGGATCGAGGCCCGTGAGCCGTGGCGGATCGTGCTGCCGATGGCGGCGATCATGACGGTGTTCATCTACGCGCTGTTCGATCAGCTGCTGGCGATCCCGTGGCCGCAGACGATCCTCGGGAACCTGTTCCCGGTGCTGAAGAACTACATCCCGAGCATCTGACGCGGGGATGCGGCAAGGACAGGGCGGGAAGCGGCGCTTCCCGCCCTTTTTCTTTGCCCGCCCCGCGGCCGGCCTCCGGGTTCGCGGCGCTTGGTACGGTAGCGGACGGTGTTGTGCGCCGCGCCCGGGCTTCTTCCTTCCGTGACACCGGGCGAGCCCGGATACTGGCGGCAACAAAAAACGATGGGAGGCACCGACCGGCATCGGCCGGCGGCGGCGCCAGCGTCGGGTGGAGTTCGGTCAATCTCTGCTCGGTGTCACGATGGATAACGTCTGGTTGCATGCGCTCGGCGCGGGATTGCACATCATCCTGCAGCCGCATCGCCTGTTGTTGCTGTGGGGCGGCGTCCTCTGCGGACTGTCGCTCGGCATTCTCCCCGGAATTGGCGGCCTTGCCGGGATTGCGATCCTGCTGCCGTTCACCTTCGACCTCGACGCGCCGGCGTCGATGGCGCTGCTGCTCGGGCTTGCGGCGACGACGACCCACGGCGACCCGATCTCCGCGATCGTGCTCGGCGCGCCGGGGCACTCGGCGTCGGCTGCGACCGCGCTCGACGGCTACCCGATGACCAAGCGCGGCGAGGGGGCGCGCGCCCTCGGCGCCGCCTACATGTCGGCGCTGATGGGCGGGCTGTTCGGCGCTCTGCTGATGGCGGTCGTGCTGCCGGTGGTGCGCCCGGCGGTGCTCTACATGGGCTCGCCCGAGCTGTTGGCGCTGTCGGCGTTCGGCATCTCGATGGTGTCGGTGCTGTCGGGCAACGCGCCGCTGCGCGGGCTCACCGGCGCTTGCTTCGGCGTCATGCTGGCGATGATCGGCTCCGATCCGCAGACCGGGACCCTGCGCTGGACCCTCAACAGCCTCTATCTGTGGGACGGGCTGCCGCTCGTGCCGGTGGTGCTCGGCGTGTTCGCGCTGCCGGAGCTGTGCGACCTGCTTGTCGGGCGCCAGGTCATCCACGAGCGCACCAAGATGGACAAGAGCAACTGGCAGGGCCTGTGGCAGGGCAGCGTCGACTGCTTCACCCACTGGTGGCTGGTCGCGCGCTGCTCGTGGATCGGCTCGGTGATCGGCGCGATCCCGGGCATCAGCACCTCCGTCATCGACTGGATCTCCTACGGCCACGCGCTCAAGTCGGAGAAGGGCGCTCAGAAGACGTTCGGCACCGGCGACGTGCGCGGCGTCATCGCCGCCGAGAGCGCCACCTGCTCGCGCGAGGGCGGCGCCCTGGTGCCGACTATCGTGTTCGGCGTCCCGGGCTCGGCCGGCATGGCGCTGCTACTGGGCGCGTTCCTGATCCACGGGCTCGTCCCGGGACCGGACATGCTGACCAAGCACCTCGACATCACGTATTCGATGGTGTGGTCGATCGCGATCGCCAACGTGCTCGGGTCGGGGCTGTGCTTCCTGTTCAGCAGCCAAATCGCCAAGGTCGCGAGCCTCCGCTATTCGCTGATCCTGCCGGTGGTGCTGTGCCTGATCTACATCGGCGCGTTCCAGGGTACGCGGCAATGGGGCGATCTCTACTCGCTGCTGTTCTTCGGCGTGCTGGCGTGGGGCATGAAGCACTTCAAGTGGCCGCGCCCGCCGCTGATCCTCGGCTTCATCCTCGGCGAGATCATCGAGCGCTATCTGTTCATCTCGATCGAGCGTTACGGCATCGGCTGGATGGATCGGCCGGTCGTCATCGTACTGTTCGGCGCGGCCCTCCTCGGCATTCTCGGGCCGTTCTGGAAGGACGTGCGCGCCCACGGCGGTGTCCGCGGCATGCTGTCCGACTTCCACGCACCGCACATCACGCCGATGCAGATCTTCCCGCTGTTCATAATCGGGCTGATCCTGGTGATGCTGCGCCAGGCGACGACGTGGAACTTCGACGCGAAGATCATTCCCGTGATCGTCGGCGTCGGCGGGCTGCTGTTCTGCACCCTCTCGCTGCTGAACGACCTCTTCAAGTCGCAGAACATCAGGAAGGCGACGGCGGAGGGCAAGCTCACGCAGGAGAAGATCCACATGGACATCGGCAGCAACATCGACCACCTCGGCACCCGGGTGATCGTGTCGCGCGGCATGATCTTCTTCGGTTGGATGTTGGGCTTCATGGCGGCGATGGCGCTGTTCGGGCTGATCCCGACGGTGCCGCTGTTCATCGTCGCCTTCATGCGCATCGAGGCCCGCGAGCCGTGGCGGATCGTGCTGCCGATGGCGATCGCGATGACGCTGTTCATCTACGTCGTCTTCGACCAGTTGCTGGCGATTCCGTGGCCGCAGACCGAGCTCGGGAATCTGTTCCCGGCGCTCAAAGCCTACATCCCGAGCATGTGAGGGATGCGGCGACGAAAAAGGGCGGGACTTCGGTCCCGCCCTTTGTTTCGGCGTCGCGCGTCGACGTTACGCCAGCACCTCGCGTGCGCGCTTGTACTGGTTGGCCCAGGGATGCCCCTCGTAGTGGAGCTCGCCCGCGGCGTGGCGCTCGAAATAGGGGTCGAACAGGTGCCAGCGGCCGATCGCGCAGAGATCGGCCATGCCTTCGCTCAGAATCCTGTTCACGTCCTCGGCCGAGCGGATGTTGCCGACGGCCATCGTCGGGATGCCGACCTCCTTGCGGATGCGGGCGGCGAACGGCGCCTGGAACAGTCCCTGCGGCGTCGGCCGGCGCTGGCTGGTCACGTTGCCGCTGGACACGTCCATGACGTCGGCACCGGCGGCCTTGAAGGCGCGCGAGATCGCGACGCCGTCCTCGATGGTGTTGCCGCCGTCCTCCCAGTCGATCGCCGAGATGCGGATGGAGATCGGCTTCTCGGCCGGCCACGCCTCGCGCACCAGCCGGAACACCTCCATGGGGAAGCGGATGCGGTTCTCGACCGAGCCGCCGTACTCGTCCGTGCGCTTGTTCGAGAGCGGCGACAGGAACGACGAGAGCAGGTAGCCGTGGCCCATGTGCAGCTCGACGACGTCGAACCCGGCCTCGGCCGCCCAGCGCGTCGCGCGGACGAAGTCCTGCCGCACTTTCTCGAGATCGGCCTTGTCCATCGCCTTCGGCGGGTCCTCGCCGTCGAAGAACGGGATCGCCGACGGCGCGACCGTCTGCCAGCCGCCCGCGCCCGGCTTGAGCACGCGGCTCTCGCGCTGCCACGGCGGCGGCACCGAGCCCTTGCGCCCGGCGTGGGCGAGCTGGACGCCGATCTTGGCGTCGCTGTGGCCGTGGACGAAATCGACCACCCGCTTCCAGGCCGTCATGTGCTCGGGCTTGTACATCCCGGCGCAGTTTGGCGAGATCCGTCCCTCCGGCGAGACGTTGGTCATCTCGGTCAGCACGAGCCCGGCCCCGCCCATCGCGCGGCTGCCGAGGTGCACGAGCTGGAAGTCGCCGACGGTCCCGTCATTGGCCGAGTACATGCACATCGGCGACAGCACGATGCGGTTCGGCAGCGTCACGCCGCGCAGCGTGAACGGCGTGAACATCGGCGGGGCGGTGGTCTTGTCGGGGCTGGCGGCGTCCATGGCTTCCCTGCGGCTGGTTCGATCAGGTGGTCGGTGTGGGTGGTCAGTGTGGGGTGGTGGCCTCGGTGAGGCGCTTGGCCACCTCCGGCGAGGTAGTGTTGATCAAATTCACCAGCTTGTCGACCGAGCGCCAGTCGGAGGCCTGGACCTCGAGCTTCGATTTCTCGGCGTCCTCCCTGAACTGCTCGTCCTTCGTCATGCGGTCGAAGGCGTCGCGGATCGCCGCCACGCGATCGGCGGGGACGTGGGGACCGACCATGATCGGCCGGGCGATGGTCTTTTGGGCGAAGTAGAGCTCCATCGCCTTGCGGTCGACGTCATTCTTGACGAACTCGAGCGCGAGCGGCACGTCCGGCAGGTCGGGCTCCTTCTCGAGCGCGCTCTGCAGCAGGACCGCGATCTTGCGGTCGCGCAGGAACTCGCCGCGCCGCGTCTTGACGTTCGACCACGCCCAGTCGGCGAGGCCCTGGACCTCGCCGCGCTCCATCGCGAGGATCGCCTCGGTGGTGCCGCGGTACCCGGCGACGATCTTGAACTTCGTCCCGATCAGCGCATTGAGGAGCCGCGCCGACATCTCGTTGTCGCCGGTGACGCCCGTGCCGGCGACGATCATCTCGCGCGAGAACAGGTCCTGCGTCGTCTTGATCGGCGACTCGTGCCACGACACCACGACCGCGGCCTCCGACGCGAGATTGCCGATCCAGTTGAACTTCGCGACCTCGTAGCGCACGCCTTGCTGGTTGGTGAGCTGCGACGTGAGGATGCCGCGCTGGATCACCGCCATGAACGTCCCGTCGGGGGCGGCGGTGTTGTAGATGCGGTTCGCGACGAGGATGCCGCCCGCGCCGGGCATGTTCTGCACCACCATCGACGGCTGCCCCGGGATGAACCGCCCGAGGTGGCGCGACAGCAGCCGCGCCTGGGCGTCGTAGCCGCCGCCCGGATCGGCGCCGACCAGAACGGTGATCGTCTTGCCGGCATAGAAGTCCGAAATCGCGTCGGCGCGCGCCGGCGTCGCGCCCCAAACTCCGAGCGCCACGCCCGCCACCAGCCATGCCTTCCAGATCATCGCGTTCCCCCTGATGTTGTGGTCGCGCGCCTGACGGTGCTTGCCAGAGGCCGGAAAACCCCTGGACCGGCGCCGACGGCACGGGCCATTATCGGCCGCAGAAATGCGGGCCGTGACCCCGGTACCGCGCCCCGAACCAGGGAGAAATCCGTGACAACACTCAACCGTATCGCGACCGCCGCGGTCGCCGCTGCCGCTTTGGCGGCCACCGTCCCGTCGGCCTCGGCGCAGTCGCCCGAGCAGTTCTTCCGCGGCAAGACCGTCAACCTCTACATCGGCTTCGCGCCGGGCGGCGGCTACGACTACTACGGCCGCGAGGTCGCGCGCTTCCTCGGCAAGCACATCCCCGGCAGCCCGAACGTCGTGCCGCAGAACATGCCGGGCGCGGGCAGCTTCAAGGCCGCGAACTACATCTTCGCGGTCGCGCCGAAGGACGGCACCGCGATCGGCATCGTCACGCAGACGATCGCGCTCGAGGAGGCTCTCGGCACCAAGGGCGTCCAGTACAAGTCGGCGCAGTTCAACTGGATCGGCCGCGCGACGGCGATCACCGAGGTGACGCTGACGTGGGAGACCTCGAAGGCGAAGACCATCGAGGACGCGAAGAACAACGTGATCCCCGTCGCCGGCACCGGATCGGGCTCGCCGTCCGAGGGCTACCCGAAGCTCCTCAACGGCGTGGTCGGGACCAAATTCAAGGTCATCACCGGCTACCCGGGCTCGACCGACGGCATGCTGGCGATGGAGCGCGGCGAGGTCGACGGCGCGCTCACGTCGTGGAACACGCTGCGTCTGTCCAAGGCCGACTGGATCAGGAACAAGAAGATCAACATCCTCGTCCAGTACGTGCTGGAGCGCGATCCCGACCTCAAGGACATCCCGACCATCGTCGAGCTCGGCAAGAGCGACCTCGACAAGAAGGTGCTGGCGTTCTACGCGAGCGGCGCCGAGGTCGGGCGCTCGTTCATCGCGCCGCCGGGTGTGCCGGCCGACCGCGTCCAGGCGCTGCGCGCGGCGTTCGACGCCATGCTCAAGGACCCCGACTTCCTGGGCGAGCTGCAGAAGGCCAAGGCGGAGTTCCGCCCGGCCTCCGGCGAGCAGATGCAGGCGCTGATCAAGCAGACCGCCGAGGCGCCCAAGGAAGTGATCGATCTCACCAAGAAGTTCATCCAGGGCGAGTGACGTCAGCCACGCATCGCGGAGAGAAGTTGAACCCTCTCCCTTGGGGAAAGGGGAGCGTGAGGGGAGTAACCCCGAGCGTGTCACCCTCGCCCCTCTCTCTCCCTCGAGGGAGAGGGAGATAAAAAAGCGCCTCGCGACATGTGATCTGGATCCCGCGGCGCGGGAATGACGAACCCTCTCCCGGTGGGAGAGGGTTCTTCTATTTTGGCCGTCTCCCCATCTCGGGGGTCGGGGCTGCACGCCCTCGCGTCGCGGCGTCACACCCGCCGCAGCGCGGTGACCTCGATCTCGACGCGCTTGCCCTCGGCCGAGTATCCCTCGACGAATCGCACCTCGAAGCGCGGCGGAAACACCGGGACCATCTGCCGGAACAGCCGGCGCATGTTGTCCGCCGTCTCGTCGGCGTGCAGATAGCACGACACCTGCGCGACCTGGTCCCAGCCGCTGTTGGCCTCGGCCAGATACTCGGTGATGCGCGGCAGGATGTTGGTCGTCACCTGGATCTCGAGGTTTGGCAGCACCGCGGTCTGGCCCGACAGCACCATCAGCGGCCCGTATGTGAGATAGCGCGGGGGTGTCCGCGGCGGATCGTTCTCGCGGATCTTCTTCGCGACCCCGGCGCGGGGCTTGACGGCGATCAGGTCCATTGCCACCGCCGCGGGCGACGAGAACAATTTCGGCGCGATGTAGCTCGACGTAGCGGCCCGCGCCGGGCCTGACAGCACGTCGGCACGGACGTCGCTCGCGCGATCGCGCGACGCGCGGTCGACCGCGAACAGCCGGCTGCGGACGGTGTCGGCCAGGGTCAGGCCGTGCGGCGCGAGCGCCTTGCCGAAGCGATCGAACAGCTCGCGGGCCTGGTTGTCCGGCGTGCCGGACGGCATCGCCTCGGCCGAAAGCTCCACGAATTCGAATCCCAGCCAGTCGAGAACCGCGGTGCGCATGTCTCCCTGTCTCCCCAATGTCCCCGGTTAATGTCCCTAATTCTTGTGTGTGTTGGCCGCGCTCGCTTCCCTACTCACGGAGGGGTAACCGGGGCGTCCGCTGGCCAAGCTGCTACAATATAGGCGCAAGCGCGTGCGCGCGAATCGACGCACGCGGTAATGGCCCATAAACGGGAGGACAAATTCCGATGCGAATCACAGTCGTTGTCGCCGCGGCCCTGCTGCTCGCGTCTCCGCTGACGGCGTATGCCCAGGCCGACAACAGCGTCAACGTGCGCGGCACCGTCGACAAGTTCGACGGCGACAAGCTCATCGTGAACGCGCGCGAAGGCAACAAGGTCACGGTCGTGGTGCCGGCGGACACGCGCGTGTCTGGCACCGATAAGCGCACGCTCGCCGACATCAAGGACGGCAGCTACGCCGCCTCGACCTCGATCAAGGGACCCGACGGCAAGCTGCACGCGATGGAAGTGCATCTGCTCGGGAACACGCCGCCGAGGCGCCAAACCCAGTTTGCCTATGACCTCGCACCCGACAGCCTGATGACCAACGCCCAGGTCTCGCAGGTCAAGACGGTCGGCCAGAACGGCGAGATCACCGTGAGCTACGAGGGCAAGAACGAGGTGGTCGTGGTGAGCCCCGAGACGCCCATCGTCATTGCCGTGCCAGGCGACAAGGGCCTGCTCAAGCCCGGCGCCGCCGTGTTCATCGCCGCCACCAAGGGTGCCGACGGAACGCTCACGGCGCAGCGCATCTCCGCCGAGAAGGATGGCGTGAAGCCGCCGATGTAAATCGCCGATGTGATCGCCGATGTGATCGCCGGATGTAACCCGGCGACGCCCGCCGGCGAACGGGCGGGTGTTGCAAAGGCGTTATCGAAGCATGGAGCAGCGTAGCGTGTCTGCGACGGTCGGAGGGTTCGGGAAGCCACGCCCCATCGGGGTGCCGTGGCGCGATCCCTCCGGCCGTCTGTCCCCGTTCAAGATCGTCGTCCTGATCGCGCTGTTCGTGCCGGCGGCGTGGGTGGCGTTCGCCTATACCAACGGCATGCTCGGCGCCCGGCCGGTCAACCAGGCGATCCATCAGATCGGCCTGTGGGGAATCCGGCTGTTGTTCCTCGCGCTGGCGATCACGCCGGCCCGCAATCTCCTGCAGTGGCCGCAGCTCCTGCTGGTCCGGCGCATGATTGGCGTGGCGGCGTTCGCCTATCTCTTCCTGCACCTCTGCCTCTACATCGTCGACGAGAACTTCCATCTCTTCACGGTGGGCTCGGAGATCGTGCTCCGCATCTACCTCACCATCGGCTTCTCGGCGCTGGTGGGGCTCGCGGTGCTCGCCGCGACCTCGACCGACGGCTGGGTGCGCGAGCTCGGCGGCCGTCGCTGGCGGCACCTCCACCAGACCGGCTACGCCATCGGCGTGCTCGCCGTGATCCACATGTTCATGCAGTCGAAGGCCGACGTCACCGAGGCGACGTGGATGGGCGGCCTGTTCGCGTGGCTGATGGGCTATCGGCTGATCGCCTACCTTCACGGCCGGGGCGGGCGCGTTCCGCTGTGGATGGCGGCGGCGCTCAGCGTCGCGGTCGCGGCTCTCACCGCGTGTGCCGAGGCGTTCTACTTCTGGCTCAAGATGGGCGTGGCGCCGACGCGGGTGCTGGCGGTCAACCTGACGCTGTTCTTCGGCCTGAGGCCCGGCTGGGTCGTGCTGATCGTCACGCTGACGCTGTGCGCGACGGCGGCGCTGCTGGCAATGTGGCGGCGGAGGCGGGCGGTTCGGCCGGCGTGACGCCGGCGATCCGCTCGCGCGGCAGCCGCACCGTCACCGTGGTCCCCGAGCCGAGCGCGCTCGCGATCTCCAGCGTGCCCCCGTGCAGCTCGACGAGCCGCTTCGACAGCGGCAGGCCGAGTCCGGTGCCGTCGTAGCGGCGGTTGAGACTGGAGTCGATCTGGCCGAAGCGATCGAGCGCCTTCGGGATGTCCTGCTCCGCCATTCCGATGCCGGTATCGCTCACCGACACGACGATGCCGTCGTCGTCGCACGCCGCCGCCACCGTGACCCGTCCGGCGGCGGGGGTGAACTTCACCGCGTTCGACAGCAGGTTGAGCAGCACCTGGCGCATGCGGCGCTCGTCGATGCGCACCGGCGGCAGCGCGTCGCGGATCGCGGTGACGACCTCGACGCCGTTCTTGCGCGCCTGCGGCTGGATCATCGTCACCGCCTCGACGACGGCGCGGCCGATCTCGATGACGTCCTCCTGGAGCTCGAAGCGCCCTGCCTCGAGCTTCGAGAAGTCGAGCACGTCGTTGATGAGGCCGAGCAGATGGTGGCCGCTCGCGAGGATGCTGCGGACGTACTCGTGGTAGCGCGAGTCGCCGAGCGGCCCGAACATCTCCTGGTCGAGCAGCTCCGAGAAGCCGAGGATCGCGTTGAGCGGCGTCCGCAGCTCGTGGCTCATGGTGGCGAGGAACTGCGACTTGGCCTGGCTCGCGGCCGCCGCGGCATCGAGCGCGCGGCTCACCTCGCTGGTCCGCTGCTCGAGCTCGCGCTTGGTCGCCTCCAGTTCGGCGACATGGTGGCGCAACCGGTCGGCCTCGGCGGCGTTGCGGTCGGCAAGGTGCTGATCGAGGATTGCGCCCGCGAAGCTGAGGCCGATGACGAGCATCATCACCGAGGCGGTGGCGACGGCGATCCACTCCTTCGCCACTAGGGCATCGGAGACGACGATGGTCGGATCGGGATCGAGGCTGAGGGCGGCCATCGCGGTGAAGTGCAGTCCGCCGATCGCGGCGGCGAGCAGCGTCGCGGCGCCGAGCCGGCGCACGACGGTGTGCAGGCGGTCGGCGAGCGCCATCGCCGCAATCGAGAGCGCGACGCCGAGCACGACCGACGCGGCGACGTAGCGCTCGTCCCACTGGCGCGTCGCCGCGGTCTCGAACGCCTCCATGCCGAGGTAGTGCATGGCCGCGATGGCGAGTCCGAACGCCGCGCCGCCGACGATGCGATTGAGGCGGAGCGAGACGAGGAAGGCGATCCCGCCGATCAGGATCGCGGCGGTGATCGAGGCCATCGTCAGGGCCGCGTCGTAGCCGGACGGCAGTCCCGGCAGGAATGCGAGCATGGCGACGAAGTGGGTCGACCAGACGCCGATGCCCGCGACGACGGCGGTGCCGGCCACCCACAGAAGGCGCCACGGCGGAGGGGTATTCTGAGCGCGCGCGAACAGGCTCAGCGCCGTGTAGCTCGCGAACAGGCAGATGAGCACGGAAAGCGCGACCAGCCGGTAATCGTGCTGGTCGACGATGCAGCCGATGACGCGGATCATGGCCGCAAGGTACCCGCGGCGGGAAAATTAAACCTTAACGGCGGGGCGTCCCGTTAACCCTGATCGCCGCATGCCTCCGGAGGACGGGACGCCGTCAGCGGAACAACCGCTGCCAGGCGGAACGACGCGCTCAGCGGAAAGAGGCGATCGGCATCGAGGCCGGGCAGGGCAGCGCCTCGAGCTCGGCGAGGAAGCGCTCCTTCCACGCGTTGATGTTGTTGATGCGGAGGCATTCCAGCATCGGCGCGTGGCGGGCGCGGCGCTCGTCGAGCGGCATCGTCAGCGCGGCGTGGAGCGTGTCGGCCATCTCATCGACGTCGAACGGGTTGACGATCAGCGCCGAGGTCAGCTCCTCGGCGGCGCCCGCGAACCGCGACAGGATGAGGACGCCGGGGTCGTCGGGGTCCTGCGCCGCGACGTACTCCTTGGCGACGAGGTTCATCCCGTCGCGAAGCGGCGTCACGAAGCCGATGCGGCCGGCGCGGTAGAAGCCGGCGAGCGTCGCCCGGGCGAAGCTCTTGTTGAGGTACCGGAACGGCACCCAGTCGAACTCGGCGAACTTGCCGTTGAGGCGTCCGGCGGCGGACTCGAGATCCGAGCGCAGCGTCTGGTACTGCGCGACCTCGCCGCGCGACACCGGCGCGATCTGCATGAAGGTCACGCGCGAGCGGTGCTCGGGCCAGCGGTCGAGCAGGGCGCAGAACGCCTCGACCTTCTGTCGCAATCCCTTGGAGTAGTCGAGGCGGTCGACGCCGATCACGAGGTCGCGGCCGGCGAGACTCTTCTTCAGGCGCTCGGCCTCGGGGCCGAACGCACCGCGCCGCGCCATGGCGACGAACCCGTCGGTGTCGATGCCGATCGGGAACGCGCCGGCCCGCGACCGACGCCCGAACGACTCGAAGCTGCCGTCGGCCTGGACGGGACTGCCCGTCTCGTTCGAGAGGTAGGTCGAGAAGGCGCGGAGGTCGTGCTCGGTCTGGAAGCCGATCAGGTCGTACGCGCAGAGGTCGCGCACGACGCGGCGGTGGGCGGGCAGCGCGCTGAACACCTCGGCGGGCGGGAAGGGGATGTGAAGGAAGAAGCCGATGCGGTTCTGGACGCCGAGCTGCCGCAGCTCCGCCGCCATCGTCATGAAGTGGTAGTCGTGCACCCACACCACGTCGTCGGGCTCGAGCAGCGGGACGAGCGCGCGGGCGAACGTCGCGTTGACGCGGAGGTAGCCCTCGAAGTGCGCCCGGCGGAAGTCGATCAGTCCGAGCCGGTAATGGAACAGCGGCCACAGCGTCGAGTTCGCGTAGCCGAGGTAGTACTGCTCGTGGTCGGCGGGCGAGAGGTCGATGGTTGCGTAGCTCGCGCGCCCCGAATGGATGATCTCGGGCGACGGCGAGGGGGTATCGACGATGCGGCCGCTCCAGCCGAACCACAGCCCGCCCTGCTGCTGCAGCGTCTCGCGCAGCGCGACCGCGAGGCCGCCCGCCTGGGTCAGGCGTTCGCGCGGGAGCAGCATTCGGTTCGAGACGATGACGAGCCGCGCCAACGATGCCTCGCTCATTTGGACGGCCCGGCGGAGACCGCGTCTGCACTCGACGCAACACCGGAAGCGTGTCGGCGTCAGGGCCGCCGTTCAGCCGCCGAATCCATTACTGCAACAACGCTCCAGCGAAAAAAACGAGCAATTCCGGTCCGCGTCCGGCGCTCCCGAGGCGCGCGTTGCCACAATTTCGCCGTGATAACGAAGCTGAGCCGCGCACCCACGTCAGCCACGGCAAAGTCTCGCTCGCGCGCATTCGCCGCGATCCAGAATCCACACGATCCTCGCGAGGACAACCCAACGTTTCGCTTGCAATCGGAGGCCGCGTCCGCCGCGGGCCGCGTGCACGCATTGCGCGTACAACGTCCGAGACGCCGCGATGTCGCGGAATCAGCTGACCCGGAACAGCCGGTCGACCATCGCGCGTCCGGTCGTCTTGCGGACGAAGGCCCACGCATGGCGCAGCCGCCGGGGGACGAGCGGGTGGGCGTCGGCGTAGAGCGCCTGCATGCGGTGCCAGGCGAAGGCGGCGCGAAGATTGCCCCACGGCAGCAGCGCGTCGGCGAGCCGCGGCATGTGGAGCTGGACGAGGCAGCGGCGCACGTGGATGCGCGCGGCGAGCGACGGCGGCGCCGACAGCGGCCACGGCAGATCGAACAGCATCGCCGCGGCGAGCGCGTAGGACTGCAGCGCCGTCGTGAGGCGGTACCTGGCAAAGCGGGTTTCGATGACGGCCCAGTCGATCGCTCCGCCGGCCGCCGCGGAGCCGTGGCGACGGGCAAGCAGCGTGAACTCGTACACCTGCTGGAGTTGCAGCACCGCGCGATAGAAATTGCCGGTGTAGTGGATCTGGGCATGGAGCAGGTTGTGCATGACCTGATCGGTCGGCGACGGCAGGTGGAACGACACGCCGTCGCGCTCGACGACCGAGGCGTGCTCCCACAGCTCGCGCGCCGGCAGCACGTAGCGGGCGTCGATCAGCTCGACGTGGAGATCGACCGCGCCCGGATCCCCGTCGCGGGTGAACTCGCCGTAGGCGTGCAGCACCGGCGTGTATTGGACCTTCGCGGCATAGCCGAGGCCCTCGAGGGCGCGGACCGCGTCGGCCATGGACTGCGCCGGCACCAGCACGTCGATGTCGCGGAACAGCCGCGCGCTGTGGTCGGGGAAATGATCGCAGAACAGCGACAGCGCGCCCTTCAGCGGCATCGCCGGGACTCCGGCGTCGCCGAGCGCGCGGAGCAGGTCCAGCGCCTGGGCGCGCAGCGCCGCGTTGCGCTCGCCGGTGTTGCGGTGGAGGAGCTTCAAATAGTCGCGCACCTCGGTCGGCAGCGCCGCCAGCCGGTGCGACGCCGCGAGCGCCGCGTAAAGCGACGGCGTCAGCAGGTGCGTGTTGGCGAGCTCGAGCGGCCGCGTCCAGTCGTCGACCGCGCGGCGCCGCAGCGCCGCCTTGAGACCCCCGGCCTTGGGCTGAAGCGCCTCGACGATGAGGCGAAGCGACTCCGAGGTCGACGTCATGCGCAGAGCTCCCCAATCAGGCGTGTTCCGTCGTCGAGCGATCCATAGCGCAGCTCGAAGCAGCCGACGGCGCGGATCCATCGCGCGAGATCGTCGACCGTCTCCGGCGTGAGCGGCCCGCCGAGCGGGCAGAACTCCGACAGCAGCCGCTGCAGCGCGTCGGCGCGCGCGAGCGGCACCAGGCGCGGCTCGACGCCTGCGCGGCGGCGCGGAAACACCACCGCGGCGATCGGATGCCGCGCGCCGCGGGCGAACCGCCGCGACGGCGAGACGAGATAGCGGACGATCTTGCCGTCGAGGCGGCGATGCACCGGCGCCGTCGCGCAGTCGGGGACGCGGGCGCTGAGCAGCTCCCACGCGCCGTCCTTGACGCAGATGCCGAACGGCACCGGGCGCGCGGTCAGCGTCTCGCGCGACAGCACCACCGTGTCGTCGCCGAGCGCGAGCAGGCCGTCGGCGGCGAGCGCCGCGGTCAGGGTGCTCTTGCCGCTGCCGGACACGCCGGCGATGACGACGCAGGGTGCGCCCGGCCGGGGCGCGACGGCGGCGGCATGAATGGCGCCGAAATCGCCGCTGCGGTCGAGGGCGAGGGCGACGAGCGCGATCTTCGCGGTCGGCACCAGTTCCTCGCGCGCGACCCAGCGCTCGACGACGCGGCCCTTGTGGCACAGGGCGCGGAGGTGGCCCTGCTCGCGCACGTCGACGATGACCGGATCCTCGCCCGCGATCGGGGCGTCGGCGAGGGATTCCAGGAACGGATGGAGCTCGCGCTCGACCGCCGCCGACGCGAAGCGGAAACGGAAACAACTGTCGAGCAGGCGGTAGGTGCGCGCGGTCTCGACCCGGAACGGACCGACGGCGGGCTCGGTCCAGCTTTCGACGACGCTGCTCGGTGCCGGCCGGGGTCGCCGCGGCGCGGCGTTCGCCGCGTCCTCGATCAGGTCGAGCGACGTCCACTGCCGCAGCGCGTCGCGCACGAACGCCTCGGCGTCGGCGGTGGCAAGGCCGAACGCAGCGCCGAGGCGCGCCGCGGCCTCGGTCGCGGGCAGGCCCTCCTCGAAGCAGCACCAGATGAACGCCGAGGTGGTGTTGGCGGCGTAGAGATGCTGCGTGTCGGCGTCGAACAGGATCGCGCTGTCCTCGACCGGATGCAGGCTCGCGCCGCGGCGCAGCCGGATCGCGCGCGCGTCACCCGGCTCGGGCGGTGTCGATGCGATGTGGGTGCGGGTCGCCATCGTCCCGGGGCGCCTGAGGCGCCGGCGGCCGGGCGACGATGCGCCCGACCGCCTTGCGCGGTTCAGCCCACCGAGGGCCGCACGGCGAGCGCGCCGTCGGTTCCGTTGGCGAGCAGGTCCGCGTCCTCGGCGCTGCTGCCTTCGCCCATCCAGCGATAGCCGAAGCCCGAGTAGGTGGCGATGCGATCGAACGCGGTGTCGACCTCGCCGAACTTGCGGCGGATGCGCTTGATGAACGTGCGCACGTTGGAGCGGTAGCCGTTCTCGCCGTCGCCGGCGAGGAAGCCCGGACCGCGGACGATGTCGTAGATCTCGCGGTGCGGGATGTCGCGATCGACCTGCGACGCGAGGTGGTGGACGATCTTGAACTCCGCGAGCGTCAGGTTGACGCGCTTGCCCTTCCACATCGCGCGATTCGAGTGGAGGTGCAGCTCGAGATCGCCGCACTGCACGACCGCCTGCTGGTTCGAGCGCAGCGGGCGCGGCGCCGACTGGCCCTTGCGGCCGTTGAGCACCGTCGAGATCCGGCTGAGCAGGATCGCGAAGCTGCGGGTCTTGTCGATGAAGTCGACCGCGCCGTTCATCAGCGCAGCTTCCTCGTAGACCTGGTCGCTGAGCGAGGTCACGAAGATGATCGGGATGTCGATGTTCTCCTCGCGGAGCTTGCGGAACAGCTCGATGCCCGACAGCGAAGGCATCTTCCAGTCGAGCAGCGCGAGCTCGGCCTGGCCGCCGTCCTTGAGGTACTGCAGCGCGGCCACGCCGCAGTCGAAATCCTGCACGGCGTAGCCGGCGTCCTGAAGGTTCTTTGTCACCGTCTCCCGGAAAAGCTGGTCGTCCTCCACGAAGAGGATTCGGGTGTTGTTCGCGCTTTGAGCGGTGGCATCCATTTTTATCTCCTGTGCGATCCGCGGCCGAGGTCGCGGCGAACTTCGGTTCTTCGATATGCCTTCTGCACCGGTCCGCACCCCGGACCGACGCACATTTGCCCTCCGTCCGACCGACGCGACGCGAGCCCCCGCGCGACCGTTAGAGACTGCTGAAAATGGATCACAACGCTGTGACCCAGCGGAGGTATATTTGTGTGCTTGGCCTCCACAGATTTGTCACAGCCGATGTGGATAAGTGGACAGCCTCGGCCGGACGTACGAAGTGTGGTGGCGGGTCCGCGAATCGCGCGCTATCCGTTGCGCCCGATGACGGTGCTGCCCTTGCCGGGAATAGCGGCAAAGTCGCGCTCGCGGCCGAGAAATCGAGAGACGGCAGCGCTGCACAGGCTCGGTTCATTGCGGTCGTCGAGGACGATCGCGCCCCCGGGCACGACCCTCCAGCCGAGCGCGTCGAGACAGCGCGCGCCCCAGGGCCACTCGCAGTTGATGTGAAGCAGCGCGATCCGGCGTCCGGACTCGAGCTGCGGCGCGTCGTCGCCGTGGGTGTGGCGGAGCGCCACCCGCGCGCCGTCGAGGTCGATGCCGAACGAGCGCAGCGTCGCGGTGACCGTGTCGAGCGGCGGATCCCGGAACGAGTCGTATCCGACGAAGCGCCGCTCGGGCACGCACAGCGACGCGAGCAGCGCAGCCGACCCTCCGGCGCCGACGCCGCACTCGACGACGTCGCCGGCGACTCCCTTGCGATCGATCATACGAAACGTCTGTTCCAGGTTGAGCAGCTTCTGCGGCGTGAGGGTGGTCAGGTGCTGCCGCGAGACGTCGCGCGCGAGCGTCGACAGCGACAGTGACAGTGCGCGATCGCGCGAGCGGTGAAACAGCGATCGGATCATCTTCCGTGCATGACCGGAATGGACTCGCGACGCGTCGTCGACGTGCGCGGTGCCTCGTTCGCATCATGAAGGAGGCCGCGAAGCGTTCGGTGTGTCAGCTTCTGTGACAAGTCTGCCAGATTTATGTTTCCCGCGATTTTCGGGCCTTTCCGCTAGCGTAGCCGTGCATTGGATCGCGACTCGATGTCGTCGAATCGCCGCGCAGCGAGCGCGCGGAGTCCTCGTCGGTCGGAGAGCGACAAACGAATTGAACGCTATCGGCGCGACCGCGCGCGGACCCACCGTCCGGACGAACCGATGGATGCGATAACCGGAGTGAGCGCCATTTTCAGTCGGCATACTGATCGCTCGAATTCGCATGCGCGCCGCGACCGCGGGACCCATCGGCACCGCGCACGCCGCTGGCGCGGGCGGACGTTCTTCCCGGTCATCGACGGTCATCTCCCGATCGACGTCTTCGGCATCGGCCGTCTCGCCGAGGCTCTGCGGCACGGCGCGCTGCGCGAGGCCGCGGATGCGCTCATGCGCATGATCGACGGCGAAACCGAGTCCAACCAACGGCGACAGGAAACGACGGGCTTTGTCGCCGGTGGTCCACGCAAAACCGATTTCCCGACGTTGAGGAGGACTTTACAAATGCACACGACAACCATGAATCGAATCGCTCGGGTCGCGTCGGCGCTGTCGCTGGCGCTGCTGTTCGTGCTGGCCGGTTGCGCCCAGCAGAAGAATCTGCCGCCGCTCGAGGCCGCGGCGGATCCTGCCGAGTACCGCCTCGGCGCCGGCGACCGCATCGCCGTCACCGTCTTCGGCGAGGACATGATCACCGGCGAATACGACGTCGATAACAACGGTGCGGTCAACCTGCCGCTGGTCGGCGCGGTCGACGCCAAGAGCAAGACTCCGCGGCAGTTCGAGCGCGATCTCCGCGGCGCCCTGATCAAGGGCGGCATCGTCAACAACGCCCAGGTCTCGGTGAACGTCACCAAGTACCGGCCGTTCTTCGTCTTGGGCGAGGTGCAGAAGCCGGGCGCCTATCCGTACTACGCCGGCGCCACGGTGCTGAACGCGGTGGCGATGGCCGGCGGCTACACCTACCGCGCCGCGACCAACTCCATCACCGTGACCCGCAACGACAACGAGCGGTCGGCCAAGGAGCAGTCGCTGCTGCAGCCCGGCGACATCGTCACCGTCCCGCTGCGGTGGTTCTGATCGCATCCACCGTCCCACGCCACGTTTCGCCGTAGGGCCATGACCACAGAGCTCGCACACCCCGCCGCACCACGCCTCGTCGCGCGGCGCTCCGGGGGCGCCATGCGCCCCCGGAGCCGCCGGGCGGTCGCCCCCCCCGGAGTCCCCGCGCGCTG
>JBLNCI010000026.1:0-118544 GCA_050260515.1 Gemmatimonas sp.
TTTTTCTCAGGTACCGATAACAACAGCGTCGCGATCCGCGACAGAGAGAAGCAATCGGTAGGACAGAGCTACGCTTTAAACGCAGCGTGATGGCACCTGCTGACCTCCCTGGGAAGGTAAAAGCCGGGTTTCGCTGACCCGGCGACGACGACGTGTGTCCGCGCTGAGGTAGCCCCAGAGCGCGAACCCACCGGCCCCTCACCAGCCCTCCCGCCCAAGAAAGGCGGGAGGGCTTCGGTGTTTATAGAGAGACCTTGGAAAGGACGACCGGTGCCGCAGCTACGCGACCGCGCGCCACGCCCAGTGACCGGCGGCGAGGCCCGCGGCGACGACGTCGCGCATGATCTGGCGCACCGCGAGCGCGCCCTTCGACGACGGCCGCTTGGCGGAGTAGGCGAGGTACATCTTGCGCGCGAGCTGCGGCTGATTGATGGCGCGGGCGATGAGACGGCCTTCCTCGATCTCGTGGAACACCGCGCCCATCGGCAGCACGGTGTAACCGAGCCCGCGCTCGACCAGCTCCTTCGAGGCGTGGACGGAGTCGATCTCCATCACCAGGTTGAGCTCGATCCCGCGCTTGTCGGCCGCCTCGTCGACGATCTGGCGCAGGCCGTGGCGCGTCGTCGGCAGCACCAGCGGCAGCTTGGCCACGTCGGCGAACGGCACGGTCTTTTTGAGGCGTTTCTCGTCCTTCGCCGACGCGATCAGCAGCAGGTCCTCGGCGAGCAGCGGCTCGCAGACGAGACCGCGCGCGACGTCGGCATTATAGGAGAACGCCATGTCGAGGCGGTCGTTTTCGACCCACTCCATCAGCGTCTCGCTCATGCCCTCGACCAGCGACAGCGAGACCTTCGGGAACTCCTCGCGGCAGCGCGACACCAGCGACGCGGCGAGCATCATGTTGACCGTCGGCGTCACGCCGACGGCGACCTTGCCGCGCGGCGGACCGGCGAAGTCCACGAGCGCCAGCTTGGCGCGCTCGACCTGGCGCAGAACGGTCTGGGCATGCTCGCGCAGGATGAGACCGGCTTCGGTCGGCGTCACGCCGCGCGAGTGGCGGTTGAGCAGCGGCACGCCGAGCTCGTCCTCGAGCTTGCGGATCTGCAGTCCGAGCGCCGGCTGGGCGATGTGCAGATTGGCGGCCGCCTTCGAGAAGCTCTTGAGCTCGAGGATGCGCAGGAAGTAGTGGAGCTGTCGTAACGTCATGATCTGGATGGTAGCCGATCCATAACGTTTTCGTCTAGCCGTGGGCGGCCGGCGCGGCGCCGTTGTGCCTCTACCGCCGAGCCCCCATAATCCGCGAAAGGCGCGGGAGACGGCGCCGTTCCGCGACCGTCCGCGGTGATACAAACCGCCTTCACACAGGGAGAGTGCAGATGGCTCGCATCGTCGCCGTCGAGATCATGTCCTGCGTCATGCCGAAGGAGGATCCGAAGTGGGCCTTCGCGCTGGCGGCGAATCCGCTGTCGCAGGGCTGGATCCTCGGCCTGCGCACGGAGGACGGCACGACCGGCTACGGCTATGCCTCGGCGACGCCGCACATGGGCGCGACCTACGAGGGCCTCAAGACGTCGCTCGAGACGTTCAAGCCGATTCTCGAGAAGCGCGATCCGTTCGATCTCGAGCCGATCCTGATGGCGCTCGATCGCAAGGTGCGCGGCTCGTTCCAGCCCAAGGCCGCCGTCGACTGCGCGCTCCACGACCTGCAGGCGAAGCTGCTCGGGCTTCCGCTCAACAAGCTGCTCGGCGGCACGGTGCGCGAGGAGGTGCCGATCCTGCGCATCCTCGCCCTCAAGAAGCCGAACGAGATGGCGGCCAATGCGCTGAAGCTCGTCAAGCAGGGCTACAACTATCTCAAGATCAAGGTGCACGGCGACGTCGAGGAAGACGTCGCCTGCGTGAAGGCGATCCGCAAGGCAGTCGGCCCGTCGGTGCATCTCACCATCGACGCCAACCAGTCGTACACGCCGAAGAACGCGATCCGCGCGCTGAACATCATGGCCGAGTACAACGTCGAGCTCGCCGAGCAGCCGGTGCGCATAGACGACCTGCGCGGTCTCAAGCTGGTGACGGATTCGGTGCCGATCACCGTCGAGGCCGACGAGAGCGCGAACTCGCTCGAGGAGGTCGTGCGGCTGGTCAACGAGCGCATCGTCGACGCGGTGAGCCTGAAGATCCCGAAGCTCGGCGGACTGCGCAACACCATCGCCGCGGCGCGCATCTGCGAGGCCGGCGCGATCAAGTACCGTCTCGGCGCTGCGGTAGGATCGCGGCTGCTGTCGGCGCACGCGATGCATCTCGCCTGTGCGCTGCCCGGCGTCGATTACGCGTGCGAGCTCGGTGAGTTCGCGCGGCTTCTCGATGATCCATTCGAGGGCATCGAGATCGAGAAGGGGACGCTCAAGCTGCCGAAGGGCGTCGGCTCCGGCGTGCGTCCGGTGAAGAAGGGCAAGGCGAAGATCGCGGCGGAGTAGCCCCTCGATCCGGTCGGAAGACGAGTCGATAATTGGTGGAGAGCGTGCAGTGCTGTTGGTGACCAACGAGGAGATCGAGACCCTGCTGTCGATGCCGGAGTGCATCGCCCGGCTCGAGGAGGCGTACCGCGACTTCGGCAACCAGGACGCCGTCGACATCCCGCGCCAGGACATGCTGGTGCCGAACAAGCGCGAGGGCGCGGTCCATGCCTTCAAGACCATGTCGGGAAGCTGGCCGCGCGCCGGCGTCGCGGCGCTGCGGCTCAACTCGGACGTCGTCAACTGGCCGGTGCACAACGGCTCGCCGCGCCGCGTGAAGATGCCGCTGTCGGAGCCGGGCGGTCGCTACAACGGCTCGGTGCTGCTGTTCTCGACCGACACCGGGCAACTGCTCTGCATGTTCAACGACGGCGTGGTGCAGAAGACCCGCGTCGGCGGATCGAGTGGCGTGGCCGCGAAGTACCTCGCGCGCAAGAACGCCAAGGTGCTGGGTCTGCTCGGCACCGGCTGGCAGGCGGAGGCGCACCTCGAGGCGATGTGCGCGGTGCGCGACTTCGACCTCGTGAAGGTCTACAGCCCGACGGCAGCGAACCGTCAGAATTTCGTCGAGCGTTTCCGCAAGAAGCTCAACGTCAACATCCAGGCGGTGAACTCCGACAGCGACGCCGCCGACGGCGCCGACATCATCGTGTCGGCGACCAATTCGATGACGCCGACGATCCGCCCCGAATGGATCCGGCCCGGCATGCACATCACCAGCGTGCGCGGCAGCGAGATCCCGCTCCACGTGCTGAAGAAGGTCGACCGCCTGGTGCTCAACACCGCCGAGCCGGTCGCGGCGTATCCGGCGCGCGGCTGGCCGTCGCAGGTGCCGGAGTTCACCAACGGGGACTACAGCCGGCCCGACATCGGCGTGTTCGACCTGTCGACCACGCCCGAGCTCAAGGACGTCGTGGCCGGCAAGGCGCCCGGCCGCGTCTCCGACTCCGAGGTGACGTGCTTCCACAACTACAAGGGCCTCGGGTTGCAGTTCGCGGCGCTCGGCAGCATCGTCTACGAGCAGGCGAAGAGCCGGAAGCTCGGCCTCGCGATCGAGGACCGCTACTTCACCCAGTCGGTCCACCCGTAAGCGCCCGCTACAACAGAGTCAGGGAGAACAGGGATGCGCGCACGTCTGTTGTCGATGGTCGCCGCCGCCGCGCTCGCGGCGATGGCGCCGAACGCCGCCCGCGCCGATGCGGCCGCGGATTTCTACAAGGGCAAGACGGTCCATTTCCTGGTCGGCACCAGCACCGGCGGCGGGTTCGACACCTACGCGCGGCTGCTCGCGCCCTACATGGCGAAGAAGCTCGGCGCGACCGTGCTGGTGGAGAACAAGCCGGGCGGCAGCCACATGGTGGCGATGAACGCGGTGTGGAACGCGACACCCGACGGCCTCACCATCGACATCGCGCCGGGCGAGGGTGCCGTGCTCGGCAAGCTGCTGGGTGAGCCGGGCATCCGCTTCGACCTCACCAAGTTCCCGATCGTCGCGCGGGTCAACAGCTCGCCGCGCGTCCTGATCATCAACCCGAAGCTGCCGTACCGGTCGCTCGAGGACATCCTCAAGGCCGACAAGCAGGTCGTGCTGAGCTTCTCGGGCAAGACCGACGGCGCGTCGGACACCGCGACGGTGTTCTGTCACGCCGTCCACATGAAGTGCAAATCGCTGATCGGCTATCCGTCGTCGAAGGAGTTCACGCTGGCGGCGATGCGCGGCGAGAGCGACGGCACGGTGCTCGCGGACGACTCGGCGGCGCGGTTCTCGGAGAACGATCAGCTCCGGCCGATCGTCGTCATGGGCCGCGACCGCTCGCAGATGCTGCCCAACGTGCCGACGGTGTTCGAGGCGATGAAGGTCGACGACGAGGGCGCGTGGTGGCTCGACTTCCGCGACGATGTGCGCAAGCTCGGGCGGCTGCTGGTCACGACGCCGAACACGCCCGCCGACCGTCTCGCGTACCTGCGTCGCGTGGTGAAGGAGATCGAGACCGATCCGCAGGTGATGAAGGATTTCGAGGCCAAGGGCAACGCGCTGACCTATGGCGAGCCCGACGAGATGGCGGCGATCATCGCGCGGCTCCTCGGCGGCAGCATCAGCCCCGAGCGCCTCAAGGAGATCGACTACGTGATCACCCAGAAGTACTACGGCGGGTGAGGGCGGAGATTACTTCGCGAGGTCCCTGAGCTTCGCGACGACGTCGGGCGGGGTCGCGTAGACGCGCTCGAGAAGCTGCGCGATCGCCTCGCCGCCGACCGGATCGATCTCGACCTTCTGCGACTTGGCGTCGGCCAGGAATGTCTCGTCCTTCATCGTCGCGTCGAACGCGTCGCGGAACGCCTTGACGCGGTCGGCCGGCACCTTGGGCGGGAACAGGAACGGGCGTCCCATCACCTGCTCGGTGAACGCGATCTGGAACATCTGCTTGGCCTCGGGCGTGGTCATCGCCTCGATCGCGGTCGGCGCGTCCGGGTACGACGGATCGCGCGTCATCCCCATCTGCATGATGACGCGCGCGGTGCCCGCCTTGAGCCATGGCTCGTAGCGGGCACGCAACGCCGCCGACGATCCGCCGGACACGTAGCCGTCGACCTCGCCGCGCTCGACGGCGAGGAGGCCGGTCTGCGAGCCCTCATAGCCTTCGATGACCTTGAACTTCGCGCCATAGAGCGCGTTGAGCATGCGCGGGTAGACCGAGGTCGGCGCGTTGCGGGCCGTCGACGCGACGGTGAGTTCGACCGACCTGAGGTCCTCGACTGTTTTCACCGGCTTGCGCGCCGAGATCACCATGATGCCGATTTCCTGCTGCGGCGTGCCGATCCACTCGAACTCGCGGGCGTTGTACTGCACGGATTTGTTGTCGGGATCGTACAGCCGCACCAGCGCCGCGTTGCGTTGCAGCCCGCCCATCATGCTGCCGTCGCGCGGCGCGATCGAGTAGAGGAAGTTCGCGGCCTTGATGCCCTCGGCGCCGACCATGTTTTTCACCGTGAGGGTCGGCTCGCCGGGGATGTGGCGCGGCATGTGCTTGGCGAGCAACCGCGCGTACTGATCGTAGCCGCCGCCGGCGGACCCCGAGATGGTGAGGTCCATGTGCCGGCCCTTGTAGAAGTCGGCGATCGGATCGGCGGAGGCGGGAAGGGCGAGCGCCGCGCCTGAGACCGCCACCGCGCACGTAAACTTGAGAACGCCGCAACGCATGACGACCTCCGTGGATGGCTGGCTACCGGATCAGGTCCCTGAGCTTGTTCGCGAGGTCGGGCGGCGCCGAGTAGACGCGGTCGAGGAGGGCGTTGATGTCCTCGCCGCTGACCGGATCGATCTCGACCTTCTGGCTGGCGGCGTCGTCGAGGAACGCCTTGTCCTTCATCGTCGCGTCGAACGCGGCGCGCAGCGCCTTGACGCGGTCGGAAGGGACGCCGGGCGGCAGCAGGAACGGCCGGCCCATGACCTGCTCGGTGAAGGCGATCTCGAACAGCTGCTTCGAGGCCGGGTCGCTCATCATCTCGAGTGCGGTCGGCGCGTTCGGGTAGTCGGGGTCGCGGCGCATGCCCATCAACGCGACCACCTGCGCCTGGCCCGACTGGAGCATCGGCGCGATGCGGGCGCGAAACGCCGCCGAGGAGCCGCCCGAGACGTTGCCGTCGACCTCGCCGCGCTCGATGGCGATCAGCCCCGACTGCGAGCCCTCGTAACCCTCGATCACCTTGATCTTCGAGCCGTAGAGCGCGTTCAGCAGGCGCGGGTAGATCGACGTCGGCGCATTGCGCGCAGTCGAGCTGACGGTGACCTCGTGGGTCTTGAGGTCCTCGACGGATTTCACGCCGGTCTTGGTCGCCAGCACGAACAGCCCGACCTCCTGCTGCGGCGAGCCGAGCCAGTGGAACTTGCGGGCGTCGAACTGGATGTTGCCGTTGGTGGGGTCGTAGAACTTGGCGACGCCATTGTTGCGCTGCAGCCCGCCGATCACCGAGCCGTCCTGGGCGGCGACGTTGTAGAGGAAGTTGCCCGCCTTGAGACCTTCGGCGCCGACCATGTTTTTGACCGTGATCGACGGCTCGCCGGGAATGTGGCGCGGCATGTGCTTGGCCAACAGCCGCGCGTACTGGTCGTAGCCGCCGCCGATCGACGCCGACGTGACCAGATCGACGCGCTTGCCCTTGTAGAACTGCGCGACCGCCTTGTCCGACTCGGACTGCGCGGAGGCGGCTCCGGTCGTCATCAATGTCAGCGCGACGAACGCACCCACCGTACGGATCATGACTTCCTCCCTGTGGCGCCTGCTTGGACGCCTTATTGAATTGTCGTCATTCCCGCGCAAGCGGGAATGCAGAGAAGCCGCTCCGGACTCCCGCGTGCGCGGGAGTGACGAAGGACTTCGGACGACGCGTGCGCGCTACGCCTTCATCTTGAGCGAGGCGAGAACTTCATCGGTGTGCTCGCCGAGCTCCGGCGCCGCGGTCTTGACCTCGGGCGGCGTCGCCGACATGCGGACGCCGTTGCGGACCAGTCCGACGTTGCCGACGCGCGGATGCGGGCGATCGACGCGCATCGCGAGGTGTTTCACCTGCGGGTCGTCGAACACCTCGTCGAGGGTGTTGAGCGGCGAGCAGGGCACGTCCTCGGCCTCGAGCTTGGCCAGCCACTTGGCGCGCACGTCGGTCCGGAAGACGGCGGCGAGCTCGCGGTTGAGGTCGTCGTAGTGCTTGCCGCGCGTTTCCTTGGTCGCGAAGCGCGGGTCGGTCAGCCACTCGGACTTTCCGGCGACGCGGCACAGCGCCTCCCAGAACTTGGTCGGCGACGAGAGGTGGACCACGAACGGCTTTCCGTCCCTGGCGACGAAGGCATAGACCTGCGCCTGGCGCGTGCGGGTCGCGCGGCCCGGGATCTTTTTGGTGTCCTCGAAGAACCGCGCCGCGTTCTCGCCGCAGAACGCGATCGTGGCTTCGAGCAGCGAGGTATCGACGCGCTGGCCCTTGCCGGTGCGGCCGCGCGCGATCAGCGCCGCCATGATGCCGTTGCACGCGACCATGCCCGAGAGGTGATCGGACAGCGAGATGCCCATGGGCCGCGGATTCTCGGTGTCGGTCAGCAGGCTCAAGAGCCCGCTCATCGCCTGGCCGACGGTGTCGTAGCCGGGCCGCGACGAGTAGGGGCCGTCGGTGCCGAACCCAGTGATCGAGCACCACACGAGCTTCGGGTTGTCCTTCGCGACCTCGTCGTAGCCGAGGCCGAGGCGCTCCATGGTGCCGGTGCGGAAATTCTCGATGACGACGTCGGCGGTGCGGATCAGCGCGCGCGCGGCCTTCAGGCCGTCGGGCGACTTGAGATCGAGGGTGACGCTTTTCTTGTTGCGGTTCACCGATCCGAACGTCGGGCTGTACTCGATGCGACCCCAGCCGCGGAACGGGTCGCCCTTGCCCGGCGCCTCGACCTTGATCACCTCGGCGCCGAAGTCGGCGAGCAGCATGCCGGCGTACGGGCCCGAGACATAGTTCGCGAACTCGACGACCCGGATTCCCTCCAGCGCACCCGACAACGGAACCTCCTGAAAAAACGAAATGTTGGTCGGCACGAGAGTACCGGCGGGCGCGCGGCGCGGCAAGGCGCGGCCCGTTGACGAGGGCGGAAGCGGGGTCTAGTTATCATCTAAGCATTCTAATGAAAGTGCTCGCGCCCGCCGTGCGGCGAGGGCGCGCAGTGAGGGAGAGCAAGAGTATGGGTGTGATCGACGCCGACGCACACGTGGTCGAATCCCGCGACACCTTCAAGTACATCGACCTCAAGGACAAGAAGTACAAGCCGCTGGTCGTCGCGCAGGAAGCGGATCCCGACGACAACCGCGTGCTGTCCAACGAGGGCGGCGTCCAGAAGCACTTCTGGGTGATCGACGGTCGCATCCAGCCGATGGAAGGCAACATCGGCTCGAACACCACCGCCGAATCCCGCGAGATGAAGTCGATCGACGCGCGTCTCAAGCACATGGACGAGCTCAAGATCGACGTCCAGGTCCTGTACCCGACGGTGTTCCTGCGCGCCTGGACCCAGGACCCGACCGCCGAGGTCGTGATCTGCCGCTCCTACAATCGCTGGCTCGCCGACATCTGGAAGCAGGCGAAGACCCGGTTGCGCTGGGTCGTCATGCCGCCGCTCCTCGACATGGTCGAGACCCGCAAGGAGCTCGAGTTCGGCAAGGCCAACGGCGCGGTCGGTATCTTCCTGCGCGGGCTCGAATGCGAGCGCCGCCTGACCAACCCGTATTTCTTCAAGCTCTACGACATGGCGGCCGAGCTCGACATGCCGCTGTGCTTCCACTCCGGCAACAACAGCTTCAACGTGCGCGACATCTATGCGACCGAGTCGGGGTTCGGCCGCTCGAAGCTGCCGGTCGTCGCAGCGTTCCATGGCCTGCTGATGGAGGGCGTGCCCGAGAAGTTCCCGAAGTGCCGCTGGGGCTTCGTCGAGGTGTCGGCGCAGTGGCTGCCGTACGCGCTCAACGATCTCGGCCTGCGGCTCAAGCGCAAGGGTCGGCGCATGGCGAAGACGATCCTCAAGGACAACAACATGTACGTCGCGTGCCAGACGACCGACGACCTCGGCCCGATCGTCGACCTGGTCGGCGACGACCGGCTGGTGGTCGGCACCGACTACGGCCATGCCGATACGTCGGCGGAAATCGAGGCGCTGCGCCGCATCCGCGACGACGGCAAGATCTCCGCAGGAGTCGCCAACAAGATTCTCGACGACAACGCCCGCGCGCTCTACGGGCTCTGACCGGGAACGCGCCCGCTCGAGGCGTACCGGCATCACAGGGAGATAGTCGAATGATCGCGCACCAGTCGCAGTGTGTCCGGGCGAATCTGTCGCGCGCCTTCATGGGCGCCGCCGCCGCTGTCGTGCTGTGGACATCTCAGGCGTTCGCGCTCACGCAGGAGGAGATCGCGAACTACTCCGGCGCCGATCGCCAGAAGGTGCTGGAGCAAGGCGCGCGCCAGGAAGGCCGCGTCGCGATCTATTCCGGCATGATCGTCGACCAGGCGCTGCGGCCGATGGCCGAGGCGTTCGAGAAGAAGTATCCGTTTCTCAAGGTCGACTACTGGCGCGGCGCGTCGCCGCAGATCATCCAGAAGGCGCTCGCCGAGGCGCGCGCCGGCAAGGTGCAGGTCGACGTGCTCGAGAGCACCAGCCTCGCACCGGCTCTGGTGCGCGCGCAGGTCGTGCAGAAGTTCCATTCGCCCGAGTCCGACAACTATCCGAAGCACCTCGTCGCAGAGAACGGCCTGTGGGCCTCGACGCGGCTCAGCTACTTCGGCGCCGCGATCAACACCAATCTCGTGAAGAGGGACGAGGCGCCGAAGACCTGGGACGACCTGCTCAATCCGAAATGGAAGGGCAAGATTGCCTGGCGCGTCGGCGGCGGCGATTCCGGGGCCGAGCTGTTCGTCACCAACCTGCGGCTGCTGTGGGGCGACCAGAAGGCGGAGGACTACATCAAGAAGCTCGCGAAGCAGGATGTCGTCGGTTACACGTCGTCGGCGCGCCAGCTCGTCAACCAAGTGATGGCGGGCGAGTACGCGATCGCTCTCAACATCTTTCTACATCACCCGCTGATCAGCGCCGAGAAGGGGGCGCCGGTGGCGCCGAACCCGATGGAGCCGATCCCGAGCCTCAATGGCACCATCCTGATGGCGAAGAACGCGCCACATCCCTACGCGGCGATGCTGCTGATCGATTTCATGATGTCGAAGGACGGCCAGGAGACGTTCCTGGCGGGGGACTACTTCCCGGCCAACCCGGCGATCTCGCCCTCGGAGGATCTCAGGGCGATCGTTCCGTCGGTGATCGGGATGAAGGAGCAGTTCATCACCCCGGACGCCGTGAACGACATGAACAAGAAGTCGTCCGAGTGGATCAAGAAGTACTTCCGCTAGGGCGCGCGCGTTCGGGCAAGGTGGGGACGTGACGGCGCAGGACATTCCAGCGGTGCCCGCCCGCGCGTGTCGGCCGTGGCGTGTTTCGCCGGCGGTCGCCGTTCTCGCCGTCATCCTGCTGGCGCTGATCGTTCCCCCGACGATCTATCTGATCCAGACCAGCGTTCACGAGACCAATCCCGACGGCTCGTTCGGCGCGTTCACCCTGCGGTACTTCACCGGCCTTTTCGGCAATCCGCGGCTGCTTGGCAACCTCGCCAACAATGTGGTGTATGCGTTCGGTGCGGCGGCCGTCGCGATCGCCATCGGCACCGCGCTGGCGTGGATCGTCGAGCGCACGAACACCCCGATGCGGAGTTACGTGTTCCTGCTGTCGATCATCTCGCTCGGCATTCCGAGCGTGCTCTACACCGTTTCGTTCCTGCTGCTGCTCGGCAAGGCCGGGCCGGTCAACGACCTGTTGCGGATGGCGTTCGGCCCGGGCGGGCCGCTGGTCAACGTGTACTCGTTGTGGGGGATGATCGTCGTCGAAGGAATCGATTTCTCGCCCCTCGCGTTCCTGCTGCTGTCATCGGTGTTCCGCGCCAACGATGCGTCGTTCGAGGAAGCGTCGCTGATGAGCGGCGCCGGCCTGTGGCAGACCTTCAAGAACATCACGCTCCGACTCGCCATGCCGGGGATCCTCGCGCTGCTCATCCTCGTGCTGATCCGGGCGTTTGAATCGTTCGAGATACCGGCCCTGGTCGGGCGCCCCGGGCGGGTTTACGTGCTGACGACCGACATCTACGACAGCATCCATACGCAGGTGCCGCCGAATTACGGCGAGGCCGGCGCGTTCTCGATCGTGCTGCTGGTGATCGTCGTCGTCATGCTGGCGCTCTACAACCGGCTGAGCCGGCGCGCCGAGCGCTTCCAGACCATCACCGGAAAGGGGTTCCGGCCGCGGGTGATGGACCTCGGCAGATGGAAGTACGCGACCGCGGCCGCGCTCGGGCTGCTGTTCGCGATCATCATCGGCCTGCCGATCGCGATCGTGCTCTACGCCTCGTTCCTGCCGTACTACGACGGCGTCCGGCTTGCCGCTTTCGGCACCATGACTCTGGCGAACTACGCCCACGTCTGGGACAGCTCGAGCTTCCGCGACTCGATCGGCAACACCGTCATTCTGGGCATCGTCACGGCCAGCCTGGTCGGGCCATTCACCGCGCTGTGCGCCTGGCTCGCGGTGCGGCGCGTCAGGGGCGGCGCGCTGCTCGACCAGCTCGCGACCTTGCCGCTCGTCTTCCCCGCGATCGTCATGGGCGTCGCCTTCCTGCACCTGTTCCTGCACCTGCCGTTTCCGTTCTACGGCACCCTGGCGTCGCTGATCGTCGCCTCGTCCGTCAGGTTCCTGCCGTACGGCATGCGCTACTCGTATGCAGGGGTCCTGCAGATCCACAAGGAGCTCGAGGAAGCGTCCGCGCTGTCGGGGGCTCGTCAGGCGACCACCTTCCTGCGAGTCGTGCTGCCGCTGGTAGCACCGGCGATCGTCACGTGCTGGCTGTTCGTATTCCTTGTCTCCGTGAAGGCAGTCGCAATGGCGATCCTGCTGGCCGGGCCGGGATCGCAGGTCGTGGCCGTGACCCTGTTCGACCTCTGGGACAACGGGCAGGTGACCGAACTCGCCGCCATGGGCGTGATGTGGGCGGGTATGATGACGGTGGTCAGCGTCGCGTTCTATTTGCTCGCCCGCCGCTACGGATTGCAGGTGCATTGAGGATGCTGGAAGTACGGGATCTGCGGAAGCAGTACGCGAGCCAGGGCGGTCGTCCCGGCGGCGGTGTGTTTGGAGCGACGCTCCGAATCGCCGACGGCGAGCTCTTCACGCTGCTCGGCCCCTCCGGCTGCGGCAAGACCACGACGCTGCGCTCGATCGCGGGGCTGGAGACTCCGGATGCCGGCCGGATCGTGCTCGGCGACGCGGTGCTGTTCGATGCTCAGACAGGCGCCATGGTCCCGCTGTACGACCGCGACATCGGCATGGTGTTCCAGTCGTATGCCATCTGGCCGCACATGACTGTGTTCGAGAACGCGTCGTATCCGCTGCGGGTCGGCCGGAAGAGGCTCGGCTCCACCGACATTCGCAAGCGCACCGCGGGCGTGCTCGAGCGGGTCGGCCTTGCCGAGTACATCGACCGCCCGGCGACCCATCTCTCCGGCGGGCAGCAGCAGCGGCTGGCGCTTGCCCGCGCGCTCGCGCGCGAGCCCAAGCTCCTGCTGCTCGACGAGCCGCTGTCGAACCTCGATGCCAAGCTTCGCGAGCACATGCGCCACGAGTTGAAGCGCCTGCAACGGGAGACCGGCGTGACGACGGTCTACGTCACCCACGATCAGTCGGAGGCGCTGGCGATCTCCGATCGCATTGCGGTCATGGAGGAGGGCCGCATCGCCCAGGTCGGCACGCCGCGCGAGATCTACAACCGTCCGACCAGCGAGTTCGTCGCGGGTTTCATCGGCCGTACGAATCTCCTGCACGGCGACCTCGCGGCGGCGGTGGGCGCCGGCGCGCAGGCTGAAGTGGGCACCTCGGCTGGGCCGTTGCGGTGCCTGTTTCCGGTCGCGACGGCGGCACGCAGGGGCGTCGCCGTGGTTGTCCGGCCGGAGCACGTCACGATCTCGAAGGACGTCGCTGGCGAATCCCCTGGAAATCGCCTCATCGGCCGCGTTATCAGCGAGGTCTATCTCGGCGAGTTGATGGAATACGTCGTTGCGACCGAGGCGGGTCCGGAGATGCTGGTGCGTGCAGCTCCTGGAAATCACATTCTCGTCGGCGATCGCGTCTGCCTGTCGTTCTCGCCCGAGCACACCGTGGCCGTCGCCGCCGGCAACTGATCGCGGAACCGTCGCGTCAGAACCGCCGTTTGGTAACCGCGCTTCTGCCATGCAGGTTGCGGTGTTTCCCGCCGCCGCCGCTGCGCTTAAGCTGAGCAGGGCCCGCGTTCCCGTGGGCGCGAGCAAGGTCTGCCGTCGTGACCACGTCCACAGCACAGGCCGGGCAAGTGCCGGCCACCGCAACCGTGCGCGCCATCATCTTCGGGCTCATGGTGGCGATGTTCCTGGCCGCCCTCGACCAGACGATCGTCGCAACGGCGCTGCCGACGATCGGCCGCGAGATCGGAAATCCCGAAGACCTGTCGTGGGCGATCACGGCCTACCTGCTGAGTTCCACCACGGTCACGCCGCTGTACGGCAAGCTCGCCGATGCCTACGGCCGACGCGCCACGCTGATGACCGCGATCCTCATCTTTACCGTCGGCTCGGTCGCCTGCGCGCTGGCTCATAGCATGACGATGCTGGCGTTCGCCCGGGCGCTGCAGGGCATGGGCGGGGGCGGCTTGATATCGACTTCGCAGACGATCATCGCCGACCTGATTCCGCCCAAGGAGCGGGCCCGCATCCAGGGCTACTTCGCGGCTGTGTTCGCCACCGCGAGCGTCGTCGGGCCGGTGATGGGCGGCGTGATGGCGGACTACCTGCACTGGTCGGCGATCTTCTGGATCAACGTCCCGCTCGGCGCGGTCGCATGGTGGATGACCGGTAACTCGCTCCGCCTCCTGCCGCGCCATGATCGTCCGCACCGGATCGACGTTCTCGGGGCGCTGCTGCTCGTCGGCGCGAGCATTCCGCTGCTCCTGTCGCTCGCGTGGGGCGGCATCCGCTACCCGTGGAGCTCGTCGATCATCATCGGGCTGGCCCTCGCGTCCTTCCTCGGCTGGGCGGTGTTCGCCGCGCGGATGGTCACCGCGCGGGAGCCGTTCCTCCCGGTCGCCGTGGTGGCCAACAAGGTCGTGAGCCCGGCGCTGATGACGGGATTCTTCGCCGCCGGAACGCTGATCGCGCTCACGATCTACGTGCCGATCTACCTCCAGGTCGGACGCGGCATCACGGCGAGCCACTCCGGACTGGCGCTGATGCCGCTCGCCGCCGGCGTCGTGGTGGGGAGCGCCGCGGCGGCAAAGGTCATGGCCCGCGCGCAGCACTACACGCGACCGTCCATGGTGGGCCTGGCACTTGCGGTCGTCGTCCTGATGCTGTTCGCGATCATGCCGATGCGGGTTCCGCTCTGGGTCGTATTTCCGATGCTCGGCATTGTCGGTGTCGGCATCGGGTCGGTTTTCTCGCTGACGACGGTCTCGATCCAGAACGCGGTGCTGCCGCATCAGACAGGTATCGCGACGGCGGCGCTCAACTTCTTCCGTTCGCTCGGCAGCGCGATCCTCGTCGCGGCGCTCGGGGCAATCGTCCTCAGTGGACTTGGAGTTCACGGCGGTGCCGACATCTCGCTCGATGCGGCAAGCTTCGCCGACGAACGCGCGGCAGGTCAGCTTACGAGTGTGTTCCGCTGGTTCTTCGTCGCTGCGGGCGCCGGCCTTGCCGCATCGCTGGGGTGCCTGTGGCGTATGGAGGAGCGGCCGCTCCGGACGCAGATCGTCGAAGCGGCCGCCAAGGCAACGCCGGGCAAGGGCTAGCGCCGGTCGGAGAACCTCTCACTCACGATGCGGTCGACCGAGACCGCGCCCGCGCCGCGGGTGAGGACGAAGAGCAGCAGCGTCGCCCACGTAAGATGCTCGGCCCAGTTCGCCGGGTACACGAACACCTGGATGACGAACACCATCCCGAGCATCGCCAGCGCGGCGAAGCGCGCACCGAAACCGATGAAGAGCAGCACCGGCGCCGCCAGCTCGACCGTCGCCGCCAACCGGGCGGCGAGCTCCGGCGGCAATAGCGGCACCTGATACTCGAACGCGAAGAGCTGCACGGTTGCGGTCCAGCTCGCGATCTTCACCAGCCCGGACTTGAAGAAGACGGCTCCGACTCCGAAGCGGGCCATCAGCAGCAGAAAGGATTCCGGAACGCGGGCGAGGAGGTCGAACGCGGAGCGCACCCAGTGTACGGGCGAGGCGCTTTGGGGCAGTGCGGCGACATGGGAGGGCATGGGAGGACCTTTCAGCAGGGGTGGTCGGGGGAGTTGTCGACGGCGATGCCGGCCACGGTATGACCGGTGAACATGTCGTGGAGCGTGGCACCGGCGTCGAATGACGCGTCTACCGCGAGTGCGGCGCCGCAGGCCTTGGCCAGGGGTGCTCCGGTCGCCAAGGCGGCGCAGAACGCATGCTCCGCGGGCGTGAGCATTTGCCAGACGACGTCGATTCCGTGCCGCCACACCAGCAGCCTGACGCCGCCTTTGGAAATGTCGATGACCTCGGCTTCGCGGCCGGGCTGGTGGGCGCGCCAGAGGTCGAGGACCGGATATGCCGATGTCAGGAGCCGAACGGAGGGATGGAACGTCAGGGCGATGTCGGCGCGTTGCTCGGGCGACACTCGCAGCAGTGCGTTCGCATCGAGCGGATCCGCATCCGCGGCGTGGTACGCATGGTTGATGGCCCACTCGAACACGCCGACGTCGACGAGGTAGTCGAACTCGCTCGATCGGGTCTCGTCCCGCAGGAAGTGAGGAAACCGCTCGCCGTATTCGAACAGCACCGGTGATGTCGGCGGGTACATCTCGGCGAAGCGTCGCGCGGACTGGTCGAAGAACGCCTCGCCGACCAGCGCCTTCAGGACCGGAAAGGTGATGCCGAGGCTTTCCGTCAGTGTGATCACGAAATGATTGCGATAGATCGCAATGCGCCGCTCGGGACCAAGCGGTGCGGGGCGAATATGCCTCGTGAGTGGATCGACGCTCCCGCCGGTGATCGCGGCGGCGAAATCGCGTTGCAGATCACGCAGCCCGGGCATCATCGGCTCCTGTGGCCGCAGCCACCTGCACGCGACGGCGGTCGGCCTCCGCGGCTTCGGCGGTGAGAATCGCGAGCTCCGGGACGTCCGTATCCCATTCGATCAGCGTCGCGGCACGGCGGAACCGAGTGACCGCGCGCTCGTAGAGCGACCACACCGCCGGGGCGACTCGGCAGCCGTGATCGTCGATCAGGAGGTCGACCCCGTCGATCCGCTTCGCGGTGTGTCCGGCGAGATGGATTTCGCCGACTGCATCCGGCGGAAGAGCGTCGATATACGCCAGTGGGTCACCGCCCAGATTGGTGCAGGTGACGTGGATGTTGTTGACGTCGCACAGGATGCCGCAGCCCGTGCGACGCACGAGTTCGGCAAGAAATTCGGGCTCGGAGATTGGCGAGTCGCCGTAGGCCAGGTACTGCGACGGGTTCTCGATCAGGATCGGGCGCCGCAGCGCCTCCTGAACTCGCGCGACATTCGCCGCGACTGCGTCGAGCGCCTCGTCCGTGTACGGCAGCGGCAGGAGGTCGTTGAGGTACACAAGACGCTGCGGCAGCCCCGACCAGGCGAGATGCTCCGAGACGAGGTGGGGCTCGATGCGCGCGACGAGCTCGGCAAGGCGTCCCAGGTGCGCGGTGTCGATGCCGCCCGCGCTGCCGAGCGACGATCCGACGCCGTGCACGGAGACGGGGTAAAGCTCACGTGCACGCTGCAAGTGGAACGTCGGCACGCCACCGCCCATGTAATTCTCGGCGTGTATCTCGATGAAGCCGATATCCGGGCGGGAGTCGACGATCTCGACGTGGTGCCGCGCGCGCAGGCCGATGCCGGGCTTCGTGGCGGACAACGCAGGGGAGAATGCTGCGGTCATGATCGCGAATCCCGCCCGGTGTCGAGCTACATCTTCTTCCCGCCGACGATCTTCGCGCAGGTGCCCTCTGGCACGTAGACCCACGCATCGGCCTGACCGTCCCGCTTCGAGGTGCCGGCGCACGACGACATCGCGGTCTGACAGTCGTTCTGACCGGCCTTGGCGATGCCGGCGCACTTCTCGAACTTGTACTGCGGCATGGGTGCCGGGCCCTCCGCATAGGCAGCGCCGATCACGGCGAAGGACACGGCTGCAGCGGCGGCCGAAGCGGCAAGGGTGGTGAGTTTCATGACGTGTTTCCTCATGGAGCGTTGAACATGATCGTTAACGTGAGGCCGACTTCCTGGCCGCACGCCCATCTGTTCGCGCCGAGGTTGAGGAAGGTTACGTTCGAAGTTGCTATAGTCCCGGGACGGACACACCGCGAGGGCGGCCGATGCCGGCGACAGGCGGGACGGAGTCAACCAATCATCGCGCGACGCAGGGCGCGCGCTGGTCCCGACTTATGGCGGACGCCCAGAACGGCGACCGCACGGCGTACGAGAGTCTCCTGGGTGAGATCGTGCCCTTCGTCCGCGGCATTGTCGCCCGTCAGCACCGTACGCCCGACCGCATCGACGATGTCGTCCAGGACGTCCTTCTCACCGTCCACCGCGTCCGCCATACCTACGATCCCGGACGGCCGTTCGATCATTGGGTCGCGGCCATCGCCCGGCGTCGCTCGATCGACGCGATCCGTCGTCGTATTCGCCGCAACGCGCAGGAAACCTCGGATGACGACGCCTATGAAACCTTTGCCGACCCTGCGGCGAACAGGGACGTGGAAGTCCGTGACGCGGCCGATCTGCTCGGTGGTGCGCTGTCGGGCTTGACGGACCGTCAACGCGAGGCCGTCGAACTGGTGAAATTGAGGGAGATGTCGCTGGCCGAGGCGTCGAAGGCGAGCGGCCAGTCCGTTGCGGCGCTGAAGGTCAACGTCCACCGCGCCATCAAGGCGCTGCGGGCGAAGCTGAAGGGAGTGTGAGGTGACGGAGCGCAATGAGAGCGTCGGCGTGGATCGCCTGATCGCCGAACTCACCGCCGATGCGAAGCCGGTGAAGCGGCTTCGCGCGCCCTCGATCCGCGCCTTCGAATGGCTGATCGTCGTCGGGGCCATTGCCTTGGCGGCGATCGGGGCCTTCGCGGATCTCCGCGTCTTCGTCGCGCGCGCGAGCGATCCACGCCTCGCCGTCGAGCTCGCGGCGACCCTCATCACCGGCATCTTCGCCGTAATCGCGGCCTTTCAGCTCAGCATGCCCGACCGGCCGCGCCGCTGGATGTGGCTGCCGCTACCGCCGTTCCTGGTGTGGATCGCGGCGAGCGGCTACCAGTGCTATCGCAACTGGATCATTCAAGGCCCGAACGGATGGGAGATCGGCGAGAGCGCAGACTGCTTGCAGTTCATCCTGCTCACCGGAATTCCGGTGGCGATCGCGCTGCTGATCGCGCTGCGTCGGGCGCTGCCGCTCGATCCCCTGCGGGTGGCGATGGTCGGCGGGCTCGGCGTCGCCGCGATCTCAGCGTTCGTCCTGCAGTTCTTCCACCCGTTCGACGTCACCGTGATGGATCTCGCAGTCCACCTCGTGGCGATCGCGGTCGTGGTCGGAGTCGCCGGGCTCGCCGAGCGGATCGCGGACGTGCGTTCCGCCGGCGAGGCTCGCCTCGGCTGAGCGGCTACTTCGCGAGCGCCGCCTGCAGTTTCGCGACCACGGCAGCAGGCGTCTCGAACAGCTGCTGGACCATCTTGGCGGACTGCTCCGCGTTCATCGGCTCGATGTCGACCTGCACCTTCTTCGCATCGGCGAGCAGATCCGGATCTTTCATCGAGTCATCGAATGCTTTCCGCAGCAGGGCGGTACGGTCCACCGGCATTTCCGGCGGGCCTGCGAACGGGCGCCCGAGGCCGAGCGGGACGAAAAGGAACTCGAGCGCCTGCCGTGCTTCGGGCGACTTCGCCTGGTCCAGCATGTTCGGCACGTCGGGGTAGGCGGGGTCCTTCGAGCTGCCGGCCTGCGCCACCAGCACAACCTTCCCGTCTTTGTAGGGCTGCGCGAGAACGGCGCGGAACGTCGACGTCGTGATGCCGCACGCGCCGTGCAGCTCGCCGCGTTCCATGGCGACGAGCCGCTCCGGAGTGCCGGGATAGCCGGAGATCACCTTGAACTTGGTGCCGAGCAGCTCGTTGTAGACGATGGGGAACGAATACGACTGCGCGCCGGCGCCGGACGCGCCGACGATGACCTCGCGCTTATAGAGGTCGTCGATCGTCTTAACGCCGCTCGCCGCCCAGGTGATGCAGGCGTCGTAGTCGCTGTTCATGTTGCCGATCCACACGAACTTGCGCCCGTCGAACAGGGCCTGCGGGTTCTTGTAGACCTGCTCCTGTATGACCGTGCCGCGGATCATGCCGAGATACGAGCCGTCCTTCGGCACCGTGTTGTAAACCTGGTTGGCGAGCGCCATGCCGCCGCCGGCGGGCACGTTCTGTACGACGATGGTCGGGTTCCCGGGAATGTGCTTCGCCATATGCCGCGACAGCAGCCGCGTGTAGGTGTCGTAGCCGCCGCCGGCATTCGAGGGCACGCCGAGCGTCAGCTTGTGGCTCTTGAAGAAGTCCGGGCTCTGAGCGCTCGCGACCGAGGTCGCGCCGGCGGCCACCGTGACCGCGACCATGGTGGAACCGGTGACGCGCAGCGCGCGAGCAAATCCGAAAGTCATTAATTCCTCTCCCAGGAACGCGGCTCGGCCGAGGTTTGGCCTTATGGGCGCGAGTCGCGTCTTTACGCCATCTCCGTCGAGCGGCTAAAACACGCTATCCGAGCGCGCCTTCCGCCGCAACCCTCTGTGATTACAGGAATATCGAAATGCTGTTCATCTCGAATCCCGATGTCGAACGTCTGCTGTCCATGAAGGAGTGCATCGAGGTCCAGGAGGAGGCGTTCAAGGGACTCGAGACCGGTGCGGCGATCCACCGTCCGCGCATCGACATGTATGCGCCGTCGAAGGCGCGCGCCGACGGCTACTACCGTTGGGGCACCATGGAAGGGTGGTACGACGGCATCTTCGCGATCCGCATGAAGTCCGATCTCATCACCTGGCCGCGCCACGGCAACGGGGCGATCACCGAGGAGAAGTATTCGATCCAGCCCGGCACCTTCTGCGGCCTCATCATGCTGTTCTCGTCGGACAATGCCGAGCCGCTGGCGATGATTAACGACGGCGTGCTGCAGCACATGCGGGTCGGCGCCGGCGCCGGCATCGGCGCCAAGCTGCTCGCGCGCAAGAACGCTTCGACGGTCGGCATGCTCGGTTCGGGCGGCATGGCCGAGACGTTCCTCGCCGCCTACTGCGAGGTCCGGCCGATCAAGAAGGTGAAGGTGTTCAGTCCGACCAAGGCCAACCGCGAGTCGTTCGCCAAACGTATGAGCCAGCGCCATGGCATCGAGGTGATTCCCGTCGACTCGGCGCGTGAGGCGGTGCGCGGCGTCGACATCCTGTCGACCAACACCGACAGCATGACGCCGACGTTCGAGGCCGACTGGATCGAGCCCGGCATGCACGTCGCGATGCTCGGACCGTGCGAGATCTCGGCGGCGGCCGAGAAGCGCTTCGACGTGTCGATCCGGCAGGGCGTCGGCGGTCTCAAGCTGCCCGAGACCGAGCGCATCAAGATGGAGATCGGCATGAGCCCGCTCGCGTATATCGCGGGCACGAAGGAGGAGATGAGGCGCCTGCCGGAAAAGACCCAGGGCTCGGGCTTCGGCGGCAACTGGCCGGACTACTGCGACATGGTGTTCGGCCGCGCCAAGGGTCGCACCAGCGACGAGCAGGTGACCTTCTATCACAACATGGGCAACCAGGGCCTGCAGTTCGCCGCGGTCGGCGGTCTCGTCTACCGCAAGGCCAAGGCCGAGCAGGGCATCCGCTCGGTCCCGACCGAGTGGTTCGTGCAGGATATTCGCGATTAGCAAATATCGCTGAGAAGGTGGGCATTGGCCGGCGTCGGTTGACGCTGGCCAGCGCCGCCGGTTTCCGGAACAATCGGCCATCGCATCGAGGGAGAGCCACATGAGCACCGATATCCGCAACGTCGCGGCCCCGTATCACGCCAGGATGCTGATCGGCGGTGAGTGGATCGATTCGGCGAGCCGCATCGAGGTGAAGAATCCCGCGCGCCCGGATGAGCTCGTCGGCACCGTCGTTCGCGGCACGCCCAAGGACGTCGATGCGGCGGTGGCGGCCGCGAAGGCGGCGCAACCGGGCTGGGCCAGGCTCTCCTACGTGCAGCGCGCGGCGCAGCTCGAGCCCGCGCTGCAGAAGCTCGAGCAGGACGTCGACGAGCGCGCGGCGCTCTACGTCCGTGAGAACGGCAAGACGTTCAAGGAAGCGAAGGGCGAGCACATGGGCGCGGCCGTGCGCCAGCGCCTGACGCTCGCCTACGCGCCGGATCTCGACAAGGACAAGACCTTCGTCAACCAGCAGGGCCGCACCTTCGTCACGCGGCGCCCGTATGGAGTCGTGGTCTCGATCGTGCCGTGGAACGCGCCGATCGGGCTCGCCTTCATCCAGGTGGTGTCGATGCTGCTGGCCGGCAACGCCGTCGTGGTGAAGCCGCCCGAGAGCTGCCCGCTGGCATTGATCCGCGCGCTCGAGCTCTTTTCGTCGGTGCTGCCGAAGGGTCTCGTCAACATCGTCACCGGGATGCCGGCCGAGATAGGCGATCGCCTCACGACGCATCCCGACGTCGGCAAGATCGGCTTCACCGGCTCGATCGCCTCGGCGAAGACGATCATGAGCAACGCGGCGCAGAGCATCAAAGGCGTGACCCTGGAGCTCGGGGGCAACGATCCCGCCATCGTGCTCGATGACGCCGACATCTCTGAGGCTGCGATGGAGCGTATGGCCGGCGCGGTGTTCCGCATGACCGGCCAGGTCTGCATGGCGATCAAGCGCGTCTACGTGCCCGAATCCATCCACGACCGCTTCGTCGACGCGTTCAGCCGTGCCGCCGACAAGGTCGTGGTCGGCGACGGCCTCGAGCCGAAGGTCACCATGGGGCCGCTGCATACGGAGAAGGGCAGGGCGCGCGCCGAGTCGCTGCTCGCCGACGCGAAGAAGCGCGGCGCGACGGTGCGTGAGTACGGCCAGGTCGACGATCCCAAGGCGTTCGAGCGCGGCTGGTTCATGCGGCCCATGGTGGTGACCAACGTCCCGGACGACGCGCCGCTGATGGTCGAGGAGCAGTTCTGCCCGGCGCTGCCAATCGCCCGCTACAAGGAATTGGACGACGCCATCGCGCGCGCGAACGACTCGATCTACGGCCTCGGCGCGTCGGTGTGGGGCAAGGACGTCGACCGCTGCTTCGACATCGGCCGTCGCATCGAATCGGGGACGGTGTGGATCAACACCCACGGCACCGAGTACATCAACCGCAGCGCGGCCTACGGCGGCGTGAAGCAGTCGGGCATCGGCCGCAAGGCCGGGCTCGAGGGCGTCCTCGAGTACTCCCAGATGCAGACGCTGACCGCGTTCGAAAATCCATAACGGCGCATGGGCGGGGCGGCTTCCTTAACCTGGAATATCCTCCCCCCGCCGCCGTGTGGGGCGCGCCGCGCGAGCCATTCCGAATCGGTATGGCTATAGCCAAATTGTTTGGCCGAGCCTTCGGCATTTCCTTTTGAGTGGGGGCGGCCCGTCTGGTACAAAACCGCGCCCGCGCGCGTTGCCGCATGGGCCCGGAGCCGATAGGGTGACGGGCCTTCGGCACCGAACGGCGGCGCCTCCCGGCGATCCGGGACGGACGCGCCGGTGCCGCGGACAGGCATAAGCATTCTGCTTACCCAACGAGGGAGAATCGAGTGGCATACAAGCAATACGACGCGCCGCATCAGGACCTGCGCGAATGGCTCGACCGCGTCGAAGGCATCGGCGAGCTCATGAAGATCGACGGGGCCGACTGGAACCTCGAGATCGGCGCCGTCGCCGAGATGGTCTATCACGAGACTCCCGACAACCCGCCGGCGATCCTGTTCGACAACATCCCGGGCTACCCGAAGGGCTTCCGCGTCCTCGCCGGCATGACCAACTCGGCGCAGCGCCTGGCGATGACGCTGGGCTTCCCGGAGCCGAAGAACGGCCCGATGGACGTGGTCCGCAACTACCGCGACCGCATGAAGGACTTCAAGCCGATCCCGTCGCGGTTCGTGAACACCGGCCCGATCCTCGAGAACGTCGACCGCGACGAGCAGGTCGACATCTTCAAGTTCCCCGTTCCCTTCCTGCATGAGCTCGACGGCGGCCGCTACATCGGCACCGGCGACTGCGTCATCATGAAGGATCCGGACTCCGACTGGGTCAACTGCGGCACCTACCGCGTCATGGTGCACGACAAGAACCACGTCGGCCTGTGGATGAGCCCCGGCAAGCACGGCCGTCTGATCCGCGAAAAGTGGTTCAAGCAGGGCAAGCCGTGCCCGGTCGCGATCTCGGTCGGCCACGACCCGCTGATGTTCCTGGCCGCCGGCAACGAGATCAACTACGGCGTGTCCGAGTTCGCCTACGCGGCGGGCCATCGCGGCAAGCCGTTCGACATGATCAAGTCGGAGCTCCACGGCCTGCCGATCCCGGCCCACGGCGAGATCGTGCTCGAAGGCGAGATCGTCGCCGACGACATGCGCCCCGAGGGTCCGTTCGGCGAGTGGACCGGCTACTACGCCTCGTCCGTGCGCCCGGATCCGGTCGTGCACGTGAAGCGCGTCTACTACCGCAACAACCCGATCATCACGATGGCCCGCCCGGGCCGTCCGCCGTCCGACTACACGATGTCGAAGTCGGTCATCAAGTCGGCGCTGATCTGGGACCAGGTCGAGGCCGCGGGTCTCCCCGGCGTGAAGGGCGTGTGGTGCCACCAGAACGGCGGCGGCCGCCTCTTCAACGTGATCTCGATCAAGCAGGAGTACCCGGGTCACTCCAAGCAGGCCGCGATGCTCGCGTGCAACGTGCACGCCGGCAACTATCTCGGCCGCTGGGTGGTGGTCGTCGACGAGGACATCGATCCCTCGAACCTGTGGGACGTGACGTGGGCGATGGCCTCGCGCTGCGACCCGGACGAGGACATCGACATCATCCGCAAGTCGTGGTCGGGCGCGCTCGACCCGCGCAAGAAGAAGGGCGACAACTTCAACTCGCGCGCGATCGTCGACGCCTGCCGTCCGTACGACTGGAAGGACCAGTTCCCGCCGGTCGCGGAGTCCTCGCCCGAGCTCGCGGCGAAGACCAAGGCGAAGTGGAGCCACATCCTGAAGAAGTAAGTCTGCAGGAACGGAGTCGGGAAAGGGGCGCTTCGGCGCCCCTTTCTTTTTGCGCGTAGGGCCGCGTGCCCCGTCACCCGGCGCTCCGGCTTTTCGTTTTTTGAAACATCGCCGCGGCATGACGGGGATGCGGCATCGGCGCTCCCCGGAGGGCCGGGTTTCCTCTATTTTGCGGGCATCATGCAGTCGCCGCAGCCACCCGAGGCGCCCGTCCGGCCGCCGATGGACTCCTCGCCGCTCCCGGGCGCGGGCCGCCCCGCGAGGCCGTCGACGGAGATCAAGCCGCGCAGGCACCTCCTGAGCCGCGCCTTCGACCGCAGCTTCTGGATGTTCGCCGGGATGTCGGTGGCGGCCGGGATCGTCTGCTGGCTGTGGGCCGGAACCGAGGTGTTCAAGCAGGGGCTCCACGAGGACCTCGGGCTGATGACGACGATCCTGCCGCGCATCGTGCTGGCGATGGCGGTCGCCGGGCTGATGGAGGCGATCCTGCCCAAGGACAAGGTCGCCTACTGGGTCGGAGCCGAGTCCGGCATGCGCGGCATCTTGATCGCGACCGCCGCGGGCGCGCTCACCCCCGGGGGGCCGATCACCTCGTTCCCGTTCGTCGTCGCGCTCTACATGGCGGGCGCCGACCGCGGCTCGCTCGTGGCCTACCTCACCTCGTGGTCGCTGTTGGGCTTCCAGCGGGTGATGGTGTGGGAGATGCCGCTGCTCGGATTCGACTTCGTCGTCGTGCGCTCGCTCGCCAATCTGCCGTTCCCGATTCTCGCCGGGCTGCTCGCCCGCAAGATTCCCGGCATCGAACCGCGCGTCCGCCCCCCGGCGCCGCCCGACGGCAGCGCCGCCCATCCGTTCGGGACGCGCGATGACCGATAGCGCCAACATCTTCATCGCGATTGTCGCCGCGATCCTGTTCGTCGTCGCCTGGCGCAAGGGCGGCGGCGCCCACATCAAGGGGCTCCGGCTCGCGTTCGAGCACACGGTCGTCAACATGCCGCGCGTGTTCTTCGCGCTGCTCGCCGCGGGCTTCATCGGCGAGATCCTGCCCAAGGACGTCATCGCCTCGTGGCTCGGGCACGAATCCGGCGTCACCGGCATCATGATCGCGACCGCGGTCGGCACCATCATGCCGGGCGGGCCGATCATCGCCTTCCCGATCGTGGTCGCGCTGTCGAAGTCGGGCGCCGGCTTCCCGGCTCTGGTGACGTTCCTCACCTCGTGGTCGCTGCTCGGGCTCCAGCGCGTGTTCGCCTTCGAGCTGCCGATGATGGGCCATCGCTTCGTCATCAACCGCATGACCGCCGCCTTCATCCTGACGCCGCTGACGGGCTTCGCCGCGTGGCTGACCCAGATGCTGCTCGGGATGCCCTGAGACAATCGAAGGCCGCCACCGCGCGACAGACGCGGCGCGGCGAACAGGAGGCTCATCATCATGGCAAGCATCGCGATCGAACGCCGCATGGAGCGCTGGCAGGCCCAGCGCTGGATCCTCGACGCCGTCGTGCGCACCGTCGGCATCGAATGGGACCAGGCACGCATCGGCTCCAAGAGCCGCCCCGCCGGCGCCGAGGCCGAGGCGGAATTCCGGGCGGTGGCCGCGCGTATCCGCAAGCTCGACGACTTCCACCGCGAGTTCGCGGCCCAGGCCCGCAGGCGCGAGGAGCGGGCGCGCGCGTTCGAGCGCCAGGGGCGGAAGGTCGCGGCGCGCGAGAGCTATCTCACGGCATCGCTCCTGTGGTCGACCGCCTGCTGGCCGCTGTGCGAGGACACGCCGCGGCTGCGCGGCTACGAGGAGCGGGTCAACGCCTGCTACGCGAAGTTCATGAAGTTCGCGCCGCATCCGATCGAGCGCGTCGAGATCCCGCTCGGCCGCGCCAGGATGCCGGCCTATCTCCACCTGCCGCGCAAGCCCGACAAGGGCGAGCGCTTCCCGTGCGTGCTGATCATCGGCGGCATGGATTCGAGCAAGGAGAACATGGTCTCGCTCTACGGCGACCGCTTCCTCGAGCGCGGCTTCGCCTGCCTCGCGCTCGACGGGCCCGGCCAGGCCGAGGCCATCACCCGCGGCATCTTCTTCACCGAGAGCAACTTCGGCGACGCGGCCGAAGCGTCGTGGGCGTGGATGGCGAGGCATCCCGCGATCGACATGGAGCGCGTGGTGGTGCGCGGCACCAGCTTCGGCAGCTACTTCGGCACCGTCGCCGCCGCCACGCTGGGCGGCCGCATCCGCGGCTTCGGCGCCACCGGCGTGTGCCAGGAGCCGGGCTGCCACACGATCTTCGAGATGGCGTCGCCGACGTTCAAGGCGCGCTTCATGTTCATGTCGGGCTACGACGACGAGGCGGCGTTCGACCGCTTCCGCCGCCGGATCGATCTCCGCCCGTTCGCGCCGCGGCTCAAGGCGCCGTACATGATCCTCGCCGGCGAGAACGACCAGCTCTCGCCGATCGAATACACCGAGGAGCTGTTCGGACTCATCAGGGCGCCGAAGCGGCTCGTGATCTACGAGGGCGCCAATCACGGCGTCGGCGACGCGCCGAGCACCGTCAACGGCGAGGAGAAGGTGACGATGCTCGCCGACTGGCTGCTCGACCGCGTCGAGGGCAGGCCGGTGAAGTCCGAGCGGGTGTGGGTCGATTCGGCGGGCCGCGCCCACGCCGAGCCGTGGGGCCGGCCGAAGGGGAAGGCGAAGCGCTGAAGCCGAAGAGGAAGCGGTAGCTGCGGCTGCCGCTATAGCTGTCGCGGTCGTTGTCGCGGTCGCGGTCGTCTTTCCACAGCCGCTGTTTGCGCCGTGCCCGCCGTCGCTTCGGCTGTCCCACGGCGTTCGCCGGGAAACGCCGGCGTGGGACAGCAATTGCCGCGGAATTCCGCCAGAAACCCCCAAGTGTCCCACTGTCCCACACTGGCCATTTGGGACACCTGGGACAGTTGGGACACTTTTGCACAGGGGCGTGCGACGGCGGCCGGTCGCGTCGACAGTCGCCGCGCGGCGGTGCGCGGCCGATCCACCTTCTCTTCCCTCTCCCCGTTGGGGAGAGGGTTGGGTGAGCACCGAATCGCCGCCGTTGTCCTACGGATGGCGTCCTCGTGAAAGACCTGTAGACTCCGCTCGTTGACCAAGGGGGCGCTCATGACCTTCTTTATCGGTGACGGTCCCGAGCCGGATTTCGAGAGGCGACGGATGCGCTCCCGAATCAACGCCCTGTTCTTGGCCGAAGCGGTGTTCGCCGGGTTTCTCGGCTTTCTGCTCGTGCTCGTGAACGACGGCCTCCGGGTGCCTGCGGTGGCATGGGCGGCGATCATCCTGCTGATCGTCGTGATGCTTTATCTGCTGATGCTCAAGCTGCCTATGCTGATCCAGCTCGAGCACGCCATGGGCAAGTCCGCATCGACGCCGAAGGACCTGCGGCGGCAGCTGCGGGCGCTCTATTTCTTCGGGGCGATGTGCGTCTTTTGGATCGCACGCACGTTCGCCATGCTCGGCGGCGAGCTGCGGCCCAGAGAAGGTGTGACTCTGGCGGTGTTCGGATTTTTGGGGCTTGCGATCGCCCGGGACGTTGCCAGGTTGCACGCGCAGCTGGCCGCGCTGCGCGCCGCCGCGCCGGAGTAGGCGGAATCGCCGTAACCCCGTTTCTTCGTCATGGTCGGCCTGTGCCGACCATGACGATCGGTTATCAGTGTCGGACGACCGTCACTTCTCCCGGACCTGCGCCGGGTCGGTGGCCTTGATCGTCCGGTCGATGATCGGCTGCGCCGTCGCAAACAGGCGGGCGACGAGTTTCTCCACCTCGGCGCCGGTGCGCGGCTGCGGCGTCTGGCGGCGCTTCTCGGAGTCGGCCAGATATGCCGGGTCCTTCATCGCCGCGTCGAACGCGCGGCGGTAGGTCGCGAGCGCGTCGTCCGACGCCTCGGCCGGCAGGTAGTAGGGATTGCCGAACTCGTACGGCAGCATCAGGAACTCGAGCGCGGCCTTGTCGTCGGCGTTCGTCGCGAGATCGAAGGCGCGCGGCACGTCGGGGTACTCGGGGATCGGATCGAGCGCGACCTGGACAATCGGGACGAGTTTCTTCTCGCTCAACCATTGAGGACGAGTCGTCTTGAGCGAGCCCAGCGTCATGCAGGTGCCGTCGACCTCGCCGCGCTCGAGCGCGAGCAGCGAGGAGCCGCCGTCGTAGCCGGCGATCGGCCGGAACTTCGTGTGCAGGATCGCATCGAGCAGCAGCGCCGTGCGGGTCGGCGCCGACGTGGCGCCGGTCGCCGAGATCGTGACCTCGCGCTTGAGCGCGTCGTCGAGCGACTTCACCGGCGACTCGTGCCACATGGCGCAGACGGTGTCGCCCTTCACGAGGCTGCCGATCCAGCGCAGCTTGCGGAGGTCGTAGTTGAGCTGCTTGCCGCCGATCAACGGCTCGCTCACCGGGCCGGCGTTGGTGGTGCCGATGGCCGTGCCGTCCTTGGGCGCGATGTTGTAGAGGTAGGCGACGGCCTGGACGCCGCCCGCGCCCGGCATGTTGCTGGCGATCACCGACGGCTCGCCCGGCAGGTACTTCTGCAGGTATGGCATCAGCGTGCGGGCGTAGGTGTCGAGCCCGCCGCCGACGCCGCCCGCGACGTAGACCGTCACGGTCTTTCCCTTGAGGTTCAGTTCCGCGCTCGCCGGAAACGCGGCGAGGAGGGCGGCTGCGATGGCCGACACGCTGGCGACTCCGGCAACCACTGACGTACGCTTCATGTGAGTCCCCATTAACTGTGGCCCTGACGCAGGCCGTTGCCTGAGCCGGACATTGCGCGAAATATAGTGTCGACAAAGAAGAGCAGACTTAGTGTGAAGTACCATGAGCTTCCCACGAACAGTAACCCCATCATCAGAAACTGTACGTTGGATTTATAGAGGCCGACGGCTGGCTCAAGGCCGCGCCCGAAATAGAACGCCGCAATCATCGGACCGATAAGGCCGATGGTGATGCCGAGGACAGCTCCGGCTCTGGCGCGCATAGTAAACCTGGTTCGACAGAACTCCGAGATCACGGCCGCATGGCGAAAGTACTCGACTACGAGTGCAAGGCTGATCGCGGCGGAGAATGTCAGTGTGACAACGATCTCGAACGCAATCGAGTACAGAACCAGCGGAAGGCGCGAGCCGTAGCCGGAGCGCTTCATTACGGCATTCAGCGGCTCGTAAACGGGGAGATGCTGGACAAATGCTTCGACAATATCGGCAGTGATGCCGAGCCATGCCCGGAAAATCGATGTTTGGGATAGTGCTACGACAAGAAATGTATGAATCCCGATCACGGCTAGCAGAGCGCCATGAATCGCGAATGTGACCGGCATGACGGGGGCTAATCCCCGTTTGTTGTCGAGGGCAACGTCAGTCATTGCGGTTGTCGCGGAGCCGATCTGACGTACGCTTCATGTGAGTCCCCCTGTTCTTTTTTACTCCGTCATCCTCGGGCTTGGCCCGAGGATCCACGAGTTTTTATTCTCCGGCGACAAAAACTCGTGGATGGTCGGCCTTCGCCGACCATGACAAGAAAACCCCTCATCCCGACCTTCTCCCCGCAGGGGAGAAGGAGCTTTTGCCGCCGGGACAGAGGACGCCTGCTCACCGCCACTTCGTTTCTCCCTCTCCCCGCTGGGGAGAGGGAGGGGTGAGGGGGCGCTACTCCCCGATCCTCCGGAATCCCCACGGCGCGTTGTGGAGCGACTCGGCGCCCGTGGCGGTGATGCGCACCAGCTCGCCGGTCTGCACGCCGGCGTTCGAGTCCTTGGTGACGATCGACGGCTGCACGACCATGGCCATGCCGGGCTCGAACGCGAACTCCGGCACCGGGCCCGACGGGCGCTCGTGGGTGCCGAGCACCGGCGGCAGGTAGCCGCCGATGTAGCCGTGGACGAGGTCGTCGCACACCGTGAAGCCCGCTTCGCGGATGATCGGCGAGGCGGCGTCGAGCACGTCTTTGGGCGTGTTGCCGGGCTTCAGCACCTTGAGCACCGCGTGATAGACCGCGTCGGCGCAGGCGTAGAGGTCCTTGTAGAGCGGCGTCGGCTCGGCCTCGACCGTGAACGAGCGCAGCACCTGGCCCGAGTACGACCAGAACAGCGACGAGATCTCGGTGAAGACCATGTCGCCTTTCTGCACCGTGCGGTTGCGCGGGAACTGCGACGGCACGCAGCAGTCGGGCTTGGCCATCGAGGTGACGCCCAGGTGGTGGATGCCGGTGAGGCCGCCCCACGGCACGTAGGCCTGCTCGATGATCGCCGCGAGCTCGTGCTCGTTCATGCCGACGCGCAGGTTGCGGGCGAGGCCGTCGAGGCCGGCGTCGGACAGCGCCGCGCCGATCCGCGTCCACTCGAACTCCTCCTCCGACTTGATCATGCGGAGCTGGGTGTAGACGCGGTTGACGTCTTTCAGCTTGAAGCCGGACTCGCTCAGCTTCTCGAAGTAGCCGAGGCCGAACTGGCCGATGACGCCGACGGTCTTGCCCTTCGCGCCGCGCCCGATCAGCTCGTCGATGGCGAGCGCGCCGCCGCCCTTGGCGCCCCAGCGCACGTCGGCCTCGGGCGCGATCACCTGCGCCTGCGGCTGGTGGTTGGGGTAGCGGACGTAGAGCACGTCCTGCTTGCCGGGGGTGACGACGAGGTAGTTGTCGGTGTTGGCGGGCCAGCCGCACAGCCACTGCAGCGCCGAGCCGCGCCGGTCCCCGCCGATCAGCAGCGCGTGGTCGCAGCCGGCCTTGGCCAGCGCCGCGGCGAAGACGTCGCGCCGCCGCTTCATCTCGGCGGCCGAGAACCGCGGCGTCTCCTGATGCAGCAGGCCGACGAGGCGCTCGGGCAGCTTCGGCGCGGGCGCGTTGAGACGGGGTTTCAGGGGCAAGCTCCTTTGTTCCTTGATTCGAGTTTCTGCTCTATCCGATTGGAGCGTCTCGATGGGCGGTTTATGTGCCATTGTAAGCATGCTAATTTGACGCGCTAAAGGTCGGCCTCGATCGTAGGTTGGTTGGAAGAAATGAAGCTTTTTACAATTTCTGGTGATCTAGGCAGCGGTAAGACAACGGTGGCTCAAGCGCTCGCCGAGAAATTGGGTTGCACCTACATTTCAACGGGGACACTTCAAAGAAAGCTCGCGAGCGACATGGGCATCGATACGCTTGAGCTAAATAGGCGGGCTGAGCAGGAGCAGTGGATTGATGACTTTATAGATGGCCAGATTCGTGATCTGGAGAGTAGTGCTGGCGTAGCGGTCATAGAGTCTAGAATGGCCTTTCACTTTCTTAAAAGCGCTTGGCATATATTTTTGTACTGCTCCGAGGAGATTGCAGCTCACAGAATTCTAACAAGCAAACGAGACACGGAAACCTATCAAAGCCTAACGGAGGCCATAGATTCCGTTGCGAAGCGTCGTGCGATTGAAATCCGCAGGTTCTTAAAATTGTATCAGGTGGATATTAGCGACTTAACAAACTACGATTTTATTCTCGACACTAGCTACAGCACACTTCAAGCCACCATTGACTGTGTATATAGCCTAATCTCGAGATCACAGAAGCCGAGCAAATTGATTGCAATTTCTCCGCGCAATCTCATCCCGACCCAAAATGCTAGGCATCTCCGTGAAGCCGACTGTACCGAATACGCGAGATTCTTTATGGGGATTCGCAGCGATGTGGTTTCGCTCGATGACCCGGTGGAGATAATTTATCTTGATCATAGGTTCTATATAGCTAATGGCCATCACCGAGTCAGCGGAGCCCTGCTCTCTGGAAAAACCTGGGTGGCATGTAAGATTATCGCGGTGAACGATCAGCCTTACCTGCTGGGATTGTCAGCTAGAGCGTTTGTACGAGACGCCGCCACAATGTCCACGGTCTATGACTGGGAAGCAATTCATAGAACGAAAGTGCCATTTCCGAACACCACCGGCGACGCGAAATCTTGATTGCGGCAATCCGCACATACGCGACTTACATATGAACTGCCGAAGTCGTTACGCTGATGAACCCATCCTCCTCGTACGACGAAATTGGAACGGTGGAATGGTTTGATGACGTGCGAGGTTGTGGTTTTCTGAGGGACATGCATGGGCTCCTACTATATGTGCACTACAAGGATATCGCGGGTGAGGGGCATAGATCGCTTCGGAATGGGCAACGCGTAATCTTTCGCCGCGGGGAGGTGCGGCAAGGTCCACGAGCACAGAACGTAGAGCCCTTCGTCCTAGATGCATGCAGTTTTGCGGTCGAGAACTTTGGCTGGTTGCTCAGGAGCCTTATTGCGTGGCTTCATCGCCGCGGGTCAGTGCGATATACGTGGGTGTACTATAACGATCGCTTGAAGGTGAACTTAGCTAGGTACCATCTGTTACGAACTCCACTTTTTGAAATTTTTATTCATCAGTTCTTTTTTTCGGACGAGGCAATTTACCACGACCATCCATGGGCTTTTTGTTCGATTGTCTTGGCCGGGGCGTATGTAGAGGAAACGTCAGAAGGCGAACTCACGCTCAGGCGTGCCCCTTCTATTGAAAGTCGTTCGCCATCGTTCCGGCACCGAGTCATCGTTCCGGTTTGCCGATCTGGACGGGTTTGGAGCTTCGTCATTGCGGGGCGAAGGTTTCGGCCATGGAGGTTCTTTGACCGTTTAACTATGGAACCGCTGACGACCTCGGAATATGCGAGGAAGAGGGGGTTCGAGCTGCGCGTCGATTCAGATTTTCACGTAAGAGGTGTTTTCTTTCCAACTTTGGTTGAGGGCACGAGACCGCCAACCATTGTCGGGGCAGAGCATGCCGAGTGAGGTTAGCCCGCCAACACTCGGTTGCTGCACGGTATGCGGTTACTCCGCGGGCGAACGTTTAAAAACGGCGCTGTCTGGTGGCACTCTCTACTGCGAGTTGCATTACCCTCTTTTCGGCGAGTCCCTAAAAGCATCCTGGACCAATAAAACTGTTCGGAGGCTCGGGGACTTGTTGCAGAGAGCTCTCCGTGGCGAGACCACAACTCCACTCAGCTTTCGTGGTATTCAGTGGGCTTGGCCTTTGAGGTGCGATGGAATCACCATAAGGGATTTAGATTTTTCTGATTCGACTTTCACGGATCTAGTCGAGTTCACGAATTGTCTCTTCGGCGGGACATTAGACCTCACACGGTGCAGATTTCACCGCTATGTAAATTTTCAAAACTCGAAATTCGTGGGTGGCCTATCCGCAGCCGCCAGCGAAATTGGAGGCGATGTCTCGCTCCAAGGATGCACATTTAATGATGACGTGCATTTTAGCGAAATCAAAGTCGCAGGTATGTTCTCAACGACCAACGCGACATTCCACCGTTTCGCTAGCTTCCGAGGAGCCACGGTTTCTGAGTACGGGTTTTTTAACCAGACCTGTTTTAATGGCTACGTCTCATTTGAGAACGCTGTTTTGAATCGATATTCGTCATTTGGTACATCGTCATTTAGCTCTGTCACGAATTTCAACTCGTGCCTTTTTAAGTCAGATACGACATTCGAAGATGCTTTTTTTAATTTGACCCCAACATTTCACGACGCAATTTTCCAGCGGGACGTGAGTTTTCAGGGGGTGACGTTTAACAAATTAAATGCTCGCGGGGATGATCATAACCTGCGTGCACTGCGGCTGATTGCGGAGAGCCGACAAAGCAAGGAGGAAGAAAGACAGTTTTATTCACTCGAACAGAAATCAGTCACTCGACAGGAGCCTCTTTCTATCAGTTCGGCATTCGCGTGGTTGTATGAGATATCGTCATCATATGGCACAAGCTTAGATAGGGCGCTGGCCGTCTTCGTATCGACCAATATGGCGATGACCTTGTTGTACTGGGCGTTGGGGGATGGGCGCTTCTTGGAAGCATGCCAGATCACTTTATCGCAAATATTTGATCCATTTGGCATCTGGAGAGAAAACTCTGTTGTTGCCTCGTGGTCTGCGCTTGGCGAAAAGATTTTGCGCAGTCTTCACTCCCTCTTGGACTTTGTTTTGCTGGTAATTGCGGTGATCGCGATCCGTTGGCGATATAAGAAAGAATGATTGGGCTTCGGAAGCTGCGGGCCGCGCGCGCTGGGTCATCTCAAACAGGACAATGGATCAGGCGTCTGCGCGTCCGCATCAATATGACGTTGAAGGCTATCAACGAAAAAGGTGGCGTGATCTGGTCGGTTCCGGTTCAGGATGCGCCCATGTATCAGGCTCTTTTCAATAAGATCGACAATTCGCTTTTTCTCGCGCGCGAGAAAATCTGATGTCGATCTCGTCAATGGAAGGAGTGCTTGCTACATACCTTTGACTGAAGGCGCCGAGCACGCGCTTCTTCTCCGGGAAAACGTCCTTTCGCCATTGAAGCGGCGGGCATTGAGAAAGGACGCCCCTGCCGCGCGCGTCTCCTACCTCGCCCGCCACGTGAACACAGACGACACGGCGTAATTCCAGACCGAGCCGACGAGGATGCCGGCGATGCCGGCGAGCCACCACGTCTCGCGCTGCGCGAACAGATACGACGCGACGCCGACGTTGGCGACAGCGCCCAGGCCGCAGATCGCGTAGAACGAGATCAGGCCGCGCGCCGCGCGCCAGCCCCTGAGGCGGCGGTCGGCGTAGGTGAACAGGTTGTTGAGGAAGAAGTTCGCGGTCATGGCGACGAGCGTCGCCGCCGTCTGCGCCGCGGTGAAGTCGGCGCCGGCGTGGCGCAGCAGCGCCCACAGCACGCCCATGTGCACCAGCACGCCGCCCGCGCCGATCAGCGCGAACAGCGCGAATCGCACCGGCACGACGTGGCCGATCAGCTTGTCGGCGAGCAGCATCGCGAACTCCCAGGCGACGAGGGCGTCGAGCTTGCTGTCGCCGTGGAGGCGCGGGCGGAACTCGAACGGCAGCTCCTTGATGCGCGGCGGCCGGTCGGCGGAAGCCAGCACGTCGAGCAGGATCTTGAATCCCTGCGCCGACAGCCGCCGCACCGCCGACTCGAACAGCTCGCGCCGCAGCATGAAGAACCCGCTCATCGGGTCGGCGACCTCGACGCGGATCACCAGCCGCGACAGCGCGTTACCCAGCGCGCTCAACCGCTCGCGTCCGGCCGACGCCAGTCCGGCGCGGCTTCCGCCGTCGACGTAGCGACTGCCGACGACGAGATCGTAGGGGCCTTCGCGCAGCACGCGGTACATGCGCGGCAGCAGCTTCTCGTCGTGCTGGAGGTCGGCGTCCATCACCGCGACGTACGGGGCCGACGAGGCGAGGATGCCTTCGATGCAGGCGCTCGACAGCCCGCGGCGGCCGATGCGGCGGACGCAGCGCACGCGGGCGTCGCGCCGCGCCAGCGCGTGGACGGCGGCGGCGGTCCCGTCGGGCGAGTCGTCGTCGACGAAGATGACCTCCCAGGCGATGCCGTCGAGCGCGGCGCCGAGCAGCTCGACCAGCGGCTCGACGTTGGCGCGCTCGTTGAACGTCGGGACGACGATCGTCAGTTCCGGGGGCGTGGCGCGCGGCTCGGGAGCGGGGGCGACGACGCGCGGCGCGGCCTCCGGCGATGCAACTCCCGGCCACGGCGACGCCGTTGCGGAACCGATCGAGGGTGTTGCCATGGCGCGCTCCAGTCGTGGTTGTCGCCCATCCCGGGCGTACGCGGACGCTGCGCTAACGGGCGGTGCGCTCGGTCGCCACGAACATGTCGAAGCGCTCGACGCGACGCGAGAAACGGTAGTTCGACCACAGCGCGGCGAACGCCGGATCGGCGGACAGCCAGTCGACGATCCGGAAGCCCGCGCCGAACGTGCAGGGCTCGGCGACGGGATCGTCGCAGCGCTGCACGAACACGACGGCAGGCCGCCAACGCGAAAAATCCTCGGTGACGTGGGCCCGCAGCATGGCGGCGTAGGCGCGCGGGTCCGGCCCGGCGCCGCGGGTCCCGAGAAGATCGGGGATCAGGAAGTACCCGGCGGAGCGGACGGTCGCGGGCGGATCCGCACTCTCGCGGATGATGCGCGGCGGAAGCAGCAGGAACGGGTAGCGCGACGCCCAGACGAAGCCGCGATCGAGGGCGAAGTCGAACTGCGAGTAGATGCCGTCGGCCAGCGTGACGAACGCGGTGCCCGGGGGAAAACCTGTCGTGGCGTCCTCGGCCTCGGCGAGCTGGCGGGCGTAATCGCTGTCGGCCCACAGCGCCTCGCGGGCGGGAAAGCAGAGCCCGAACACGACCGCGCCGGCGAGCGCGGCCGTCGTCGCGAGAGCCGCGCGGCGGGGCGCAACGCGCTCGGGCGTATCTCCATCGTGCCGCCGTCGCTGCAACAGCCAGCCGAAGGCGGACAGCGCCAGAGCGACGACGACGAACGTCTCCGCCGGCAGCAGATGATCGGACCAGCCTTTGCCCTGCAGGAGGAACGACACGAACGCGGCGGCGCCGGCGGCGAGGAACACCGACGCGCGGTGCTTCGCGTCCGACCGGCCGGCGAGGACCAGCGCGAGAACGCCCGCGGCGACGACGGCGAAGTGGACCTTGCTCGCCGTCATCACCTCCCACGCCGTCTTGCGGCTGAAGTCGCCGTACACGGTGGCGACGACGGGAATGACCTCGGTGAAATATTGCGGCGTGATGATCCACACCGCCGCGCAGTAGCCGAGGCCGGTGACGACCAGCGCGACGACCTCGGGGCGCACGAGGGCGCTGAGACTGCGGGCGCGGAGCGCGACCAGCGCCTCGACCGCGGCGGCGACGGTGAGGTACTGCGGCTTCAGGCAGAAGCCGAGCGCCGCCACGACGCCGATCAGCGCGCCCTCGGCCGCGGACACGCGTCGTCCGTCGACGCGCCGCGCGGCGGCGAACAGATACGGCAGAACCAGCAGCGACAGCAGGTGCTCGCGCTGGCCGAAGTCGTAGCGCAGCGCCATGCCGAAGGCGTCGAACGCCTGGTCGAGCTTCCACTTGACGTTGGGCAGGATCACCGTCGCGTAGACGAGGGCGACGGCGAGCCAGACCAGAAAGGCGGACGCCGCCGGGGTGGCCGGCTGTCCCGGCTTGGCGGCGAGGCGCAGCGACCAGGCGATCGCGATGCAGGCCATGAGCGCGACGAACAGGATGAAGCTCGTCTCGAGCGAGAGGCCGCTGAGCCTCGCGAGCAGTGCGGGGATCATCGTCATCCACGCGATCAGCGGCGGATTGGTGTCCTGGAGGTCCGGGCTGTAAAGCCGGTACCCGTCGAGCAGGTGCGGGGCCGCGTAGATGTAGAACGATTGATCGTCCCAGCGGATCGGAGCGAGCAGGCACGCGAGCGCAAGGCCGACGACCGCTCCGGCGGCGAGCGGCAGCAGGTACGGCGCGAGGCGCGCGGCCATTCGATGGGACGGGGAATGCGACGGGGGAGATGCCGTGTCCATCGCCGCTCCGTCAGATGCTTTCGCGCGGGTGCGCGGCGCCGCCGGCGGCGAGCGGAACGGAGCGCCGCGCCGTCACGCGCCGGCCCTCCGCGAGCCACGCCGCGACGAGCATCGCCGCGAGCCCGCCGCCATTGACCGCGAGCTGGACCGCGAGCCCTTCGCCGTAGGTGCGGACGGCGACGATGCCGAGCAGGCTGGCGCCGACGCCCGCGCAGAACACCTGGAGCGAATGACGCCCGCACAGCACCAGCGGCGATGCCCACCGGCCGGTGAGCCATGGCGAATCCGCGCGGACGGTGATCGCGACCAGATAGGCCGCGGCGCACAGGTTCGCGAGGCGCACCAAGGCGACGCCGACGCGGTCGTCCGCCGCGGCGGCGGCCCAGAGGAGGTGCGGCTCGTGGATGCCGAGCCAGACCGCGTGGCGCGCGACGAATCCCGCGAGCATCACCAGCCAGCAGGTCGCGACCAGCCAGCCGCGGCGCCGGAAGGGGACGCCGTCGAGATAGCGCCGCGTCCCCGCCCACAGCCCGACGCAGAACAGGAGCTGCCACGACAGCGGATTGAACGACGCCGCGCCCGAGGCGCCGAGGCCAGGCACGTTCAGCCCGGGAACCAGTGCCGCGGCCAGCCACGCGGCTGCGGCCAGTGCGAGCGTCGCCGGTGCGGACCGCGTCATCAGCCACAGCAGCGACGGCGTCGCCGCGACGAGGATCATGTAGAGCGGCAGGATGTCGGTCATCTGCGGCGTGTAGGCGAGCGCGGCCATGGCGACGATCGCGCGCACGGGCTCGGCCGCCAGCAGGCCGAGGTCGTAGGTGGTCACGTAGTCGCGGTCGAGGACGCCCTTGAAGGCGACATAGACCGCGACCACCATCAGCGCGAGGCAGAGGTTCGCGACGTAGAGCTGGCCGACGCGCCGCAGCGCGCGGCTCTGCGCGCGGGCGAAGCTCGCGGTCCGCAGCAGCCTGCCGTAGAGCACCGCGCACGACAGCCCCGACAGGAAGATGAAGATGTCGAGCGCGTCGGCGAGCGCGACGTGGCCGAAGGTGTAGCGCCCGAAGACGTCCGCCGGGACGTGGTCGGCGAAGATCATCCACAGAGCGAGGCCGCGGACCAGGTCGATGCGCGGATCGCGTCCGCCGGGGAGCGCCGCGTCGCGTGCGCGCTCGATCGGCGTCTCCGCGGCATGGCGAATACCCGCGCGCGGCGGCAAGGCCGCACGGATGGACGCGCCAGGGACCTGCCACAGGCTCATGGGGGCTCGTTCCCGACGGAGGTTGGAACCGACACGGGACGCACAGGACGCTGCCGACAGCGAAGCCAGCGGCGCGGCGCGTGACAAAGACAATCCGTGGCGCGGAGGGTGAGCTTTTCGTGACCGTCGCGGGACACAGGCGCAACGCCCCGCAGAATCCGCGTTCTATCGCGCCGGATCGCCCGTGAACGTCCCGGCCGGATCGCGGAATTCCCCGCGCGGTGAGGCGTTAGCGCCGAAGGGGCGCTGCGCCGGGATGTCCCGGCTGTGCGGCTGCCGCCGAGACGGGGAGGTTGTGATGTCCAAGCTCGGTGTGTTGGGTGCGATGGCCGCGCTGCTCGCGCTCGGCGCGTGCGACTCGCGGGGCGGCTCGGCGCTGCTCGGCGGCGTCGGTGGCGCGGCGGCGGGAGCCGGCGGCTACGAGTACCACCTCAACCAGGAGAAGCAGCGGGTCGAGAAGGATCGATCGGACGGCAAGATCAGCGCCGACGAGGCGCGGATCCGGCTCGACCAGATCTCGCGCGACTCGTTCCTTCAGTAAGCCGGCAGGCAGTAGCCGGCATCGGTAGCCGGCACCCGGTAGCCTGAACGACAAAGGCGCCGGGGCTCCGGCGCCTTGTCCTTCGCCCGCGCGGCGGCCGGTTACCCGCCGTAGAACACGTTGTCGCCGAGGTCCTTCATCTCGAGGATCGCGGCGTCGGGGCGGCCCGTCGGCGGCGTCTTGAGATGCGCCTCGACGACTTCGCCGACGACGATGTGATGGTCGCCCTCGGCGACGATCTGCTTCACCTTGAACTCGACCGCCGCGGGCGCCGCGTCGAGCACCGGCGCGCCCGACGTGCCCTTCTTGTACGGCTGGCCGCCGATCCTGCCGTCGGCCGCCTCGGCCGGCTTGAAGAACTGGAACGCCATGCCCTTGCCGTCCTTGCCCAGCATGTTGAGGGCGAACGCGCCCGCCGCCTTGACGGTCTGATACGCGCCCGAGTCGGCCTTGACCGCGACCGCGACCAGCGGCGGCGCGAACGAGGTCTGCGTCACCCAGTTCACGGTCGCCGCGGCGACGTTCCTGCCGTCGTCGGCGGTGAGCACGTAGATGCCGTAGGGGATCATGCGGAGCGCAGTCTTCTTGGCGTCGGCGTTCATGGCCGAGTTCTCCCTGAAAGTGCTGACGGTCCGTTCTAGTGAACGGCGCGGGCGGGAGCAAGACTCAGGCGCGGGACGGCGACCGTCCGAGAGCGGCGGCGAGATCGCTCGCGAGGCGCGCGAGCGGCGCGCGCCAGTCGCCTTGGGTCTCCTGGCGGTAGAGTCGCGCGCTCGGATACCACGGCGAGCGGTCGCCGGCGCGGCTCCAGCGCCAGTCGCAGTCGCCCGGCAGCAGCAGCGAGAGGGGCCGCCCGAGCGCGCCGGCGAGGTGCGCGATCATCGTGTCGACGGACACGACCCGGTCGCAGAGCGCGATCGCCGCCGCCGCGTCGGCGACGTCGAGCGGGGCGGAATTGAGGAACGGCAGCCCGCTCGCGCGGGCCTCGTCCGCGCCGTCGTCGCCCTGGAGGTTGATCACGGCGACGCCGTCGGGCAGAGAGCGGGTGAGCTCGGTGAGCGCCAGCGAACGGCCGTCGCTCCAGTCGCCGCCGCGCCAGCACAGCCCGACCCGCGGTCGTCCGGGCGCGCCGGCGACGGATCGCATCCGCTCGACGCTCCCGCGCGGCGCCACCAGATAGGGGGGCGGCGCGGACGAGGCTCGCGCGCGCAGAGCATGGGCGAGTTCCATGCATTCGATGTCGCAGTCGGACGGCGGGAGGGGTGACTCGCGCCGGAACGGGATCGCCTCGATGTCGTCGAGGCCGCGGAGCAGGGGGATGAGACCGGGCTGGACCTCGACGCGGACGGAGCGGGCGCGAGCCCGCAAGCGCGGCAGGAAGCGCGCGAACTGGAGCGTGTCGCCGAGGCCGTGATAGCAGCGCACCAGGACGTCGCGGCCGTCGAACGGACGGCCGTCCCACACCCAGCGCACGTGGAACGGCTGGCGGGCATCGTCGCGGGTGGCCGGATCGCGCCTCGCCAGCACCGCATCGCTGATCGCCCACGCGCGGTCGGTGTCGCCTTCAAGCATCGCCTCGAACCAGCGCCGCCACAACGCACGCGACGGGTCGCGATGCGGCTCCGGATCGTCTCCGGCGTCGCGCAACGGCTCGCCGAAGACCTCGACCATACGCAACTCCAGACCGGGATGGCGCGGACGGGCTGCATCCGCGGGACGGCACGCGCCGCCGAAGGCGAGACAAACCCCGATGACCCCGCGACGGTTCCAACGGCCGAGGCGGCGAAGCGACTCTCTCGGGCCGCGCCTCTCATGTCCCCTATGGTCACTGGCAGTGGCTCCGGGGAAGGAACATGGTGGGACCGCGGAGGCCGACAAGCGGTCCGCCAACAACGGGAGGACACCATGAGAACCTGGAGCGCAGTCACATTGGCCATGCTCGCCGGCGTTGCGATCGGCGCGGCCGCGGTCGAGCAACTTCATGCCCAGGCGACGCCGCCGGCCTACGTGATCTCGGAGATCGAGCTGACCAACGCCGACGCTTATGCCAAGGAATACGTTCCGCTGGCCCAGAAGGCGCTGCGCGACAGCGGGCAGAAGGTGCTCGCGAGCGGCGGCCGGACCGCGTCGCTGTCGGGCGAGCCGCCGAGGGCGCGGGTCGTCGTGTCGATGTTCGACAACCTCGACAAGGCGCGGGCCGCGTACACCTCGCCGGAGTACCTGGCCGCGCGCAAGGTCGGCGACCAGTACGGCCGGCTGCGAATCTTCGCCGTCGAGGGCGTGGCGCAGTAGCGCAGTCGCCGCAAAAACAAAACCCGCCGGGGTTGCCCCCGGCGGGTTCGGTGCTCCGGCGCCTTCGTCCCGAGATTGCGTCCCGGGACCGGCGCCTGTGACGTTACGCCTCCGTTCGGAGCCGCTAGGCGACGAGCAGGCCGTGCTTCTGCAGCTTGGCCTTCTGCCCCTCGTTGCGCGGCGGCAGCTTGAACAGCCGGTGCGAGTTGCCGCCGAGGATCGCGAGCTTCGCCTTCTCGTCGAGGAAGGGAAGGTCGTAGATCGTGGACGGCAGGTCGAAGTCCCAGTGCGGGTAGTCCGACGCGTAGAGGAGCTGCGTCTCGGCGTTCATCATCCGGAACGTGCACTCCACGGCTTCCATGTCCTGCAGCTCGATGGGCTGGGTCGAGTAGTACATGTCGCGCATGTAGTCGGACGGCTTCTTCTTCAGCGTCGGGCACTCCGACGAGCGCATCATGTACTCGTGGTCGAGGCGCTGCATCAGGAACGGGATCCACGACAGGCCGCCCTCGATCCAGATCACCGGCAGCTTCGGGAAGCGCTCGCCGATGCCGTTGATGACCCAGTTGGTGCAGTGAAGGATGTTGTAGAAGCTGAAGCCGAGCGCGTGCACCGAGATGAAGCGGTTGCACGAGCGGAACACCGGCTCGAGCCAGTTCGGGCCGGAGTGGAACGACAGAGACAGGCCGCGCTCCTCCATCGCCCGGTACACCTTCATGTAGGCGTTGTCGTGCACGGGGAGCGTGCGGACCGTCGTCACCATGAAGCCGGTGACGCCCTTGCGGTGGCCGAAGGTCTCGACCTGGCGTAGCGCCTCGTCAGGATCGGAGAACGGCAGGCACAGCGCCGAAAACAGGCGGCCGCCCGACTCCGGCAGCACCTTCTCGGTGAGCCAGCGGTTGTAGCCCCAGCACAGATCCGCCTCCATCTCCTTCTGCGGATGGAGACCGATGTTCAGCATGCCGGTCGGGAACATGCACGAGTAGTCGACGCCCATCGCGTCCATCCAGCGATGGCCGAGGACCACGTCGCGGTGCGCGACGTCGCCTTTGCCGGTCTTCTCGGACGAGCGCAGCGGGTAGCGCGGGATGCGGCCGCCCATGTCCTGGTAGCCGATGTTGTGCGGCACGATCGCGCGGCGGCCGAAGCCGCGGCCCGCCGTCACCAGTTGCTTGAGGACGTCGTTCTCCATGAACTCGAGCCACTCGCCGTAGCTCTCGTTCTCGTAGTGGTGGGCGTCGCAGTCGATGATCAGGATGTCGTCGTACTTGCGCTTGATCGCCTGCTGGGTGGCATGGGCGAGCAGCTTCGTGGTGTTGAGCTCCTCGACGGATACCCGTCGGCCGTGATCGGCGATGAGTTGTTCCATGGGTCTTCTCCTGTTCTCGAATTCGTAGCGTTTGTTGAGGCGATCAGCGTCCGGTCCAGCTCTGCCACATGCCGAGTTCGAACACCTGAAGGTTGGTGGCGCGCAGGAGCTTGCTCGCCAGCACCATCACGTCGGTGGGCGTCACGCCCGAGCGCGAGTTCACCGGCAGGTAGGGCGCGCCCTGCTCAACATTGGCCGAGTAGAGCTTGCAGAGCGCGGCGATCGCGAGCTGCATCGCCTCGGGGGTCAGCGCGTCGAGGCGTCCTTCCTTGAGCGCCTGCTCGATCGCCTGGGCAAGGCGGATCGCCTCGTCCGACAGACCGGCCGGCGCCGTGGCGGGGACGGGCTTCGGCTTCGCAGCCTTGCTCGCCGCGGCCTTGGCCGGGGCGCGCTTCGGGGCCGCCGTCACCTTGGCGGGACGGCGAGCGGCTTTCGCCATGCGGGTCGCGCGCTCAGACGAGGACATAGACATCGTCGCCCTTCTGCACGACCTGGTACTTGCGCAGCTTGAGGCGACGGTCGGCGACGCACTCGCCGGTCTTCATGTCGTACTCGTAGCCGTGCCACGGGCAGACGAAGTGCATCTCGGTGTCCGAGAAGTAGAGACCGCGGGACGTCTTGTCCGGCATGATCCGCTCCTCGACCTTGGCGATCGTCAGGCCTTCGCAGGCCGGGCCGCCCTGGTGGACGCAGTTGTTGGAGTAGGCGTAGTACTGGCCCTTCTCGCGGAAGACGCCGATCTCGATGTCCTTGTGGACGACGATACGGCGATCGCCGTCGTTGAATTCCGATGCCTTGGCGACGAATTGCTCCGCCATGTCGGTGTTTCTCCTGAACGTCACGCGTGGTTGCGGGGATCTCGCGTGCGGTGCCCGGGGCGGCGGACGGGTCATGCCCGTTTCGCCGCTATCCTCGGCTCTTTCGAGCGCTTTCGGGACCGCGCGGCGGGGATTGTACCGGTCCGCCCCGTAATGTAAATTTGAAGCTTATTGAACCTGAGCTATAGCCTGATTGTAGCTGGAATCCGCGCATCCGGCGGGCCCGGCGGCCGGCGTTTGGGGCGGTTTCCATGACTCCCGAAGACCTCGACCTGAAGAAGCTGCGCGCGTTCCAACTCGTTGCCCGCCACGGCAGCCTGCAGAAGGCCGCCGACCGGCTCGGAATCACCATCTCGGCGGTGTCGTTCAGCCTGCGGCGGCTGGAGGAGACGCTCGGCATGACGCTGCTCAACCGGCTGCCCAACCGCGTCACGCTGACGCCGACCGGCAAGGTGTTCGCCGGCGAGGTCGACTCGCTGCTCGAGAAGGCCGACGGCATGCTGGCCAAGTTCCGCAGCCACGAGGCGGCGCCGACGGCAGTGTCGCTCGCCATCTGCAACGGTGAGATGGGCACGTACCTGGCGCCCCGCATCTGCGACTTCATCGAGAAGAACAAGCACGTCGAGCTCAACGTGCAGATACTGAGCTCGCGCCAGGCGCTCGAGCATCTGCAGGCGGGCGAGGTCGACGTCTGCATCGGCCGCTTCCCGGCGCTGCCGGACACGCTCGGGCAGGAGTTCGTGGTCGAGAGCGGGTTGACGCTCGCCTGTGCGCCGGGGCATCCGCTGCTGAAGAAGAAGCGCATCGGCCTCGAGGACATCGCCGATCACACGCTGTTCACGCTGGCGCGCCATTCGCTGACCCGCGACAACATCGACCGCACGTTCGCCGCCGCGGGCGTCCATCCGAAGAGCTGCATCGATGCCGGCAACTGCTCGACGGCGCGCGAGTTCGCCGCGCGCGGCGTCGGCGTCGCCATCATCCACTCGCTGTGCGCGGTGCCGGAGGCGAAGGGGCGGCTCAAGTTCGTCGATCTCGGCGCGACCTTCGGCCGCCTCGCGTTCTTCGCCCTCTACCGCAAGAAGAACGTCTCGCCGGCGATCCTCGCCCTGATCGAGGAGCTGACCCGGGCCTCGCGGCGCGCCGCCTGACGCTGCGGAGCAACGTAAGGAAATCCGGGTAACATATTGATCCAAAATCGAGTTCATTGGTTGAGTGGGTGTGGGTATTTCCGCGCCGCCACGGCCAACGACCTGTGCTAGTACTTTCCACATGCGAGCGGCGCCGGAAGAGCGCCGTGCTGGAGAGGCCCCGGGATTTCAATCCCCTCTGAGGAGTACGAGATGACCCCGTTCCGCCCAACCCTTGCGCGCGCCGCGTGCGCGCTTGCGCTCGGCCTGTGCGTTGGAAGCATGCCCGCGTCGGCGCAGTCGGCTGCCGACTTCTACAAGGACAAGAAGGTCGACCTGCTGATCGGCTACTCGGCCGGCGGCGGGTACGACGTGTACGCCCGCATGATCGCCCGCTACTGGGGCAACCATATCCCCGGCAATCCGCAGTTCGTGCCGCGCAACAAGCCGGGCGCGGGCAGCCTGCTCGTCACCAACGAGCTCTACAACATCGCGCCCAAGGACGGCTCCGTCATCGGCACCTTCGCCCGCGGCGCGCCGCTCGAGGCATTCTTCGGCAATCCGGCGGCGAAGTATGACCCGGTGAAGCTCGGTTGGATCGGCAGCGCCAACAACGAGGTCAGCGTCTGCGCGATCATGAACCGCGTGCCGATCAAGTCGACCGAGGAGTTCATGGCGAAAGAGATCGTCCTCGGCGGCACCGGACCCGGCGCCGACACCGACCTGTTCCCGATGCTGATGAACAATGTGCTCGGCACCAAGTTCAAGCTCATCTCGGGCTACCCCGGCGGCAACGACATCAACCTCGCGATGGAGCGGGGCGAGGTCAACGGACGCTGCGGCTGGTCGTGGTCGTCGGTGGTGTCGACGCGGCCGCAATGGCTGAAGGACGGCACGATTCAGATCACCGCCCAGATCGCGCTCGAGAAGCATCCCGACCTGCCGAACGTGCCGCTCGTGCTCGATCTTGCGAAGACTCCGCGCGATCGCGCGATCCTCGAGGTGGTGTTCTCGGGGCAGCCGATGGGCCGACCCTATGCGGCGCCCCCGGGGCTGCAGCCGGAGCGGCTCAAGCTGCTGCGCGACTCGTTCATGGCGACGATGAAGGACCCGGCGTTCCTCGCCGAGGCCGAGAAGGCGCAGCTCGAGATCACGCCGGTCGACGGCGACGCCATCGATAAGATCATGGCGAAGACCTCGGCGCAGCCGAAGGACATCGTCATGGCGGCGAAGGACGCGACCACGCGCACCGACAAGATTCAGATCGAGAAGAAGTAGCCGCTCGACTCACGTCACCGACCCCGCCGGAGCGATCCGGCGGGGTCTTGTTTTGCCCGGATTTCCGGCGGTTCCGTCCCTCGCGCGCGGCACCGGGTCTTGCGGCTCCAGCGGCGCTTGCCTAAAGTGCCGACCCTCGGCCGCGCAACACGGCCAATACAATAACCATAACCGCAGCACAGAAAGGGAGACGATGGCCAAGTCGTCGAATGGCGCGAAGGGCGCCACGGGCAAGAGCGCCGGCACCAAGACCTTCCGCAAGCCGATTCCGGAGCCGAGGCCTTCGGGCACCGTGGTCGCCAAGAAGGGGCGCTACAACTCCGACGTCATCGTCGACATGCTGCATCGCTACGGCTTCCCCTTCGCCGCTCTCAATCCCGGCGCGTCGTACCGCGGACTTCACGACTCCATCGTGAACTACGGCAAGAACGTCCCCTACATGATGCTGTGCCAGCATGAGGAGACGGCGGTCCAGATCGCCCACGGCTACGCCCGCGCGACCGGCAAGCCGATGGTCGCGATCGTCCACAACCTGGTCGGCCTGCTGCACTCGAACCTCGCTATCTACTACGCCTACATCGACCGCGCGCCGGTGTTCATTCTCGGCGCCACGGGCCCTATGAACGAGACCAAGCGCCGTCCGAAGATCGACTGGACGCACACCGCGAACGTGCAGGGCGAGTCGATCCGTCACTACACCAAGTGGGATTACCAGCCCTCGACCGTCGACGGCATTCCCGAGGCGATGGCGCGCGCCTACTCGGTGATGATGAGCGGGCCGCAGGGCCCGATCTACATGTGCTTCGACGCCTGGCTCCAGGAGGAGAAGCTCGAGCACAAGGTCGAGATGCCGCGCGCCGACTTCATGGAAGTCCCGACCAAGATCGCGCCCGATCCCGAGGCGCTCGACGCCGCGGCCGAGATGCTGGTCCGCGCCAAGAAGCCGGTGCTGCTCGCCGAGTTCTCCGGCCGCTCGGAGCTGGGCTACTACGGCCTGATCGAGCTCGCCGAGGCGCTGCAGGCGCCGGTCGTCGATCTCGACATGCGCCAGTGCTTCCCCGGCACGCACCCGCTCAACCTGTCGATGCACGACGACGTGTTCGACGGCGCCGACGTGGTGTGCGGCTGCGACGTCCGTGACTGGGAGCGTCCGACGACCCATCTCACCTCGACCACCCGCAAGGTCGAGCGCGTCACGGCCAAAGGCGCGAAGTTCATCGACATCGGCTTCAACGAGGTCGTGATCTCGAAGTGGTCGATGGACTACCAGCGCTTCATGGACGCGGACCTCAAGATCACCGCCGACACCGATCTCGCGCTGCCTGAGCTCGCCAAGCGGGTGAGGGCGCTGATGAAGAAGAACCCGAACCTCGCCGCCGCGGCCCAGAAGCGTGGGGCGGAGATCGCCCGCAAGCACAAGGCCGCGCGCGAGAAGTGGATGAAGATCGGCCGCGAGGTCGGGCGCGACGAGAGCCCGATTCCTCTGCCGACGCTCGCCTACGAGGTCTGGCAGAAGATCAAGAACTACGACTGGGTGCTCACTGCCGGTACGCTCGAGGACTGGACGCGCCGCATCTGGGACTTCGACAAGCCGTATCGTCACGCCGGCAAGTCGCTCGGTACCTCGACGCAGATCGGCACGTCGCTCGGCGTCGCGCTGGCGCATCGCCAGCACGGCCGCCTGTGCGTCGACCTGCAGCCCGACGGCGACCTCATGTTCGACGCCGGCGCTTTGTGGGTCGCGGCCAAGCACAACATCCCGATGCTCATCGTGATGTACAACAACCGCGCCTACTACAACGACTGGGAGCACCAGATCCGCATGGCGCGCCATCGCGGCACCGACGAGGGCAAGGCCCACATCGGCATGGACATGTGCGATCCGGACCCGGATTTCGCCGGACTCGCCAAGTCGATGGGCTGGTATGGCGAGGGGCCGATCGACAAGGCGAAGGACGTCGGTCCGGCGCTGGAGCGCGCGATCGAGCGCGTCCGCCAGGGCCAGCCGGCGCTGATCGACACCCTCACCGTGAAGCGCGACGAATACAACGAGTAGGCGCCGGGAGTAGGCCGGACGGACAGAGGCGTACGGGGCCGAGGCTGGACTTGTCGTCCGGCCTCGGCTTCAATGCGCCGGCTGCGGCTTCAGGGGCGGCAAGGACCGCCCCTTTTGCTTGCTGAGATCCTCAGGGCGCCATTGAAGAACGCCCGCTAAGCATCGGGAACGGAACGGATTATGCGTCGCATCATCGTCGGAATGTCGGGAGCGTCGGGGGCCATTTACGGCATCCGCGCCATGGAGGCGCTGCGCGCCGCCGGCGACATCGAGATCCACCTCATCATGTCGCCGTCGGCGGGGCAGACCATCGTCGACGAGACCGACTGGAAGGTGTCCGACGTCAAGGACCTGGCGCACGTCGTTCACAATTTCCGCGATATCGGAGCGTCGCTGTCGTCGGGCTCCTATCGCACGGAAGGCATGATCGTCGCCCCGTGCTCGGTGAAGACGCTCTCCGGCATCGTCAACTCCTACGACGACAACCTGCTGACCCGCGCCGCCGATGTCGTCCTTAAGGAGAAGCGCCGGCTGGTTCTGCTGGTGCGCGAAGCGCCGTTCCACCTCGGCCACCTCGAGCTGATGACGCGCGCCGCCCAGTACGGGGCCGTCGTCATGCCGCCGGTGCCGGCGTTCTATATCCGGCCGAAGACGCTCGACGACGTCATCAATCAGTCGATCGGCAAGGCGATCGACTTCTTCGACGTCCCCCACACGCTGTTCAAGCGCTGGAAAGAGGACGAGTAGCCCTCAACTGAGAGCGACGTGAGCGGGGCTTTGCCCCGCTCTTTTCGTCTCGGGGTTCTGAAACCGACACTGGAGCCGTCCGGGACTCCGCGCCATCATGGCCGGGCAGATTGTTCGAACGGGAGGGAACCATGGCCAACGCACGGCAGGCCCCGAAATCCGGGGCGCGTACCCGTAAATCGGCTTCGACCGCGATGGGCGGCCGCAAGGCTGGCACCGGAGTGGCCGGCAAGGCGCACGAAAAGCCGGTGCGGAAGGAGAGCGCGGCGCGGAGCAAGATGAAGCGCCGCTCGGACTACAGCGATCAGGCCAAGCGCTGACGCTCACCGGCCCATCGCCTGCTTGGTCCGCTCGATGACGTCCTGCGGCAGCGCCGCGACGTGGGCGAGCAGCGCCTCGATCTCGGCCGCCGTCACCGGCGTGATCTCCATGTCGTGCTGCTTGGCATCGGCGAGCAGTTGCGGATCCGCGAGGCTCGCGACGAAGGCGGTGCGCAGCGCGGTGGCGCGGCTCTCCGACAATCCCGGCGGGGCGACGAACGGCCGCCCGAGGACGTCGCGGGCGAGCAGGAGCTCGAGGCACGCGCGTTCCTCGTCGTTGCGGGCGAGCGACGTCGCGATCGGCACGTCGGGGATGTCCGGATGCGGCGTGAGCCCGGTCTGGAACAGGAGATTGATTTTCTTGTCCGCGAGCCAGTCGGGCTTCTCGGTCTTGATCGCGCCCCACGCCCAGTAGCCGATGCCCTCCGCCTCGCCGCGCTCGAGGGCGAGGATCGCGTTGCCCATGGCGTGGTAGCCGGTGACCAGCTTGAACCGGGTCCCGATCAGGTTGTTGAGGGCCTGCGGCATGAGCTGGTTGTCGGAGGATGCCGACGTCGAGGCGGTGAGCAGCTCGCGCTGGAACAGGTCGCGCGCGGTCCTCACCTGCGACGTGTGCCAGGAGATGGCGAGCGAGCTCTCCCTGTTCATGCTGCCGAGCCAGGTGAATCTCAGCGGATCGAAGTCGAGGCCGGTTCCGCCGAGCATCGGCTCGAACGGCAGGCCGCGGCCGATCGTGCCGATGGTGAGGCCGTCCTTCGGCGCCGTCACGTAGAGATAGCGCGCGGCGGTGATGCCGCCGGCGCCCATCATGTTCTTGACCACGAACGTCGGCGAGCCCGGCAGATGGTTGGGCATGTAACGGGCGAGGAGCCGCGCGTAGATGTCGTAGGTACCGCCGGCGCTCGAATAGACGATCATGGTCATCTGCTTGCCGGCGAACGCGGCCGAGTCCGGGTCGGCGGCGGCGACGGGCGTCGCCGCGGCGACGACGACGAGGACGACGACACGCGACAGCGACAGGACTCCGGTGACGGATCCACGCATGCGATGCCTCCCCAGGCGGGGCGGGCCCGCGATACGGCCCGCCGATGCTATTCTTTTAGAAATTGATATCGCTTTTTGCTTCCGTCAGCATACGTCCGGGAGCGGCCAATTCAATGCGCCAAAAAGAGCGCGCGCCGGCAATCGAAACACGCTCCGGGGAGAGCCGAATGAAGACCATCGACGCCGATGGCCACGTCATCGAGACGCCGCGCACATGGACATACCTGCGCGAGCACGAGCGGGGATTCTGCCCGCAGATCTACGTGCGCGACCGCAGCGACGGCGCCGGCGACGCCGTGCGCCAGCAGGAGGACTACTGGGTCGTCGGCGGCAAGCTGGTGACCAAGAACAACGTCGGCAAGGATGTGCCGGCCGAGGCGCGCGACATGGAGGACATCCGCCGCCGTCTCGCCCACATGGACGAGATCGGCATCGACGTCCAGGTGCTGTTCCCGACCATCTTCCTCCGCCCGGTCACCGACCAGCCCGATGTCGAGTTCGCGCTGGCGCGCGCCTACAACCGGTGGCTCGCCGACATCTGGAAGCAATCCGACAACCGCCTGCGCTGGGCGGCGGTGCCGCCGCTGCTGTCTCTGATCGATCCGGGCAAGGTGCGTGCCGAACTCGAATTCTGCAAGGCGAACGGCGCCTGCGCGATCTTCATGCGCGGCCTCGAGTGCGAGCGGCTGATCAACGACCGCTACTTCTTCCCGCTCTACGACATCGCGCAGGAGCTCGATCTCGCGGTGACGCTGCACGCGGGCGTCGGCAGCAAGACCTACCACGACGGGCTGCCGCGCACCGCCGCGCTGATGATCTTCAAGTTCCCGGTGCTCGGCGCCTTCAACGCGCTGCTCGAGGACGAGCTGCCGAAGCGGTTCCCTGGCGTGCGCTGGGGCTTCGTCGAGGCGAGCGCGCAATGGGTGCCTTATCTGCTCGGCGAGGCGCGCCTCCGGCTGGCGCGCCGCGGTAAGCGCGGCGACAACGATCTGCTCGGCCCCAGCAACTTCTACATCACCACGCAGCGCACCGACGACCTCAAGTGGCTGCTCGGTGAGATCGGCGACGACAATCTCATCATCGGCACCGACTACGGCCACCGCGACTCGGCGACGGAGGTCGAGGCCCTGAAGCGCCTTGCCGAGGACGGCAGCTATCCCAAGGAGTCGGTCCGCAAGATCCTGCAGGACAATCCGGGAAGGCTGTTCGCGATCAGTTGAGCGGCGGCGCGTTCGCCGTCGTGTCCGGCGGAGCCAGCGCGGCGTACACGTCCCCGGAGTTCACGTCGTCGGGCAGGCCCGCGATCCAGCGGGCGATGTCGTCCGCCGGGCACCACGCATCGAAGACGAAGCGCTGGGACTCGCCGATCGCGGCGTTGAAGCGGTACCGCCCGAGGGCAACGCACCGGTCGAGGGCGCGGCGCGCGACGTCGCGCTGGAGCGTGGTGAATTCGAACGACAGCGCGCGCACCGCGACGCCGAGCCCGGCCAGCACCTCGGCCTCGAATCCTTCGACGTCGATCTTGATGAACGCCGGCTCGCCGTAGATTGCGATCAACCCATCGAGCGTGGTCAGCGGCACCGTTATGCGGCGCGTCCAGCGTTCGTCCATCCAGCGGGGCGAACGCCGCGCAGCGGCGACGAAGCCCCCGGAGCAGGTGGCGACCGTCGGGTTGTCGAGGTTCACGTTGAGCGCCAGTTCGCCCGTGGCCGAGCCCACCGCGGCGTGTACGACGGCGACGTGACGGCCGTATCTCCAGCGCAACAGCCGAGCGAGGGCCGGTTGCGGCTCGACGGCGACCACGCGGCAGCCGAGGGCCAGGAAGCACGCTGTGCGGTCCCCGACATGGGCGCCGACGTCGAAGGCAAGGTCGCCGCGCTGGAGGAAGCGGGCGTACAGCCGGGACATGGCGGAGCGACGGTCACGGTCGCCGTAGTAGGTCTTGAGCGACCGCGCGATGCCGAGCGTCAGGCGCGCGCGGTCGATCAGCCCCAGCGCGAGGCGCCGCGACGGCACGGGATGCGGGGAGGGACCCATCGCTAGGCGGCGCGGCTCGGTCGCGACCGGGAAGGCCGGGTCTTGCCGCCCTTTCGACGTGATGCTGCGCGCGGCCCCGCAGCGACCTTGCCGGGGCGCTCGCCACGCGCTTTGGCGCGCGGCTTGATGCCCGGAGGCGTATCGCGCGCGCCGTCGGCGGCGGGTTGCTTCTCGTGGCGCGCGCGCACGCGCGGGCCGTAGGTCGGCGGTGCTTCCGTCGCACGCTCGTCCATCGCGTTCTGAGCGACGGGACCGACCGCCTCGACGGAGCCGAGCTTGCGGCCGGTCACGGCCTCCAGCTTTACGATCAGGCTGTGGGCATCGCGCGGCGCGCGCACCTTCACGTCGTTGTCGAAGTACACGAAGACGTCCCGGCTCGCCGCCTTCGCCGCCGGCTCAGGGCTGGCGCGGTCGCCGTCGGGCGCGTCGCGGCCGCGCGACCAGCAGTCGATGCGTGCCGCCCATTGCTCGAGCGCCGGGTCGTCGTAGCCGCTGGTGTAGAGCACCTCGGAGCCGTGCAGGCGGCAGTAGACGAAATCGGACGTCACATCCATCAGGCGCGGCCACGCCACCGTGTCGGCGCACACCAGCGCGATGCCGTGCTTGCGCAGCAGGGCGATGAACGCCGGGTCGCGGAAGCTCTCGTTGCGAATTTCCATCGCGTGGCGCAGCGGGCGGTTGTCGGCCGCGCGGACGATCGGCCGGCTGTGCGGCCGGTCGGCGTGGCGGCGCGCGAGTGCGGCGGCGGTCGCCGCGTCCTTCGGCAGCAGCGTGAAGAACGCGTCGAGGCGCGCGGGGTCGAACTTGAAGTTCGGCGGGAACTGCCACAGGAACGGCCCGAGCTTGTGCCGCAGCCCGAGCACGCCGCTCGCATAGAAGTTGGCGAGCGGCGCCTCGACGTCCTTCAGGCGCTTGATGTGGGTGATGTAGCGCGGACCCTTCACCGCGAAGACGAAATCGTCCGGCGTCTCCGCCGACCAGTGGGCGAAATACGCTGGGCGCTGCAGGCTGTAGAACGTGCCGTTGATCTCGATGGTCGGAAGCTGGCGGCTGGCGAAGTGCAGCTCCTTCTTCTGGGCGAGGTCCTCGGGATAGAAGACGCCACGCCACGGCTTGTAGCGCCAGCCAGAGATTCCGACCTTGATCGCGCCGCCGACCTCGGACGACCGGGATCGGGCGTTGCCCGTGCGCTCCGCCGTATCGGCCGACGCGGTTTGCGCCATCGCGCGCGGCAGCGCTAGACGATCCAGCCGAAGCAGATCGCCGCGGCGGTGGCGAGGAGCAGGGTGCCGAGGACGCTCGCGATGTACGCGTAGGGATGACGGCGTTGCGGCAGCGCCGAGATCTCGTGGCGCTGGCGCCCGGGATACTCGCGCCGCGGCGGTTCGCCGCCGAACATGTTGTCGGGATCCCTCGGCATGGACCTGCTCCTCGTCTACGGTTACGGGACTATGCGGCCAGCGAACGACGCTTGTGGCCGCCCTTCTCGAGCTCCTGGACGATACCCTTCACGAACGCGTCGAGGTCGCCGGGGTTGCGGCTGGTCACGATACCGTCCGAGACGACGCACTCCCGGTCGACCCACTGCGCGCCTGCGTTCTTCACGTCGGTCTTGATCGAGTGGTAGGAGGTCGCCTCGCGTCCCTTGAGGGCATCGGCCTCCACCAGCAGCCAGGGGCCATGGCAGACTGCGGCGACCACCTTGTCCCCGTCGGCAACGAAGGCGCGGACGATCCTCATGGCGTCGGGATGGACGCGCAGCAGGTCAGGGTTGATCTGCCCGCCCGGGATCACCAGCGCGTCGTAGCGCGACGGATCGGCGTCCGCGATTTTCATATCGGCCTCGATCGTGTCGCCCCAATCCTTCATGTTCCAGCCGCGGATCTTGCCGCCGTCGGGCGACGCGACATCGACGTGGGCGCCGGCCTGACGCAGCAGGTCGCGCGGCTTCGTCAACTCGGCCTGCTCGACGCCGTTCGTGGCGATGATGAGAATGCGAGATTCGCGGATGTTCGGCATGTGCGCCTCCTCAAAAAACGTGAGCAAAAAGGGAACGAAGCCGACTCAACGCGGCCTTCGCAGGCCGGTTCCTGGGGGGCGCGTTGCCAAAATGCGGCGTTCCGGTGCTCAAACCGTGTGCTCAGTCCCGACGGAAGGGCTCGACCTGCGGCGGTCCGTTAACCGCTCGCTAACGTTCGGCGGCCGCGGGGCCCCGCCGTCCTAAGACATTGTTAGGCACCGCGCAGCGACAATGGCCGGTCCGTACCGGGGAATGAGTCGCTATGGCCGCGAACCAATATCTGAAGCCGATGCTCGACGCGGGGTCTCCCCGCGTCTTCAACTGCAACGAGATGACGCAGAAGATCCTTGCCAAGGATCCCGAGGCGCCGCGCTTCTTCCGCAACAAGCAGCTCAACACCGCCGTTCTGATCAAGGACACGGTCCCGCTCGGGCAGCGGGAGAAGTCCGGGCCCGCGGTCGGCACCAAGCTCTATTTTCCGTTCAACGAGGCCAACATCTACGAAGGCGGCCGCACCATCTTCCTGCACGAGAAATCGCTGACCAGGGCGATCATGGAGCGGTACGGCGAGGGCGCCCTGCCGCAGGAACTGCTCGCGGAGGACCTGCACATCCTGTCGATCCTCGATCACCTGCCGTCGCTCGATCCGTTCCTGCTCAAGGACGCGTTCATGCGCGCCGAGGTCAAGATGAACGAGTCCTACTTCGAGGTGACTGCCGAGGCGTGGGCGGAGATCGAGGCGTACATGCTGCAGCGCTTCGAGCCGGTGGTGAAGGCGGCCTTCCCCGACGCCATGTCGTCGGATGACAAGGCGCGTCAGCTCATGGACAAGATCTGGGAGGCACGCGACCTCGAGGCGCTGATGCCGCTCATCGTCGCGTTCCGTCTGCCGCAGCACGAAGCGCTCGACCTGTTCTCGTCGTGGCGCGGCATCGTCTACTACTCGTACCAATACGGCCGCGTCCAGCTCCAGCTCGTCGAGCTGATGAAGTGGCTGGTGGCCAACGACGTGCCGATCACCGGCCGCCCGGTCCACGAGACCAAGGAAATGACGGCGATGCTCCGCAACGTCCGCGACCAGCTCCGGGCCGAGTGGAAGATCGTCGAGGGCATCATCCGCAAGTACGAGGACGGCTACGACAAGATGTTCCGCCACAAGACCAGCTCGGCGGAGTTCCTCGCTTTCCTCAAGGGCTCCAACAAGATCTACTGGGAACTCGGCAACGCGCTCGGCAAGGTGAGCTACGGCATCTACTGCTGGGACGTGCTGACCGCGCGCTTCGCTCCGCTGCGCAAGCTGCCGTGGGCGCAGCAGCAGGAGGTCATGCGCCTGCTGAACGCGATCTACCAGCCCGACCCGATGGCGGCGACCGCCGTCAACTGGTAGGCAAGGGCTCGGTCAACCGGTCATCCGCGACCGCCGGCGCGATTGCGACGGGTCGCTCGACAGCGCCGGCATACGCCGCAGCGCGAGCAGTTCCCACGCCGACAGGATCACCACCAGCGCGCCCACGATCCAGTGGTTCCACGAGGCGCGCGGCGTGTCGGTGAAGCCCAGCACCCACGGCGACAGAAACACCCACGCGCCCGCGACGAGGATCGCCCACTCGTTGGGAGCGTCCATCCGATAGACCGCGGCCAGCGCGATTGCGCCGAGCACGACGCCGACGATGATGGCGTTGGCCGACATTCCCTGACCGACTTCGTCGGGGAAGGCCACCGGGGCGAAGGACAGCCATATCGCGAGCAGCATCACGACGATGTCCTGCCAGCGTCCCCACCGGCCGGTGGCGCGTACTTCGGGCGTCGGCTGGACGGTCTCCGACGCGAGGCCGAGCGAGCCGTCGCGCTTGCGACGCGCGACGGTCGCGAACGCGATCGCGACGCCGAGCGCGACCACGAAGAGGACGTCGATCACCGCCCACCACAAGCCGCTCGGTTCCTGTCCCATCATCGCTGATCTCCATCGACTGCGTTCAGCCCACAGCGGATCAACGGTGTGCCGCCGCGAGATGTTCCGAAGCGCCGAAACGGAGCCGGGCCGGCCATCGCAGGGTGTGGAGATCAGGTCGACGAGGGGCGTGCCGGCGCGACGGGGGAGCGAGACCGGCGGCGTTGCCGAGCGCCAGTTCCGGGACGGATGCGCCGGCGCGTGTGCTGAGGCTTGCACCGGGAAAACCGCTCACCCGGCAGCGGAGTGTTCCGCTTGTTCAGGCGGCGTACGCCGGAGCGAGGTCGGCGCGCTCGAGGCGGCGCAGCTCGGGATACCGCCACGCCCACACCGCGACGATCACGAGGACGGCGGCGCCGCCGAAGACGACGGAACCGATTGCGCCGAACCACGCGGCGGTGATTCCCGACTCGAACTGGCCGAGCTGGTTGCCCAGGGTCGTCGACAGCGTGCTGACGGCGGAGACGCGACCGAGGACATCGTTGGGGGTCGTCGCTTGCATCAGCGTCTTTCGGTTGACGGCGCTGATCGTGTCGGCGGCACCGAACACGAACAGCAGCGCGACCGAGAGCACGGCGATGTCGGAGAAGGCGAACAGGATGCTCGATAGGCCATACAGCGCCACGCCACCGAGGATCACCCAGCCGCAGCCGCGGGTGACCGGCGTCCGGGCAAGGACCACGGCCATCATCAGCGCGCCGACGGCGGGCGCGCTGCGCAGGATGCCGAGCCCCCACGGTCCGATGTCGAGAACGTCGGCGGCGAAGATCGGCAGCAGGGCGGTGAGGCCCGCGAACAGCGTCGCCAGCGTGTCCAGCGTGATGACGCTCAGCAGCAGCGAATTGGACCAGATGAAGGACACCCCTGCGCTCATCGTCCGCCACGTCATGCGCGAGCGCGAGGCGGTTGGGCGCGGCGCCGGCGGCAGCAGGAAGCTCGCCGTCGCGGCGGTGGCGATCAGGGCGAGGCAGCAGACGTAGTCCGTCGCCACTCCGAAGGCGTAGATGAAGCCGCCGATCGAGGGGCCGAGCAGGGTCGCCATGCGCGCCGAAGACGCGTAGGCCGCGACAGCGCGGCTCAGGAGAGCCGGCGGAACGAGCGAGGGCAGCAGCGACTGCAGTGACGGGTTCTCGAAGATCCGCGCGACGGAGTTGACGAACAGCAGAACGTAGAAGAGCGCGATGGTCGGCTTCTCCTGCAGACTCAGCAGCAGAAGCCCGAGCACGACGGCGGTTTCGACGACATAGCACCAGCGCAGGACGACGCGACGGTCGAAGCGGTCGGCGACCTCGCCGGAGACCAGGACCAGCATCAGCGACGGCATCAGTTGCACGAGGCCGATCAGGCCGAGCGCCATGGCGCTGTTGGTAAGGGCGTAGATCTGCCACCCGACCACGACGGCCAGCATCTGGTTCGACATCATCGACGCCAGACGCGTGGTGAACATCAGCCGGAACGCGGGAACGCCGAAGATGCCGGTCTGGACGGGCGCAGGCGGCGCAGGATCTTGCGGCGGATGCCTCATCGGCGCGGGTGGGGTCCTCGGTGGCGCCGCTTCGACGGCGGAGAGTCACGGAATTATGGAGAGCGGTACCGACTCCGTCCATCAAAAACCGAAACGCATTAGAGATTCTGGCGGAGCATTCCGCGGCCACCTGCCGGCCGCACGAGCGCCACGACGGCACGGTCACAAGCCGCGCTGGAGGCGAAGCGCTACACTGGCACAAAGAGCCGGTAACCGGCAGACACGAGAAATGTTGTCGAAGCCTGGGAGGATCACATGACGCTCGTTCGCCGCGCGTGCGCATTGCTGTCGGCTGTCGTCGTTTCAGCTCTGATGGCGGTGCCGACGCCACGCGCCGCCGACCTGACGCCGTTCCGCGTCGGCGAGGCATCGCCCGCCAATACGTTCCTCGCGATCTGGATGGCGCAGGACGCAGGCTTCTACGAGGCCAACGGCCTCAAGGTCGAGATCGTGCACATGGTGGGCGGCAGCCAGTCGGGGCCCGCGCTCAAGGACGGACGCATCCACCTCATGCACATCGGCCTGTCGTCGGTGGTGCGCGCCAATCTCAACGGTCTCGGCGATCTGCGGACGATCGGTTCCCTCAGCAACCTGATCCGCAACACGTTCTTCCTCGCGCCCGGCAAGACCGTGAAGGATCTGAAGGGCGGGACGGTGGGCATCAGCAGCACCGGGTCGGAGAGCGACTCGAGCGCGACGTTGGCGCTGCGCCGCCTCGGCGTCGACCGCAACGACGTGACCGTCAAGGAGGTCGGCACCGACCGGCTGACGCCGCTCCGCGCCGGAACGATCACGGCGACGGTGCTCGGGGAACCGCAGCGTACCGAGGCGTTCTCGCTGGGGCTTACCGCCGCGGTCGATCTCTACGGCGAACGAATCCCGTGGCTTTACAGCGGCCTCACCGTGGACAACGCCTATATGAAGGCGAACCGCGACACGCTGACGCGCTTCATGAAAGCGACGGTCGAGGGCAACTGGCTGGCGGTGTCCGACGCCGAGCGCGCGAAGAAGGTGCTCGCGCGCGAGCTCAAGATCAGCGATCCCAAGGTGCTGCAGGCGAGCTACGACAACTTCAAGGCGGAGACACCGCCCAACGCCGAGCTCGACGTGCAGGGCGCCAAGAACGTCATCGAGGTCGTCGTGCCGGCCGACAAGAGCCACCGCCTCGAGGACTATGTCGATACCGGCATCATGGACGACCTGCGTAAGTCGGGCTTCTTCGATGCGATGAAGGTTAAGTACGCGCCCTAGGCCGCGCCGGAGCTTTACTGTAGGCTTCCCGCTCGTAGAGAGAAAACGTCGGGAGGACACATGCGCGTACCCAGGATGTTCTTGCTTCCGTTGGCCGTCGCCGCCGCCGCGGCACTGGCGGGCAGCGCGTACGCCCAGCAGGCCCAGCGCATCCGCGGCGAGGTCGAGAGCGTCGACGGGAACGTCGTGGCCGTGAAGACGCCCGAGGGCAAGACGGTGAAGGTGAGGATGGACGACAACGCGTCGGTGCTTCACGCGGCCAAGGCCTCGCTCAGCGATATCAAGCCGGGCGCCTTCGTCGGCACCGGCGCGCTGCCCGACGGCGACGCGTGGAAAGCCGCCGAGGTCCATATCTTCCCGCAGGGCTCCCGCCAGGGCGAGGGCCATCGGACATGGAGCTCGAACCCCGCGGGCACCATGACCAATGCCGAGGTTACCGCCGCCGCGGTCAGCGCAGCCAACGGCAAGCTGACGCTCACCACCAACGGCCAGAACTACACGATCAACGTACCGCCCGAGGCGCCGATCGTCCGGTTCGAGAAAGGATCGACGGCGTTGGTGAAGAAAGGCGCGTGGGTCGAGTTCTCCAACTCCGCCGACAAGGACGGAGTTCTGGTCGCGAAAAACATCACCGTCAGCGACGACCGCCGCTATCCGGTGCGCTGACCTGCGGGCGCTGCCGGTTATCGGTCGCGACATCCAAGCGGCGAGGGCGCGCCGGCCGGCGTCCTCGCCCGTGATCCGTCTTCATCGCCACTTTCGAGGGAGTTCCCCGTGACGCGCATCTTCTCCAACGACGACGTCGAGAAATACCTCACGATGGAGGACTGCCTCGCGGCGATGGAGGAGGGCTACGCCGAGATCGGCCGCGGCCAGGCGGCATTCCGCACCAGCTCCAACATCGTCACACCGACGGTGCACGAGGGAGGGGTCTATGCGCTCAAGTCGATGGACGGCGCCGTGCCGTCGCTCGGCGTCGCGGCGATCCGGCTCAATTCCGACATCCTCACCTGGGCGACGGTCGCCGGCACGATGCGCCGCGTGAAGAAGCCGGCCGCGCCGGGCAACCGCTGGGTGGGCCTGGTGCTGCTGTTCTCGACCCACACCGGCGAGCCGCTGGCGATCTTCCCGGACGGCATCATGCAGCGCATGCGCGTCGGCGGCACCAACGGGCTCGGCGTCAAGTACATGGCGCGCGAGGACGCGCACACCGTGGCGCTGATCGGCTCCGGCTTTCAGGCCGGCGCCCAGCTCATGGCCGTCACCAAGGTGCGCAAGATCGACGACGTCCGCGTGTTCAGCCCGACCAAGGCGAACCGCGAGGCATTCGCCAGGGAATGGTCGGCGAAGCTCGGCATCCCGGTGACGCCGGTCGACTCGCCCGAGGCGGCGGTGAAGGGCCGCGACATCGTGCTGTGCTCGACGAGCTCGCTCGACCCGGTGTTCTTCAAGCGCTGGGTCGAGCCCGGCATGCACCTCTCGACGATCAAGGGCCACGAGATCGAGCCGGACGCGGTCAACATGTGCGACCTCAAGGCGGTGCACATCCACGAGGAGCCGGTGACGATCATCCGCACGCACAACGTGCGCATCGGCGAGGACAAGCGGCCGTCGGGCGCGCACCCGCCGGCCGAGATCAACACCAAGGCGATGCCGTCGCTGCCCGATCTCATCCTCGGTCGCGCGCCGAAGCGCACCAGCCCGCAACAGACCAGCATCTTCATCAACGACAACGGGCTCGGGACGCAGTTCGCGATGTGCGGCGCCGCGCTCTACAGGAAGGCGGTCGCCGCCAACGCCGGGCACGACCTGCCGACCGACTGGTTCACCGAGGACGTGCACCCGTAACATGACCGCTGCCCGCCTGCCGACGCTGATTGTCGGCGTCGCCGCTGTCGCGCTTCTCGCGTACGGACCCATCGCCCAGTTCGCCGACTATCACGCCTTCGCCGACACGCGGACATGGCTTGGCATACCGAATGCCGCCGACGTGCTGTCGAACGCAGCGTTCGCAGGCATTGGCGCCTGGGCAGTCGCCCGGCTATGGCCCCATCGCGGCCATCCGGCGCTCGCGCGCGGATGGGCTGGCTGGATGCTGTTCGCGGCGTCGCTGGTGCTCACGGCGGCGGGGTCAAGCTGGTATCACCTGGCACCCGACGACTCGCGCCTGGTGTGGGACAGGCTGCCGATCGCCCTCGGTTGTGCCGGGATCCTCGCTGCCGTGCGCGCCGAGACGTGCGGCCGATCCGGGAGCCTGTGGCCGACGCTGGTCTTGTCCGTCGCGGCCGTGGCCAGTGTCGCGTGGTGGAGACAGAGCGGTGATCTGCGCCCGTACCTCCTGCTCCAGGCGTCGCCGCTCGTTCTGGTGCCGCTGTGGCAAACGATCCACGGCGCACCGTCCGCCGACCGGACCGCCTTCGCCGTGGCGATCCTGCTCTACGCGGCGGCAAAGGCGGCGGAACTCGCCGACCGTTGGATTTATGGGCTGTCCGGCGTGGTTAGCGGTCACACGCTCAAACACCTGCTCGCGGCAGCCGCCGCGGGCGTCATCGTCGCGCGCCTGATCGCGCGCGTCCGGCGCTAGGGACTCACGCTCGCATAGGTCGCGAAGCACACCCATGGCGCGACCGGGAAAGCGAGCACGGCGGCGCCACGCGACACCGTCCACAGCCGGCCGACGAGGATGCCGTCGAGGGCGATGGTCGCGAGGTTCGCCGCCAGCATGATCGGCGCGCTCGAGAAGCCGAGCGTGTAGAACGGGTAGGCGATGCAGAAGGCGATGAACGCCAGCGTCCATGGCGCGACGCGGCGGGCCTCGCGGTCGGCCGAACTCGCGAGCGCCCACCATGCGGCGGCGAGCAGCGCGATGAGCCCGGTCCAGACCGCGCCGATGACCCAGCCCTTGGGTAACAGCGGACGCGCGGCGGTGCTGTCCGGCGCGGCCCATCCAATCGCGAAGATGAGACCGTTGACGGCGACCGTCACCGCGACGGCGATGGCGACCGACGCGACCAGCCCGTTGGCGTTTGGCGGCGGAAAGCGCTTGGCCATGATCCGCTCCTCGCGGGAATCCTAGCAGAGCGCTCGCGCCGGCACAGCGCCGCCGTTGCGCAATGGCCGACGGCATGGCTGGGGTATCCGTCTGGAAAAACGGGGTGAACCGGCTAGACTGTCCTTGTCAGAGGTACATAACCGGCCGGGTCAACCCGGCCCTGGGGGGACTGCATGGCCAGCCGTTTCAAGGCGTTCGCGGGACATCTGTTCGCGTTCGCTGCAATCGTTCTCAGCGCCACCGCGATCGCGACGGCCGCGCGGCCTGCCGCGGCGCAGCCCGTCGGCATAGGCACCAGCCCGCAGGGCACGCTCACCTACACGCTGGGCTCGGCCTACGCCAAGGCGCTGCAGACCACGGCCGGCATCCAGGCGCGCGTCCAGCCGTCGAGCGGCACCGGCGTGATGGTGCCGCTGGTCGAGACCGGCGAGATCGACATCGGCTTCGTCAACACCCTCGAGCTCACCGACGCGTTCACCGGCACCGGCACCTTCGCCGGGCGCAAGAACCCGGACCTGCGCGTCGTCGGCGTGCTGTTCCCGCTGCGCTCCGGCTTCTTCGTCCGCAAGGACTCGCCGATCAAGGAGGCGAAGGACCTCAAGGGCAAGACGATCCCCTACGGCTTCACCAGCCAGGAGATCCTGCGCACGGTGATCGACGGGCTGCTCGCGAACGCGGGGCTCTCCGCCAACGACGTGAAGACGGTGCTCGTGCCCAATCTCATCCGCGACGTCGACGACTTCATCGCCGGCAAGATCGACGCGGGTTATTTCGCGGTGGGGCAGGCCAAGGTCGCCGAGGCCGACGCCGCCGTCGGCGGCCTGCGGTTCCTGCCGGTCTACGACACGCCCGAGGCCGTCGCGGCGATGAAGAAGGTGGTGCCGACATCGTTCGTCGACACCGAGATGCCGGCGCCGAACAAGCCGGGCATCATCGGCCCGACCAAGCTGATGTTCTACGACTACGTGATGTTCGTGAACGCGAACGTGCCGAAGGACCGCGTCTACAAGTTCACCCAGGTGCTTGCCGAACAGAAGGACGCAATGGCCGAGACCATGCCGTTCTTCAAGGACATGAAGGTCGAGCGCATGCACCGCGACATCCGCATCCCGTACCACGAAGGCGCCGAGGCCTATTACAAGGACAAGAGCATCGCGCTGACGAAGTAGGTCGCGGCCATGACCATCGTGGCGCGTCTCGAGGGCTTCGGCCCGTCGGTGTCGAAGGAGACCCTGCGTCCGCTCATCTATGCCCTTCAGGCGATCCTGATCGCGATGGTGATCGGCTGGGTGCTCGATGTGCCGGGCAACGTCGGGGTCGCGCTGTTCACCGAGCAGTTCCTCGTGGCGAGCGTCGGCTTCGCACTGGCGCTGACGTTCCTGCTGATCCGGAGCGGCGGTGGGCGGGCCGAGAGTGTGCCGTGGTACGACCTCGCCGCCGCCGCCATTGCACTGGCCGCGTGCCTCTACGTCGCGATCGATTATCCGATCCTGATCACCCGGCTCGTCTACCGGCCATGGGATGGCGTGACCGTCGCCGCGGCGATCGTGCTGCTGACGATCGAGGCGACGCGGCGCACCGCGGGGAACGCGCTCACCATCGTCATCCTCGTGCTGTGCGCCTACGCGCTGCTGGGTTACCTGCTGCCGGGCGAGTTCGCGAGCCGCCCGGTGTCGCTGACCCGGCTCGCGGTCTATCTCGGCATCGACACCAATGCGCTGCTGGGGTCGCCGCTCCAGGTCGCGGCCGTCGTCATCGTGCCGTTCGTGCTGATGGGCCAGATCCTGACCCGCGCCGGCGGCGGCGACTTCTTCACAGATATCTCTATGGCGATGATGGGCCGGTTCAGGGGCGGCTCGGCGAAGATCGCCGTGGTCGGCTCGGCGTTCTTCGGCATGGTGTCGGGCAGCGCCGTCGCCAATGTGGCGAGCGTCGGCACCATCACGATTCCGCTGATGAAGCGCTCGGGGTTCCCGGCGACGGTCGCGGGCGCGGTCGAGGCGGTGGGCTCGACCGGCGGCCAGCTCATGCCGCCGGTGATGGGCGCCGCCGCGTTCCTGATGGCCGAGTACCTGCAGGTGTCGTACGCCGATGTGATGATCGCGGCGACGCTGCCGGCGGTGCTCTACTACGCGGCGCTGTTCATCCAGGTCGACCTCGAGGCGGCGGCGCGCGGCATCGTCGGGGCGCCGGTCGCGAGCCTGCCCAAGGTGCGCGAGGTGCTGCGCGACGGCTGGTTCTTCCCGATCCCGTTCGTGGTGCTGGTGCTCGGCCTGACATCGTGGAATCTCCAGGCCGAATACGCCGCGCTGATCTCGGCTGCCGTGCTGCTGGTGCTGGCGATGACGTTCGGCTACCGCGGCAGGACGCTGTCGCTCCGGGACGCGATCGACGCCATCGTGTCGACCGGCGGCGCGGTGCTCGACATCATCGTGATCTGCGCCGCGGCGGGGCTCGTCATCGGCGTGCTCAACCTGACCGGAGTCGCCTTCGGTCTGACCATGCAGCTCCTGGCGGTGAGCGGCAACGATCTCACCGTGCTGCTGCTGGTGACGGCGGCGGTCGCCATCGTTCTCGGCATGGGCATGCCGACGGTCGGCGTCTACGTGATCCTGGCGACGCTCGCGGCACCGGCGCTGGTCAAGGCGGGCGTGACGCCGATGCAGGCGCACATGTTCGTCATGTACTTCGGCATGATGTCGATGGTGACGCCGCCGGTGGCGCTCGCCGCCTTCGCCGCCGCCAACATCGCCGGCGCCGACTTCTGGAGGACCGGCTGGCTCGCCGCGCGCATCGGCTGGTGCGCGTACCTCGTGCCGTTCCTGTTCGCATACTCGCCGAGCCTGCTGATGACCGGCGACGTCATCGACGTCGTGCTGACGTTCGTCACCGCGATCATCGGCGTCGCGCTCGGCTCGGCGGCGGTGGTCGGATTCCTGCGCTCGCGCATCGGCCTCGTCCCGCGCGTCGCCTGCGCCGTCGGCGGCGTGTTGCTGCTGATCCCGGTCGACATGTTCGCGAGCGCGTGGCTCGTCAACGTGGTCGGGTTCGCGATTGCCGTTGCGATCGTCGCCTGGGAGTGGGCGAGGGGGCGGCGGGCCGCGCCGTCCGCGCCGGCTTCGGGCGGCAGTCATTAATACAGTCGGGCGCGAGCACACGCGTTCCACGCGAGCACACACGGGTTCCACTGGTATCCGGCGCGTTCTTTCTCAATAATCGAGGCGAACACCGGACACGCACCCGCGCGAAGACGCGGGGCGCGGCAGGGGAGTGGCGCGGTCCGAACGGACGCGCTCGATCTCGGGGGAGACGACGATGCGATCCATCATCGCGTGGGCGGGGGCGTTCGTTCTCAGTACCGCGTTGGGGTTGACGCTCGCCGCGGCGCAGGAGCTGAAGGTCGGCGAGGTCTACCGCACCTCGGTGAAGCTGACCGACAACATGAGCGGCGTCTGGCTTCCGCTGCCCGAGGGCGAGTGGAAGCTGATCGGGCTCGGCCAGACCACCAATGTGACCCATCAACGTTTTCTCAATGGGCGGTTCGTGCTGTGGCCGCTGGATCCAGCCCGGCGGCCGCGCGCCTTCATCACCTTCTCGGTGGCGCTGGAGCCGTCGCCCACCGGCTGGGCCAAGCCCGAGTTCTGCTCGCGCAAGGACCTGCATCACGTCGACCCGAAGGATCCGCGCGAGAGCGTCGCCGGCGGTCAGATCCGCTGCTGGGGCGTGTGGTACGCCAACATGTGGCCGGCCGAGAAGGCCGATCCCTGGCTGCTCGACGCCTACAAGTGGGTCGGCGCCAATACCGCGGGCATGCCGCAGACGACGATGATGGCGATGTTCCACCGCGGCTCGGGCGTGAAGTACCTGTGGGTGAACTACATGTTCAACCCCGAGGCGCAGGAGTTCCCGCGCGAGGCATGGGTCGGCTGGGACCGCGCCCGCATCGTCTCGGACAAGAAGAAGATGCGGTTCGTCGACCGCGTCCGGGAGTTCGGCGAGCGCCTGGCCCCGTCGGTGGAGAAGGGCTTCTCGGGCGCGCCGGTCGCGGCGGGCGAGGTCCAGATCGGCGCGGCGCAGGCGCTGCTGACCGGGCGCGGCTATCCGCTCGGGCTCGTCGACGGCGAGCGCAATCCGGCGGTCGACGTGCACGACGTCGCCGCGGTGCCGTTGCTCAACGACGCCGGGCGGAAGGGCTACGCCGATTTCCTCGCCGGCAAGAGCCCGCGCGCCTTCGCGATCGGCGAGCGCGGCGCGTGGGGCCGCGCCAACGGCTTCCGCGGCAACACCAGCATCATCCGCGCGCTCAACAACTGCAAAGGGCGCACCAACACCGGCTGCACCGTCTACGCGATCAACGACGACGTGGTGTGGCCGAGGTGAGGGGGCGTACTATAAATCGGCACAGGTCGGAGAGTGGGCTGAGGTGCAGAAAGTGCTCCCCTAAATTCCTGAACCTCATCTCGGCATTCGCCGCACGCTGATCATGTTCAGCACGCGGTTGCCGCACGCGGTGCATTTCAGGAATCGCCGCACGTTCAGCAGCCGCTCGTGGCCGGCGAAGCGCCTGGTCAGGCGCGTCGGCGGCACCGTGCCCTCGTGGCGGCAGGCGTTGCACTGGGCGACGACGACGTGCCACTCGCGCAGGTCCTCGACCCGCGCGGAGTAGAGCGGCGGAAACGAATGGTCGGCTTTGAATTCCTCGCGCATCGTGCCCTCGACCTTTTCGCTCCGAACGCCCTTGTTCCTGATTTGTTCCTTTGCTACCGTCGGCGCTTCCGGCGGTCAATTGCGGCTGCCGGAACGCACGCAGTTGTGACGCGCGCCGTCGGGTGAGCCGCGGAGCGATCGGTCTTGACCGTGCGTTGTCCGTCGGCGCGCGTGCGCTACGCGCGATCTCGCGAACAGCAAGCGTCGGCGACGAGCGAGCGAACAGTTGCATCAGTGATCCAGTGAGCGAGTCATGTGCGGACGCTTCGTCCTGAGAACCCCGCCCGCGGAGGCGGCGCGCCACTTCCGCACCAAGGGGCCTGTTCCCAACAAGCCGCCGAGCTGGAACGTGGCGCCGACCCACGACGTGCTCGCGGTCGTGTTCGATGCCGCGGCGCGCGAGCGCGCGCTCACCACGCTGCGCTGGGGCCTGATCCCGTCGTGGGCGAAGGACGCGAAGCTCGCGGCGACGATGATCAACGCCAAGGCCGAGACCTGCACCGACAAGCCCGCGTTCCGCGAGGCGTTCGCGTCGCGGCGCTGCATCGTCCCAGCCGATGCGTTCTACGAGTGGAAGCGCGAGGGTGCCGCGCGCCGGCCCTACGCGTTCGTGATGAAGGACCGCTCGCTGTTCGGATTCGCGGGTCTGTGGGAGCGCTGGCAGGACAAGGCGAGCGGCGAGGTTGTGCGGAGCTGCACGATCGTCACCACGACCCCGAACGCGCTGTGCGCCGACGTGCACGACCGCATGCCGGTGATCCTGCCGCCCGACGCGTACGCGCGCTGGCTCGGCGAGGAGCCGGCGGACGCGCGCGCGCTCGCCACGTTGCTGAAGCCCTATCCCGCCGAGGCGATGGAGTCGTTCACCGTCTCCGAGCGCGTCGGCAACGTGCGCAACGACGATGCCTCGCTGCTCGAGCCCGCGGCGCCGCCGCGCCCGGCGCAGGCGAGCCTGTTTTGACTCCAAATCACCCTCTCCGCTCTGGGGAGAGGGAAGGGTGAGGGGGCCCGCGATGCGTCCTCCCCCTCACCCCACCCTCTCCCCCCGAACGGGGGAGAGGGAGAAAAGAATCCGTGCGCTCCCGGTGACTCCATGCCCCACATCTACTGCCTCTACGGCACCGACGAGCTGACGCCGCGCTACGTCGGCCTCAGCACCCAGGAGCGCGGCCGCGCCGAGCAGCACTACGGCTGCGCCGCCGACGGCGACCCGAAGCCGGTGTACCGCTGGATGCGCCGCGTTTTCCTCGCCGGCCACGAGGTCCACGTCCACATCCTCGAGGACAGCGTGCGGGCGGGCGAGCTGCGCGCGCGAGAGAGCGCGTGGCTCGCTGCGCTGCCCGTTCTCACCAACATCCAGAACTACGCAGCCGACGGCGGCGGCGACACGGGTGATCCGCGCGGTGTTGCCGAAGCTGCTGCGCGCTACGACGGCGGCGAGCTGGCGTGCATTGCGCGTCGTCATCACGGCACAACGCCCTCCGAAATCGCCGCTTCCGCGCTCGCTGGCATCCGGCGGGCGATCCGTCTGCGCGCGCCGCGCGTCAGCTACAACCATCGCGGCTATCACGGCGTCTGTCGCGACGGCGACGCGGGCGCCTATTGCGTACGCGTGGCGTTCGGCCGGGAAGGGGGCCGCTGCTGGAGCGGCCACGTGAAGGGCGAGACGCTGGACGGATGGGAGTCGCGCGGGCCGATCTGGTTCGGCGACCTCCGTCGTGCGCTCGCCGCCCGCGACGCCGAGCGCGAGCGGATCGCCGGTGACCCGCTGTTCCGCGCCTACGTCGGCGATGGCTGGCGGTGGCCCGCCGATCGGGTTTGAGGCGAGGGCGACGCGAAATTCATGCCGCGCGCGCCCGCATCCTGTGCGCCTGTGCAAAAGTGTCCCAACTGTCCCAGGTGTCCCAAACGCCCAGTGTGGGACAGTGGGACATTTGGGCTTACGCACTGATTTCGTTGGAGATCTCTGTCCCACGGTGAGGACGAGCGATGGTTGCCCGTGGGACACCTCCCCAGTCCCAACGCGGACGCTCGCGGCACGTCTGTGCAAAAGTGTCCCAACTGTCCCAGGTGTCCCAAACGCCCAGTGTGGGACAGTGGGACATTTGGGCTTACGCACTGATTTCGTTGGGGATCTCTGTCCCACGAGGGCCGACGCCGGTGTCTTTCGGTGGGACACCCGTGGCGCGGGGCCTGGTCCCGGGCAGGGGTCCCGGGAGACCCCCGGCCAGGTGCGCGCAAGGGGCTGGATCAAGGGCAGACGAAGAATCGAGGAGGACCGCCTGGCGTTGGTCTCTGCCTCGGAAAAGCATAACGGGAACAATCGCTTACTCTCCGTTAACTGTTGCGCAACAGCCACAGCGCGCGGCGATTTGGCCGCCTAAGTGCCTGTTTATTTGGCGGTTAACCCGGGAAGGATTATCTCACCAGCACAGATTCGCTTGTCCCAAGCGGCTGCACAGTAAGGAGCAAAAGATATGAAACGAATTCTTGGGGTATTCGCCCTGACCGCGCTGCTCGCCTCGGCGTCGGCGCATGCCCAGGCTCAGCAGGCCGCCGGCTTTTACGGCACGGCCTCGGCCGGCTGGTTCCAGCTGCAGGACCGCGACGGCAGCGTCGCCGGTTCGTCGGTGAAGGCCGAGTACGACCCGGGCTACGCGCTCACCCTCGGCGGCGGCTACGCCTACGGCAACGGCTTCCGCACCGAGATCGAAGCGGGCTACGCCCAGGCGAACTCCGACAAGATGAAGGTCGGCGCCACCACCGGCAACGGCGGCGACGCCGAGTTCTGGTCGCTGTACGCCGCGGCCTACTACGACTTCAACGTCGGCGGCAGCTTCAAGCCGTACCTGGGCGGCGGTCTCGGCTGGGTCCACAGCCACACCGACAGCGCGACGGTCGGCGGCACCAGGGTCGCGGGAGGCAGCAGCGACGACTGGTCCGCGTTCGCCGAAGGCGGCCTGAACTTCGCGCTCGCCAGCAACCTCGATCTCGTCCCCGGCGTCCGTTACACCTGGTACAACGACGCGAAGAACGGTCTCGAGGACAACGGCTCCTGGCTGTTCAAGGTCGGCCTCCGCTACAAGTTCTGATCCGATCCGGATCCGAACGGAAAGGGCTCCCTTCGGGGAGCCCTTTTTTTGTCTGTCGTGTGTTGTCTGTCGTTCGGGGCGCGAACCGCCGCGCTGCGCCCCGCCGTTGCGCGGCTGCAACGGTGGCGGGGAACCGAGCGCGCGCCGTCGAACGAAATCGCCCGCGCGCTGTTGACCACTCGGAACAGCCCGCGGCATCTCCGTCGCGGGGCGAACGAATTCACTCATAAGCGACAGGAGACCAGACAATGAAGGCCCTGAAACTGAAGGCCCCGACACGGAAACTATGGATCGCCGCCCTCGTCGCCGCAGCGGCGTGGCTCGCGGCGCCCGCAGCGCAGGCGCAGCAATGGACTCCCTACACCGGCTGGTACGGCTCCGCGTCGGCCGGCTGGTTCCAGCTCCGCGACAACGACGGGTCGGTCGGTGCGTCCGCGGTCCATGCCGAATTCGATCCCGGCTATGCGCTGACCCTCGCCGGCGGCTACTCGTTCGGCAACGGCTTCCGCGCCGAGCTCGAAGGCGGCTATGCCCATGCCGACATCGACAAGGCCAGCATCGGCGGCGTGAGCGCGGCCGGCGGCGACACCGACCTGTGGTCGATCTACGCGGCGGGCTACTACGACTTCCAGACCAACAGCGGGTTCCGGCCGTACCTCGGCGGCGGCATCGGCTGGGTCCACACCGACGCCGACGCGATCGTCGCGGGCGGCACGCGGACCGCGAGCGGCAGCACCGACGACTGGTCGGCGTTCGCCGAGGCGGGCCTCAACATCGCGCTCGCCGACAACCTCGATCTGGTGCCGGGCGTCCGGTACATCTGGTACAACGATTCCCACGGCGGCCTCGACGACAACGCCGCCTGGCTGTTCAAGGCGGGGCTGCGCTACCGCTTCTGAACCATCGTGGTTCGCGAAAGGAAAGGGCTCCCGCACGGGAGCCCTTTCCATATGCCTTCAGCCGATCACGCTGTGGAACGTCACAGTGCCGTTGCCATACATCTCGGCCGCATTGGGATCGACGTCCGGGCCCGAGTTGAAGGCGGTGTTGTCGGCCGCCTGGCCGGCGAAGTGCGCGCCGTTGTAGTCGATTCCGGCCACGTACAGGTTGCGGTCGGTCGTCGTCGTGCCGCCCCAGGCGTCGTTGACGAACTCGATCGCGACCGTGTGGGCGGTGGTGCCGAACTGGCCGGTGTAGGTGAAGTCCTGCACGCCGGAGCCGTGGGCGGTCGTCACGTTCGTCGGGCCGGTGATCTGGTGGCCGTCGACCAGCAGCCGGAAGGTCGCGTCGCCGTTCCATGCGTCCTCCGACAGGTGGAGGACGAGAGTCGCCGTCGGCCCGCCGGCGTACGGCGGCGGATGGCCGGTGCTGAACGAGCTGAAGTTGTCGGCCGTGAACTGATCGCGGGTGACGTGGGCGAAGCGGATCGTCGAGCCGTCGTCGTTGGTCAGCAGCGTGCTGCCGTCGGGCTGGTCGGTCATCCGGCTGTAGATCGCGTCGAAGCTGTAGGGGCCGTAGATGTTCCCGAGATATCCGTCCATGAAGGTGAACAGCTCGCCGCCGTGGCCGGCCTGGAAGTCGGTGATGGTGAGCGCGCCGGCCCCTCCCGCGGTCGACGTGAACTGATAGTAATACTGATCGTGGCCGTCGCCGCCGGTCAGCACTCCCGAGGTCGCGGAGTTCGTCTTCATGGTGTCGTCGCCGGCCCCACCGGTAACGGTGTCGCTGCCGCCTGTGAACGTCAGGACATCGACGCCGTCGCCGCCGGTCAGGACGTTGTTGCCGGAGGAGACCGTGATCTGATCGTTGCCGGCCCCGCCGTCGAGGGTATCGTTCCCGCCGCCACCGGTGATCGTGTCGGCTCCGCCGAGTCCCTCGGTGAAGTCGTTGGCCGCGGTGCCGGGCAGATTGTCGTTTCCGTCCGTGCCGACGATGTGGTTCGCGCCGGTTCCGACGTCACTACCGGCGCCAGTGGGACCGCCGCCACCTGCGGAACCGGCGACGTTGCCGAATACGACGCTGCCGTTGACGTACATCTCGGCGGCGTTCGGATCGGTATCGGGCATGCCGTTCCGGGCGGTGTTGCCGGCATCCTGTCCGGCGTGATCGATGCCGTCGAAGGTGATGCCGTGGACGTAGAGGTTGCGGTCGGTGGAGGCGGTGCCGCCCCACGCGTCGTTGAGAAAGCGGACTTCCACCTTGTGGGGGCCGGCGCCGAAATTTCCGGTGTATGTGAAGTCCTGTACGCCCGAGCCGTGGGCCGTCGTCACCGCGGTGGGCCCGCCCATCTGGACGCCGTCGAGCAGAACCGCGAACTGCGCATCGCCGTTCCAGGCGTCCTCCGAGAGATGGAGTACGAGCGTGTCGCTTCCGGAAGTCGGCGGCGGAGGAGATGATCCGTCGACCACATTCGTGAAGGTGGTCGTGCCGTTGATGCGCATCTCGGCAGCCGTGGGATCGGAATCGGGGCCGCCGTTGGCGGCGTCGTTCCGTGCGGTCTGGCCGTCGTAGGCGGTGCCGTCGAAGATGATGCCGTCGACGTAGAGATTGCGATCGGTGCTCGCGGTTCCGCCCCACGCGTCGTTGATGAAGTGCACCGCCACGGTGTGCGGGCCGGCTCCGTAGTCGCCGGTATAGGTGAACTCCTGGAATCCGGCGCCGTGCAGTGTGGTGACGCTTGTCGGGCCGGCGATCCGGACGCCATCGACGTCGACGGTGAATTGCGCGTCTCCGTTCCAGGCGTCCTCCGCGAGACGCACGGTCAATGTGTTTGCCATTTGGGTACTCCCCTGCGGCCTGACAATCCGGCGCGCGCCCCCCGGCGTCGCCCTCGGAGGAAGGATGGCCGTACTGGTCCTTCCGCAACTCAGCCTTCGGTGTCGCACGAGGCGCTGCCGTGGGCAGCGAGCAAAGCCGTGCCTCGTTTGACACAACAAAGCTGTGTCTCGGTCGCGGAAAGCGATGGATGTGCAGGCGTAGCCCGCGCGGGGGACGAGTCGGGACAGCGGATGAAACGCAACGTCACCGTCGGCGGCGACGTTGCAGCGCGAGGAAAAGCCGACCGCGAGCCGCTGAGGGTTTCTGCTTTGGCGGGATCGCTTGCTTAGGAAAAATCGTCGCGCTTGAGGGCGAACTTTTCCATGCGATAGCGGAGGGTGTCGCGGCTGATGCCGAGCTCGCGAGCCGCGCGCGTGACATTGCCGGCGGTCTTGCGCAGCGCGGCGAGGATCACATCGCGCTCGACATCGGCGAGCGTCGCCCCTGCGCCGTGGCTCGCCACCGCTTCGGCTCGGACCACCGCCGGCTCCCGCAGGTCGAGATCGTCGGCTGTGATGGTGGTGCCGATCGACATCAGCACCGCACGCTCGACCGCGTTGCGAAGCTCGCGGACATTGCCCGGCCACGAATGGCCGAGCAGCGCGCTGCGCGCCGCCGCGGCGAAGCCAAGGCCCTGTCGGCCATAGCGCTGGGCGAACTCGCGCAGAAAGCGCTCGGCGAGCAGCATGATGTCGTCGCCGCGTTTGCGCAACGGCGGTGCCACGATCGTGAGGGTGTTGAGGCGGTAGAGCAGGTCGCTTCGGAACTCACCGTCGCGCACGCGGTCCTCGAGAAGGGCGTTCGTCGCGGCGATGAGCCGGACGTTCACGCTGCGGTCGCGCAGACTGCCGACGGGACGGATGACCCCGTCCTCGATCACCTTGAGCAGCTTGGCCTGCAGCGCGAGCGGCATCTCGCCGATTTCGTCGAGGAAGAAGGTGCCGCTGTCGGCGGCCTGGAACAGTCCCACCTTGCGGTCGCGGGCATCGGTGAACGCGCCGCGCTCGTGGCCGAAAAGCTCGGACTCGATTAGCTGCGCCGGCAACGCCGCGCAGTTCACCTCGATGAAGGGCTGGCCGCGGCGCGCGCTGCCGTAGTGCAGGGCGCGCGCGATCAGCTCCTTGCCGGTCCCCGTCTCGCCGAGGATGAGAACGGCCGGGGGCGGCGCCGTTCCTCGGGTCGCGGGCGGGGTGGCGGCCTGCACGCGGGCGATCTGCTCCTTCAGCGTCTTCATTGCCGGAGACTCGCCCACGATGCAGTCGATGCCGCCCTGCTGCGCCTCGCGCGCGCGGTAGTAGGCGAGGGAGCTTTCGGTGCGGGATTGCGCGAGAAGCTTGCCGACGAGGAGCGACAGCGCGTCGAGCGATATGGGCTTCGTGAGATAGTCGTCGGCACCGCTCTTCATCGCCGAGACGGCGACGTCGACGGTCCCGTGGGCGGTGGCCATCACGAGCTTGGTCGTCCGATCCTCGGTACGGATCTTCTGGATGAGCTCGAGTCCAGTGCCGTCAGGGAGGTTGTGGTCGACGATGACTGCGTCCGGCCGCAGCTCGCGATACAACCGCAATCCGTCCGCCGCGGTATGGGCGAGTCCGATCTCGTAGTTCTGGCGTTCAAGGTACGCCTTCATATTGCGCGCGAGCGGCGCTTCGTCCTCGACGATCAGGACCACACCGCCGGGCATCGCCTACGCCGCCTTCAGCCAGACGGTGACCGTCGTTCCGACGCCCTGGATGCTCGCGAATTCGAGCCGGCCGGAGAACCGCTCGATGATCCCCTTTGTGATCGCGAGCCCGAGGCCGAGGCCGCGTGTCTTGGTCGTGAAATAGGAACTCGCGACCCGCTCGAGGGCTTCGGCGGTCATGCCCGCGCCCGAATCCGCGACAGTGATTCGGACATAGTCCTGATGCAGCCCTAGGGTAATGCGCAGCGTGCCGCCATCGGGCATCGCCTCGGTGGCATTCGTCAGGATGCTGGTGAGCGCCTGGCCGAGCAGCGTTTCGTCCGCCATTGCCGAGCGGGAGTTCGACCGCGAATCGACAATCGTTGGCTGAATGCCGTTGCGGGCCAGAGCCGGTTGCGCTTTCTGCACCGCGTCCGAGACAACCTTTGCAGGGTCGACGGGGCGGAGGTGGTAGGGTTCGGCGCGCGCGTACGACAGCAGCTCGCGGACATAGCCGTCCATGCGATCGACCTCGCGGATAACCTCGGCGGCTGTTTCCGACGCATCCTCATGCTCGACCCGCCATAGCTCGGCCGTGGAACGGATTGTCGCCATCGGGTTGCGCAGGCTATGGGCGACGGCGCTCGCCATCTGCCCGAGCGCGGCGAAGGTGTCGATGCGCGACAACTCGTGCTGCTGGCGCTCGATCAGCCGCGCGCCCCGCCGCACGATGCCGTAGAGCATTCCGTACAACACCAGACCGGCGACCAGTCCACTGATCCAGATGACCTGCTGGCTTTCCGAGATCGCCTTGCTGAGCGTGGCGGGGGTCTTGTAGAGCTCGACGACTCCGAGCACCTCGCCGGTGCCGTGCTCGCGAATTGGGATGTAGGCCTCGATGAAGTGCTCGGCCTGACCGTGACCGAGCGCGACGTGCTCGGCCTTCACCGAATCCGGCACCGAGCCGACTTCGGTGATGCGACGTCCCTCCATCGCCTCGTCGAGCTCATCGTTGTCGTCGAAGTGCCGGCCGATGATCTCGCGGTCGGTGGACCACAGCACCATGCCGTCGCGCGCCCAGACGTTGGCGCGCAGGATTCCCGGGAGGCTCATCAGGTGACGGGCGAAATTGCGAAGTGGCGGATTCGCGATGACGTCGTCATCGGGCTTCGCGAAGACATTTCTGCCCTCGACGAAGACGACGCTTTCCAGAACCTCCTCCGTGACCTCGCTGTCGCGCTCGAGCAGCGCGTTTCGGACCGATGTCGCGAGCCAGAACGTCGTGATGACGGAGATCAGAACGATCGCCCCCAGGCTGGTGAGGGCGAACCACAGGCGAATGTTGAAAACGCGGACGGTCACGCTGCCATTCCAGTAACTGCCGTGCGCGCGTTTTAACGGAAAGGGCGTGGGGATCAAGCCACCTTCGCGTGAGGGCCTCGGCTGGTGGGGCATATCCCCCAGTGCTGGGTACGAAGCCCCGTCAGTCCCGCCACGGGGGCAAGTTTCCGCAGGGAAAGTTTCGACAACAACGGGTCTTTCGGAGGCGCCGGCCGGGGAGCGCCTCCTGGCACGCCGCTTGCGGAGAGAGCCCGCCTTTCTTTTTTTTGGTGGAGACACAGTTCCTATGTCGGGCAAGACGACGACGACGGCAACGACGGCCAAGACCACGCTGACCTTCAAGACCGCGGACCTCACCGGCCTGGTTCGCGAGGACGACACGCTCGCCGCGACCGGGACGCTGAACGCCGTTGATAGCGATCCGACGGCCACGCTGACGTGGTCGGTCGCGGGCGGCGGCATCGGCACCTACGGAAAGCTCGTGGTCGATCAGTTCGGCCACTGGACCTATCTCCTGAACAATGATTCCAGTGCCGTTCAGTCGATGCGCGATGGCGACGTGGCGCGCGAGACGTTCACGGTGCAGGTGGTCGACAGCAGCGGCACGTCATCGTCGCAGAAGGTCACCGTGAACGTTGCCGGGACCAACGATGCGCCGGTGATCTCCGCGGCGCCCGGACAGGATATGGGCGCCGTCCAGGAGGACGGCGTGCTGACGGCGTCGGGACAGCTCACCGCCTTTGATCCCGACAAAGGGTCGAAGCTCGTCTGGTCGGTCGCCAATGCCGGTGTCGGCACCTACGGTAAAGTGACCGTGGACCCGAACGGGGCCTGGACGTACCAGCTCGACAACACACTGGCCGCCGTTCAGGACCTCGGCGGGGGCGACACGCTTACGGACAAAGTCGCGGTGCTCGTCACCGACGACACCGGCCTCGTCACGTCCAAGGAGATCGCGATCACTATCGCCGGTAACCCCGACCTGCCGACGGTGACCGGCGCCGTCACGGGCAGCGTGACCGAGGACGGCCTTTCGCTCAATTCCGTCGGCCAACTCACGGCGCAGGGCGGCGACCCGGTGCCGATGACCTGGAGCGTCGAGAACGACGGCGTCGGTACATACGGCACGTTGCATGTCTTCCAGACGGGGCTCTGGAGCTACACGCTCAACAATGCAAGCGACGCTGTGCAGGCCCTCAACAACAACGACCATGTGCACGACATCTTCACGGTCGACTTGTCGGACAACCATGGCGGCGTCGTCTCCACCCAGATCGACATTACCGTGAACGGCCAGAACGAGCCGGACAGCGTCGTGGTGGTTCCGCCGCCGGTGGTTGCGCCGCCCCCGCCGCCCGTGGTCGCGCAAACGCCCTTCACGACCATCGATCCGGCGACCGCGTCCCAGCAGGCGGACGCGATCATCCACGCGGTGCTCGGCAACGCTTCAGGCATCACCGCCGACCCGGCGTCGCTCCATGTTGTCGGCGACCAGTATTCGATCGGCTTCTATGACGGCAGCCTGGCGCCGCTCGGAATCGGCCCCGGTCTGCTGCTCACCACCGGCCATATGCCGTTTACGTGGAACAGCTCGGCGTCATCCGGATGGGACAACGCGCTGGCGGGGGATGCCGACCTCGACGCGGTGGTCAACTCCGTGTTCCATACTGTCGGCTACGATGCATCGACCGTGGAGTTCGGCTTCGACGTCACCGATCCGACCGTCACCGGCATCCACTTCAACGTCGCCCTCGGCAGCGACGAGTTCCCGGAGTGGGTGAACCAGTACGTCGATATCGGCGCGGTGATCGTCAACGGTGTCAATGTCGCGTACTTCAACAACAACCCGACCGCGCCGCTCAGCATCATTGGGTCGAACCTCTCGGCGAACTACTTCCTCGACAACACCGACGGGCACCTGCCGATCGAATACGACGGCATGAGCAACGTGCTGAGCATCTTCGCGCCCGTTCAGTTCGGCCACAACACGATCAAGATCGGTGTCGAGGATACCGGTGACCACGCCCTCGATACCGGGTTGTTCATCTCGAACCTGACCGCGACTGACATTCCGACCTCGGGAATCGGCCTGGACGTCTACGGCACGAATACGAGCGACACCGAGACGGGGACGCAGATCGCCGAGGTATACGACCTACAGGCCGGCGACGATGTCGTCTATGCCATGGAGGGCAACGACGTGGTGTACGGCGGCGCCGGAAACGACTACATCGACGCTGGCAAGGGCGCCGACTATCTGTCGGGCGGCGCGGGAGCGGATGTCTTCGTCTACGAGTCGACGCTCGATTCCGCGCCGACCGCGATGGACACCATCCTCGACTTCAACTCGGTCGACGGCGACAAGATCGATTTCAGCCAGATCGACGCGGTGAGCGGCGGCACCGATGATGCGTTCACGGTCGTGGACACCTTCACCGGGACTGCGGGTGAGCTGACGATCGCATCGCAGGGGACTTGGTATCTGGTCTCCGGCGACACCGATGGGGACGGGGTCGCCGACCTGGCACTCCACGTCACCTCCGCATCGACCATCGTCGCCAGCGACTTCGTCCTGTAGCTATCTCCTCACGCGAAAGAGGCCCGTCGGCTCCGCCGGCGGGCCTCTTCTTATGTACGTGGACGGCAGGTTACGGATGCACGTCCTGGGTGAACCAGTCGGTCGGAAACTCTCGCCCGACGCCGAGCTCCTTCGCTTTGCGGATCACCACCGAGCCGGCGGCAGCGAACTGATAACCCATGCCGAGATTGTTCATGAAGCAGGTGATCTCGCGGTCGTTGGTGCGCCCCTGATATCTGCCGACGATCACCTCAGGCAGGGTCGGCATGGTGTTGAAGTCGAACTCCTCCGCGACTTTCCAGCCCTTGCCGGCGGATTTCTCGACCACCTTGAGGCCCTTGGTGGTGAAGTGCATCGGCGTCGCCTCGTGGCTGTGGGTGATGACGCGGTCGCACTTCTTGAGCGCGGCGATCTCGATCTCCGGGCGCTTGATCGACGAGAGATGGATGCCGGGCTCGAGCCAGCGCTCGAAGTAGATGTTGTCGATCGAGTTCGACGCGCACATCACGAGGTCGACGCCCTTGATCGCGGCCTCGGGGGTGTCGACCGGCGTCACCGGAATGCCGAGCGTCTCGCTCATCCGCTTCGAGAATGCCTCGCGGTTGGCCTTCGTCGGGCTGAAGCAGCGGATCGATTCAATCTTGCGCACGGCGCACGCCGCGGTGAGCTGGGTCTCGGCCTGCCAGCCGGAGCCGAGAATGCCGACGGTGCGCGCGTTCGCACGCGCCATGTATTTCACGCCGAGGCCCGAGGTCGCGCCGACGCGGATGTGCTGCATGACGCCGTCCGGCATGATCGCGAGGGGTTCGCCGTTGTCGCAGGAGAAGAGAAGGACCAGACCGACCCAACGGCCACCCGCAGCGGGGACTTTCTCGCGCACCATGGTGTTGCCCTTCCTGGGCCACGTGACGACGTCGGAATCGATGCGCACCGCGCCGACGCCGAACTTAGGGATCACGCCGTCCATCGACTTGAGCCCGTAAAGCGCGTCGGGCCGGTCCTTCACGGGGGCAAGGCAGTCGGACCGAATGCGGTTGATCCCGCGTCCCTCGGCGAGCTCGACGTAGGCTTCCTCCAGAGCCGCGATGCACTCCGGCATCGTCAGCAGGCTGGCGACGTCATCGTTCGAAAGCAGGAGGGTCATCTTGGGCTCCACCGTTCCTCTGAGTGGGGCCAAACGTAGGTGAGCACGGCCGGTCGCGCAATCGCGGGGCCGGCGCGACCCATAGGGCGGTTGTTCAGCGAGCCGCGCCGACGAACGACACGACGCCACGGTCGGTCGACCTCGGAGACGCGCTCGCCAGCACCGGCCCGCCCTCTACGTCGAACGTGTCGCGGATCAGGGCCATCGCGTGCGGACCCGGGTGAAGCGCGGCGCTGACGGCCCGCGCGACGTCACGGCCGCCGAGGGCGACGAGGGCGCCGGGGTATGCATCGCGCACGTCGTCGCTCTCGACGGCAGCGCGGAACATCGCCCGCAGCGCCTGGAGGCGGCGCGGCGGAACTGTCGGCGGCGCCGCGGTGACATTGCCGAGGGCGGAGACCGACTGCAGCAAGGCGAGGGTCTCGCGGGTGCCGTCGTCGGCGTGACGCAGCACCTTCGCCAGGCCCTCGTCGCCTCCGTCGGCAGCTCCGAAGCGCAGAACCACGCGCGCCAATCCGTCGTCGATGAAATCGCGGTAGAGGCATTCCGGGCCGAATACGGCGTCGACCGTGCCCGCGTTCACCGACCGGATCTCATCGCCGCCGCGGAAGCCGGCGACGACGCGCACGTTGAGGTGGAGCGCGGCCTGAAGCATCCGCGTCTCGATGTAAGTGCTCGACGAGACCCGCGAGATGCCGAGGACGAATGGGTCGCCGGGCTGCCGCAAATCCTTGACGGCGTGGATCGGGGACTTGTCGGGAACGACAAGGACGTGAGGGTTGCCTGCGGATCCTCCGATCCACGACAACCGCCGGAGGTCCACCGGGGCTTGGCCCGTCAACTGTTCGTAGACGACCGCGCCCGGAAGCGATGCGATCGTCAGGCCGTCAGGCCGCGCTGCGGCGACGCGCGTCAGAACGTCATCTCGGGTATGGTCGCCGACGTTGCGGACCGTAACGGTCGTCGGCAACGCCTTCTGCATCTCGGCGGCGACCATGCGGTCGAAACGATCGAGGTCGCTCCCCGGCGCGGACGCGCTGAGATAGGAGATGGTCTTTCCGTCGAAGAATTCCTGGTCCGGCGGCTGGGCCGCCGCGGGACGAGTGAAGAAAACCACGGACAGCGCGAGTGCACCGAACGCGTAGCCGATGTTGCGGCCCGTCATGAAAGCTCCGGATTCCAACCCACTCATCCCCGGTTCAATATTCCGGAATCGTGGAAGAAGCAGGGCATGTGAACTTAGCCGCGAAACTGTCACAGCAAAGCGACGCTGCGCTCGCCACCGCCACAGGTGCTCCATCGAATGTCGCACCCACGCGCGAACCGGCTTCGCGGAGTATTGCGTCCGCGAAGCCCGTGTGCGCGGTCTATTTGCAGTGGATTTCGTCGGGCTCGTTGTCGCCGCCGGCCTTGTAGGAAATGCTGCACACCAGACCCGTCTTCAGGCTCTCGCGCGTGCCGGGTTTGCCCGCGACCGTGATCTGGGTGCGGCTGCCGGACGGCTTGGAGTTGACGTTCTTGCCGTCCGGCCCCTTGAAGACGATCTCGCGGCCTTTGTCCTTCACGTCGAGCAGCGGACCCTCGGCCTTCAGAGTGGGATCCTTGATGTCGAGGATGCGGGCGACCATCGCGATCGTCTCTGGCGACTGATCGAGAGCCGCGACCACCTTCTTCTGCAGATCGTTGCCGATCAGGTACGGTACCACCGGGCGATCGGCCTTCTCGGCCTTCGCGCGCAACTCGGGCTCGTCGAGCGCCTCTTTGTACGCCTGCTGCAGGGCGGCGAGGCGGGGCGCGGGAATGTTCGGCGGCCCCGCGGTCAGACGGGCGATCTCGGCCTGTGACTCCATCAGCGCGACGATGGCCTGCGCTTCCTTGTTGTCGTTCCTGATCATGTCGGAGAGCTGCGGGAGCTTCGAATCCTCGCCGCCGACCTGCAGCACCAAACGGCCATAGCCGTTGCTGACGAACGATTCGTAGGAGGAGCGGGAGCCGAACACCGCGTCAATCTCGCCGCGGCGCACGGCCATCTGGTCGTCGTTCCCGTTGTAGCCGGTGATGATCTTGATGTTGAGTTTCAGCGCCTCCTTCAACATCGTCGTCTCGTTGAAGTTGGACGAGCCGACGCCGGAGACCGCGAACTTGAACGGCTCGCCGGGGCGCTTGAGGTCCTCGATCGTCTTGATCGGCGAGGCGGGCGGCACGACCAGCACGCGCGGGTCGGACGAGGCCTTGCCGACCCACGACATTTTGCGAAGATCGAACTTGACGCCTTCGCGGCCGATCAACTGGTTATAGATGAGACCGGTGTTGAACGTGCCGATCGTGAGGCCGTCAGGACGCGCGTTGTAGGTGAAATTGGCGCCGATGAGATGACCTGCGCCGGGCATGTTCTTCACGACGATGGTGACGCCGGGCAGGTGCTTCGCCATGTAGTCGGCGATCAGGCGGGCGTAGAAGTCGTACCCGCCGCCGGCGGCGGTCGCGACCACGTAGGTCAGCGTCTTGCCCTTGTAGAAATTCTTGTCGACCTGCTGCGCGTGAGCGGGAGCGGCGATCGCGGTCGCCGTCGCCAAGGCGCCGGCCGCCACGAGAGTCCGGCCGATCGTCCGAGCGGTCATATATGCCTCCAGAAGTAATTTCGTTGTTGTGAAATAGATATAGGGGTTGCCACGCCCCGTCGACCGCTTTTTTGATCGGTGACGTTGACCGTAAGTGACTGTTTCGGCGTGGAAATATGTAGATTCGGACCGGTACCGTGCACTCCGCACGGCTACTCAGATGCCCAACGAGGCGCGCGGTTCGGCAGGTCGATCGCCTACCGGGTGCCGGCGGGTTTTGCATTCGGGGGCGGAGCGGCAGGCGATGCGGCGGGGAACGGCGATGGCAGCGGGTCGCGGCCCTTGCCGGTGCAACTGATCGACGTCGTCTGCAGGCCGTGGGCGATGTTGGCCTTGCAACTCATCCCCGGCTTCAGCGAGCTGTAGGAGCCCGGCTTTCCGGACACCAGGACCTTGGTCGACTCGGTGACCCGGTAGGTCTTCTTGTTGATCGTGACCGTGGCTTCCTCGGCGCCGAGATACATGATCTTGCCTTCGACCATTGCCGCATGGGCCGCGGTTGTCGAGAGCGCGAGGAACGCCGACGCGGCGAGAATGCCGAAACGGGTGATGGTGCGCATGGCATGCTCTCCTCATCCAACGACGTCGGCCGCGCGGCGCCCCTTCCGCCGCACCGACGTTTACCGCCGTTGCGACTCCCGCCCGTGGGCAGCCGCGACATCGGGCGGGACTCCCGGCGCGCTTTGGGCGCGGGCGGGGGGACGCACCAAGGTTGCGCGCCGGGTGCGGCGTGTAGAGGAACAAAGAGAGGAAATTTTCGTGGCAGAGACCCCAGCGGCCGCCAAAGCGGCCGCTGGTCCGAAGCGAACGATCGCGCGGTCAGTAGCCTGGGGCGACCAGGTCCATGGCCCACTCGGTGACAAACCCGTTGTGGAGATCGACCCCGAGAACGCGCACGAAAATGACGTAGAGAAAAACGTCGGCGACGATGGCCGACGACAGCGCAAACGCCCAGCCCGCCTTTTCGCGCTCGCGCAGGAACGTGGCAATGAACGCCGGGATCGTGATCCAGAAGCCAAAGAACAGAATTCCGCCGATCAGGGCGGTGAAGTAGGTGAGGAGGATCCGCTCGCGGCGGCTCTCTTCGGCTGCGGACAATTTCGGGGCGTCGCCTTGGGGCAGCGCCGCATCCTGGCCGATCAGACGCGAGATATCGCTCGGCAGTCCGCTCGAGGCGCCGTGATCGGCGGTTGCGGCAACTTCCGGTCGCGCCGCACGCCGCACTTCGCGGAACAGTTCGAAGAGCGTCAATGCGATTCCGGGAAGCCCGACCACGAGCGGCATGAACCGCGCCTGCGCGGGATAGCCGAGGGCGATGCCGACCATGACGACGAAGAACAGGAACATCACGAGCGCGATCAGGACGCGCCCGTTGAAGATGAGCTTAGCTGGCATGGAGGGCTCCGGCGGGACGCCGCGACGCGCGGCTCTTGTAGATCGCGTACGAGAGGGTGAGCGCGATCAGGCCCATCAGGATCAGCGACAACGGGCGCAGGAAGAACTGGCCGCCCCAAAGAGCGAGCGCCTTGTTCAGCGACTCCTCGGCGATCTTGCCGAGAACGATGCCGATGACGAAGGGCGCGCGTGGCCAGCCGAATTTCAGCAGGGCGTAGCCGATGAGGCTGAGGCCAAACAGAATGACGAGGTTCTCCCACTGTCCTTCGTTGATGTACGACCCGATCACCACCACGACGAGAATGAAGGGAACGAGCATTCCGCCGTTCACGAAGGTCAGCTTGCCGACCCAGCGTGCGACGAAGAGCAGGAAGCTGACGGCGATCACGTTGCCGACGACGAGACCCCAGATCAGCATCCACACGAGGTCCATGTGGTCCTTGACCAGCGTCGGTCCCGGCTGGATGCCGAGGATCAGGAACGCGCCCATCAGCACCGCCATCCCCGAACTGCCGGGGATGCCGAAGAAGAGGGTGGGCAGGAGCGCACCGCCTTCACGGGCGTTGGACGCGGTCTCCGGCGCGATGACCCCTTCGATGGCGCCCTTTCCGAACCGCTCTGGGTGCTTCGAGCTCTGCACCGCATGGCCGTAGCAGATCCAGGCCGCTGCGGAGCTGCCGAGGCCGGGGATCATGCCAATGACTGCGCCCATCACCGAGGTGCGGAGCGCGAGCCACCAATGCTTCGTCAAGAGCTGGCGCACGCCGGAGAAGACCTGGCGGTAGCTGATCTTCACGTTGTCGTCGGCGAGCTTCGCGATCGCGCCACCCTGAACGCCGAGCGCGATCATCTCCGGGACGGCGAACAGAGCCAGCACTGCGGTGACGAGGCTCATGCCGTCCCACAGAAACAGAAAGTCTCCGGAATAGCGCGCGATGCCGGTCGCGGGGTCCATGCCGACGAAGGCCAGCATCATGCCGAAGAACCCGACGGCGAGACCCTTGAAGATGTTGTCGCCGCCGGCGAGGAACGCGATGAAGGTGATGCCGAGCAGCGCGAGGAAGAAGAATTCCGCCGGGCTGAAGGCGAGGATGATCGGCTCCAGGATGGGGATCAGCACCGCGAACACGATCGCGCCGATGATGCCGCCGAAGCCGGAGGCCATCAGGCTCGCGCCGAGCGCCTCGCCGGCGCGGCCCTGCTTCGCGAGCGGGTAGCCGTCGACCGTGGTCGCGGCATCGTCGCCGTCGCCGGGGATGCCGAACATGATCGATGAGATCTGGCCCGAGGTGCCGTTCACCGCGTGCATCGTCAGGAGGAAGATCGCGCCGGGGATCATGTCCATGCCGAACACGAACGGGATCACGAGGGCGATCGACAGGCGCCCCCCGATGCCCGGTGTGGCTCCGACGAAGATGCCGATCGCGACCGCGATCACCATCAAGCCCATCAGATAGGGCGTGGTGAGCAGTTGGAACAGCGTTCCGAACATGATGTCTAGCATGGTGAAGCGACGTATCCCCGACGTTGCTGAATGGCTCTTCGCGGCCCGGCGTGATCCGCCCGTTGTGGGCGCGGATACTAAAGTGGAACAGGACTTAAGGAAAGCCGAACGACCCAGCAAAAAGGGCCGCTCCCGTATGAAGCGACCCTGTTTCGCTGTGCCGCCGAGGCGCGACGGCCTCAGAAGCCCGGCGCGTTCTCGATCTGCTCGAACCAGTCGAAGCCCATCTTCTTCACGATGCGGCTGTTGATGACGACGATGCGTGCCTCGTTCTTCGGATCGGCGTTGAAGTGCTGGTGCATGACGTAGGGCGGGATGTAGACGAAGTCGCCTTCCTTCCACTCGAACTTCTTGGGTTCGGCTTCCCACGCCCACTCGAACTCGTCCTTGCAGTCGAACTTCACGTCCCAGTGGAGGTCGTAGCCCGACCCCTCGACGACGTAGAAGATCTCTTCCGACAGGTGGCGGTGCTTGCCGGTGCGGCTGCCGCCCTCGATGAACTGCATGTAGATGTCGACGCACATCTCCATGGTGTTCATCTTCTCGTGGATGATGTGCTTGATCAGGCCGTCGGGCGAGCGCTCGATCGGCATGTCGCTCGCCTTGATCAGGTTCTTGAACTGGCTCTTGTAGGCCTCGCGGAAGCGCTTCGATTCCTCGAGCCCCTCCCGGTAGAAGTTCGCGGTGAGCGAGGACTGCTTGGCGCGGGCCTTTTCGTCGGCGTAAGCCATGGTGCTGTGACTCCCTAGATCGAATGTTATGCCGGCGCGGCTAGATGTGCTGCGGCGGCTGATAGTTCTCGGCGCCCGGCGGCGGAGTCGTCGGCGGGTACTGCACCATCTTCTGGAAGATCATGTGCATGAACAGGAAGAGGGGCTTCGCCTTCATGATGAGGACGACGGCGTCGTTCTTCGGATCATCGTTGAAGTGCTGGTGGACGCAGCCGTTCTCGACGATCATCGCGTCGCCCGCGTCCCACGGGATCGACTTGCGGTCGTGGACGTCGTGGCCCTTCCCCTTGAGCACGAAGAACACCGCCGAGTTCATGTGGCCGTGCTTCTGGCCGTGACCGCCCGGCGCGTATGCGTCGAGATGGCACTCGATCGACTGCGCGACATTCACCGACTGCGGGTTGATGATCTTCTTGCCGTAGTTGTGCGGACCGCCTTTCCACTTCCAGTCGGTGGAGCGGTACACGCGCGGCGCGGCGAACAGGCCCTTGTAGACCTCGCCGTAGGTGCCTTCGAGGGCGCGGACGAAGGTGCGCTTCTTCTGCCAGCGCTCCCACACCACTTCCTTGTTGTGGCCGGCCGTACCTGGAGCCTGGTACGTGTCGGTCTCATTCCTCTTGAGGGTTTCCTCGCTCATGGCGTCTCCTTGAAGGGCGGCCCCGGCCGCCGCCGTCCGTTTCGAAATTTGCGGGGTCTTTTTAGAGCATGGCAGGCGCCGTGTCATTGCCTTTTCGGGTATTCAAAAACGTTATAAGTGCCGGAATCCAGCGGCTTCTCCCATTGTGACTGGGCAAGCGACCGGACGTGCGGTAGCAAGCGGCCCGGTGTTCGGTTCAGTGTTCGGATGAGTGGCGATCGAAGATGAGTCAGGCGACCGGAATCCTGGGGCAGATGGACGCGCACGCGCGACGTCGCGCGATCGTCGGCATTTACGGGACGGCGTTCTTCAGTTTGTCGATCGTGCCGATGATCTCGATCCTGGTTCCGCTGTGGGCGGTGCAACACCTCGATGCGACGCCACTTTGGGTCGGAATCGCCGTGGGCGCCCGGTCCTTCATGCCGCTCCTGTTTTCGATCCACGGCGGCGCGTTGATGGATCGGCTCGGCACCCGTCGCGTGATGGGGTGGTGCGCCGTCATCACCCTGATCCTGTTCCCGGTGTACGTGATCTGGGACTCGATGCTCGGCCTGATTGTGCTGCAGCTTGTGATCGGCTTGTCGCAGGGCCTCTCGTGGGTTGGCGCCCAGGCGCTTTATGGACAGATGTCGCGCGGCAGTGCTGCCCACGCCGGCCGGCTCACATTCTTCTCCAATCTGGGATCGTTCCTCGGGCCGTTCGTGGCGGGCTTTGCCGCCGACGCGGCAGGCGTGACCGGCGGGTTCGCAGCCGTGTCGATGTGGTCGGTGGCCCTGTGCGCGTTGACCTTCATGATCCCACGCAAGGTCGACGGCGCCAGTGCCAAGGCGCCGGTCAGGGTGGAGGCGCTGCTGCCCCGATTCGACGACTATCGGCGGGCGGCGATGCTGTGTCTCATTCCGGCGGTCGCTCTGGTGCTCGCCTTCACCTTCGTCCGCATCGCCATCTCGGGCATGCAGTCGTCATTCTACGTGGTCTACCTCGCCTCGATCGATCTCACAGGCACGCAGATCGGCCTGCTGGTCGGCTGCGCGAATTTCATCGCCAGTCCGGCAGCGTTGCTCACCGGGCCGGCGTCGCGGTTGATGCCGGGCTCATGGGTGATGGTGTGGATGACGGTGCTCTGCGTGGCCTTCATGACCATCACCCCGATGTTCTCCAGCTTCTGGGTGCTCCTGGCCTGCTCGGCGATCTATGGACTCGGGGTTGGGGTCGGGTTTCCGACCTTGCTGTCGCTTCTCACCTTGGCGGTTCCCGTCGAGCTCCAGGGCATGGCGGCCGGGCTCCGCACGACCGCGAATCGGGCGGCGACCCTGGTGATTCCGGTCGGAATGGGGGCACTTGCCGAATTCTGGGGCATCGAGGCGAGCTTCTACGTCCTCGGCGCCCTCTTGATGGGAGCAACTTTGCTCCTTGCGCTGTTAATACGCCGTGGGTTCGGTCGGGTGGACTGAGCTGTTTACCAACCCGGGGCAAATAACCTTGAACGGCCAATGCCCCAAAGTTAAGGTTTCCTTGAGACTTGGGCTGGTACACGGGGCTGAGTGTACCGGAACCGGGTTGTTCCCAAGGGCGGGATCCCTTGGCTTCGGACAGGAAGTGACGCGATGTTGCCACGATAATGGCGCGCGTCGTCCGGAGGCGGAACGGCCTCGCCCGGTCTCACAGGGGGGAGTGCGACTGTCGATGCAGTCAGTGGCGCGACGTGTTTCTGTCGCCGCCCTTCGCGCATTTGCGAGGCGGTCGGCCGACCGTCTCTTTCCGGAACGTCAGATCATTCTCCGCACCGATCGCGCGGTGCGGGCGATCGTCATCACCCAGCGCGCGCAACTGCTCGCCGTTGCCGGCGTTGCCGCGTTCGCGCTGTGGTCGCTGTACGCGAGCGTCACCTACGTGTTCCACGGCAGCATCGTCGCCGCCAAGGACAAGGAGATCGGCGCCGTGCGGCTCGCGAATGCGTCGCTGCGCGAGGAGATGCGCCGCGCTCAGGAGCGCTTCACCGTGGTGACCGGGCGCCTCGAGGCCAAGCACGCCTACCTGGTCGGACTGATGGACCGCACCAGCACTGGAAAGTCGACTGCCCAGCCGAAAACGCGCGCGGCGACCCCCGACAGCCATCTTGCGTCGTCGCGCGACGCTGTGCGCCGGCAGATCGCGGAGCTGGACGAGGCTCTGCGCAACGCTCCCGAACCGTACGTTCCCTCCGGGACCATCGAAGATACCCTGCATGAGCGCGGCCGCGTGCTCGCCGAGAGCAACCGCCTGCAGGCGCGCTTGAACGGGATCGAGGAGCGGCTCGGGGAATTGCACATGGCGCAGCAGGGCGCGATGACCCAGCTCGCTCGTCGCGCGCTGTCGAACCTCGACGAAGTGCGGGAGATAATCGCGGGGCTGGGCCTCGACGCAAACCGGATTCTCGGCCGCAGCGCCGTCGCGCGACCGCAGACCAACGTGGGCGGCCCGTTCGTACCCGCGTCCCCCAAGGATATGAACAGCCCCGCCTCGCAATTGGGATTCGGGGCCGCGGATCGCGCGGTCGAGCGCTGGGAGGGTGTGCAGCGCGCTCTGCGCTCGCTGCCGCTCGGAGCCCCGGTGGAGCAGGTTCAGGTGATGAGCGGTTTCGGCCGCCGCGTCGACCCGTTCAACGGCCTCCTTGCGCTTCACAGCGGCGTCGATATGTCGGGCGCGATGGGAACGCCGATTCGGACGACCGCGCCGGGTCGAGTGACGTACGTCGGCACAAACGGAAGCTACGGCCGCATGGTCGAGATCGACCATGGACAGGGCCTGTCGACCCGCTACGCGCATCTGAGCAAGTTCCTCGTTCGCCCCGGCGAACGGGTGCACTACGGCCAGGCGATCGCCCTGATGGGGTCGAGCGGCCGCTCGACCGGCGTGCACGTTCACTACGAGGTGCTGGTGGACGGCAAGCCGAGGGATCCGATGAAATTCATCCAGGCGGGGTCATATGTTTTCGTCCAGAGATAGGAAGGACACTGACGTGTCGAAGAAGACGGAGCAGGGCAAGCCGCAGGTGCCATCGATCATCAGCGCGAGCCTCAGAATCGTCGGCAATCTCGTGAGCGACGGCGACGTCCAGGTCGACGGCGTCATCGAGGGCGACGTGTGCAGCCGATCGCTGACGGTCAGCGAGAACGCTTCGATCCACGGCGAAGTGGAAGCCGATACCGTTCGCATCCACGGTACCGTCCACGGTCAGATCAAGGCCGCCAACGTGTTCATGGGCCCGACCGCGAAGGTGGTCGGCGATGTCATCCACTCGAACCTCGTCATCGAGTCTGGCGCGTTCATCGAGGGCCACTGCAAGCGCCTCGTCGAAGAGCGCCGGGAGGAACCCTCGGTGGTGGTGGCCGAGGGCGCCGTCGCCGCCTGAACTCCGGGGGCGTTCGCGACACCTGAGTATTTTTACGCTACAGTCGCCGCAAACCGAAAACGCACCGGCCGACGCCCTCTGCCGGCCGAGAGGAGGCGACTGTGATCCGCAAACGATGGGCGTTCGCCCTTTCCCTTCTGCTCGTTCCGTTTCTTTCCGTCACGTCCGCGCCCGCGCAGGACTCGGGCTTCTATAAAGGTAAGCGCATCAATATCGTCGTCGGCTTCTCGTCCGGTGGCGGCTACGACACCTACGCGCGTCTCCTTGCGCGCCACTACAGCAAACACATTCCGGGCAACCCCGACGTCATCGTCCAGAACATGCCTGGCGCGGCCAGCCTGAAGTCGGTGCAGCACCTGGACGCCGCTGCGCCCAAGGATGGGACGACCATCACGGCGTTCAATCCGGGACTCATCACCCAGTCAATGACCATTCCCGACAAGATCCGGGTGAAGTTCACCGATGTCGCCTGGCTCGGCAGCATCGGCGAGGATATCCGCGTCTGCTACACGTGGCATGCGACCGGCATCAAGACTTGGGACGATCTCGTCAAGGCGCCGCAGTTCATTCTCGGGGACACCGGCCCCGGGTCCTCGTCCTATGTGAACCAGCGGATGGTGAAGGACATCTTCGGCGTGAAGGTGAAGCAGGTGCTCGGGTATCCGGGCAGCGCCGAGAAGCGTCTCGCCATCGAGCGCGGCGAGCTTCAGGGCGACTGCAGCTCCTGGACCAGCCTTCCCGAGGAGTGGATCCGGGATGGGAAGATCTACACCGTGCTGCGCTTCGGAGAACACGTGGCGCTCGGGCTTCCGGAAAGCGTTCCGTACGGAAAGGCGCTGCTCAAGGACGAGAAGATGCGGCAGGTCTACGACGTGCTGATGGCGCCGTCGGAGATCGGCCGTCCCTACATTGTATCGAAGGCGGTTCCGGCCGAGCGGCTCGCGACGCTACGGACGGCCTTCATGGCGACGATGAAGGATCCGGGATTCCTCGCGGATGCCGACAAGCAGAAGCTGCTGGTGTCGCCGCTCGATGGGCCAACGGTCGAGAAGATGCTGACCGAAATCTACCATGCGTCGCCCGAGGCGATCGCCGCGGCCAAGGACATTTCCGGCGACATCTAGGCGTATCGGAGACGACTGAGAAGGGGCGTGTGTCAGTCGCGATGCACGCCCCTTTCCTTGGCTATTGCTGTCCGAGGATTTCCCCGAACAGCCCGGCATCGACGTTGCCGCCCGACACGACGATCACGGTCGTCGTGTCGGCGGTATCGATGGCTCCGGACAGCACTGCGGCAAGGCCAATTGCCCCACCGGGCTCAACGATGAGCCGAAACGAATCGAAGGCAGCGCGCATCGCACGCTTCACGTCAGCATCGCTGACGGCGACTGCCGCCGCGAGAAGCCGCCGGTTGATGGCAAACGTGAGTTCGCCCGGGGTCGCCACCAGCAGGGCGTCGCACAGCGACGTCGCGCCGGGCGGGTTGCTCACCCTCTGTCCCGCCGCGAGCGATTTCGCAGTATCGTCGAACCCTTCGGGTTCTACGGCGATGACGCGTGTTGCCGGGCTTTCGGCAGCGAGAGCGGTGGCGATTCCGGCGACGAGGCCACCACCTGAGCAGGGAACTACGACGGTATCGGCGGTCAGTCCACGTTCGCGGCACTGTTCGGCGATCTCAAGGCCAATGGTGCCTTGGCCGGCGATGATCTGCGGGTGGTCGAACGGCGGGACGAGAGTCGCGCCGCGCTCGTTCGCCAGCGCCCGCCCGATCGCTTCTCGGTCGTCGCGCGTACGGTCGTAGAACACGATCGCGGCGCCGCGCGACCGTGTTCCTTCGACTTTTGCGAGCGGCGCGTCCTCCGGCATGACGATGGTACAGGGCGATCCGAATCTCGCCGCGACGGCAGCGACGGCCTGGGCATGGTTGCCGGATGAGAACGCGATCACGCCGCGCGCCAGTTCGTCGGGCGAGAGCCGGCTGATGACGTTGTACGCGCCGCGAATCTTGAATGATCCGACGGATTGCAGGCTCTCCGGCTTCACGAGTACGCGGCCGCCTGCCTTGCGCGACAGCCAATCGGATTCCAGGAGTGGCGTCCGGACTGCGACGTCACGTACGCGTGCCGCGGCATCGGCGATGTCCCCAATGGTGACGGCGGCGGGCCTGGGATAATCAGGCAATGCCAAGCTCGCGTTCTCGGGCATCGACAGCGGCGAGGAATGCCTCGATCGCCCCGAAAGCTTCCGGCTCCGTGAGCGATGGTGCATGCCCGACATGCGGCACTTCGACGGTCGTGAGCTGGGGGTTCGCTGCCTTCATTCGGTCGACGGTATCGGCCGTCAATACGCGCGAGAGGGAGCCCCGCACGAGCAGCGACGGGATATCTCGCACGCCTTCCCACAACGCCCAGAGGTCATGCTCGCCGACGCCGCGACGCTGCCAGGCCCGTGCAAGTCGGACGTCGAAATCCATGCGCAGCTTGCCGTCCGCCGATTCACGCCATGTCGCCTTGGCCGCCTGCATCCATCGCTCGTCGGTTTGGAGGCCAAGCTCGGGAATGATCCGCTTGAGCTCCGCGGCGGCGTCATTCCAAGTCGTAAGGGGACGCTCGATGGCCATCGCCTTTATGAGTTCGAGCACCGCCTTCCATCCGATATGCGGGCCGATGTCGTTGAGCACGATGCCGGCGACCGTGGCGGGGCGGAATGCGGCCACTCCGAGACCCATCATGCCACCGAACGACGTGCCGATCACGACGCAGCGGCGTACGCCCGCGACCGTCAGAAACTGCAACACATCGTCGAGATCGCTTTCGGCACGATACGTCTTCGGGTCCGCCGCGTACTCCGAGCCGCCCCGGCCTCTTCCATCGAGCGCGAGAACGCGGCGCGTTGAACTCAGACGTTCGGCGAGGGCCAGGAAGTCACGCCCGTTGCGGGTGAGGCCCGGGAGACAGACGACGGTCGTCGCCTCCGCCGCTGTGTTTGGAGGTGTGAGCTCGACGTAGTGGAGCCGGAGGTTGTCGCGGCAAATGAAGTGGTGTGGAACAACATCCATCACGACGCCGCGGAGCCGACCAAAGGCAGCAGTTCTCCGAGAGATCGGACGGTCGCCGCCAGATTCGGAGCGACGTTCGCCGCGCCGTCCCGGCGAAGCCAAATCGCCTTGAGCCCCGCCACGGTCGCGGCTTCCGCGTCCGGGGCATCGGCCGTGACGTAGAGCACGCGTGAAGGATCCGTATTCAGCCGCGCGCACGCCCTCAGATACGCCGCGGCGGCCGGCTTGTAGGCCGATGCGTCGGCCGGCACGGCCTGATCGACGACGCGATCCAGTCCGGTGTGCTTCAGCGCGTTGATCAGCATCGTCACCGTGGCGTTCGACAGGACAGCGACCCGCAGCCCGAGATTGCGCAGGCCGCAGATTGCGGCGTAGGCATCGGGAAATGCATCGACGTTCAGCATGAGTTGCATGAGCCGTGCGCGGAGCGGGGCGTCCTTGATTCCGAGCTCGGCCATCGCCGAGTCGAGTGCGCGGCCGGTCACGTGCCAATAATCGGGAAGTCCAGGCGATGCTGCGGCCAGATGCTGCTGGTGAGCACGCCACGCGCGGGCCAACTCGCGCGCCTGATTGCCCAGCCGGTCCCGCGCGCGGTTCACCGTCGAGGTGACGTCGAACAACGTTCCGTAGGCGGCGAAAGCCACTGCCGCCAACTCACCCAGAGTGACGGATGTCACCGCCATGCTGCGTATCGCCCGCGCGTGAAACCGTTGCGATGATAGCAAAGCGCGGGGAAATGCCAACAGGCAGGGAGATCAGCCCGCGTCGAGGTGCGCGCCGTCGCGCACCCGCTCTCGTGCAACGACCTGCTCGAGCTGGTCGGCGAGCAGCTCATAATTGTCGGCGATGCTCGTCAGAGCGCGCTGACTTTCGCGATAGGTCATCGCCACGGCGGCTGTGCGGATTTCATCCGCCATCCTGCGGAAGCGCTCGACACGGGCGCTCATGATGCTCGTCATTGGGTGCCCCTCGATGATCGCCGGCCCAAGGTGGGCGGCCGGCGAATGTTGCCGGGCGGCTTGGATGCAGCCAAGCAACGTAATCGTGCCGAAGCGGGGCTGTTTTACGGCGCCTCAGCGGAGTTCATGACGGGAACATGAGCGCCGCGTGACAGGTCTTCCTTCAGTCTCGTGGCGAGACTTACGCCGCTGTGGCGGGCGCGATAGACCTCGAGGTTCTCGATCACCCGCTGAACGTAGTCACGGGTTTCGGAGATCGGAATCATTTCGATCCAGTCGAGCACATCGAGGGCGCCCTTACGCGGATCGCCGCCGTTGCGCGACCATGTCCGGACCCGGGATGGCCCGGCGTTGTAGGCTGCGACCGCAAGCACGTAGGAGCCACCGAACTGGTCGACGAGATCGGCCAGGTACCGCGTGCCGAGCCGAACGTTGTAGTCGGGATCGTTGGTGAGTCGCTCCCGATCGAACGGCAGCTTCAGCATCTTCGCTACGTGCTGGGCGGTTGGGCCGATCAACTGCATCAGCCCGCGTGCGCCGGCGCCGCTGATCGCTTGCGCGTCGAAGGCGCTCTCCTGACGGATGACCGCGTGCGCGAGTTCGCGCTCGACGGTATCGGCTCCGGGCGGCAACGGCCGCTCGGGATACCCCGCCTCGACGAGGATCACGCCTCGGCGCGCGGAGGCCTTGGCCGCGGCGACGGCTACGTCAGGCCGGCCTTCGTGCTGGGCAAGCGCGGCGATGAGCCGATGCTCGGCGGGCGTCTTTGCACGGTCGACCAGGCGCACGACGAACCACCGCAGCAGTGTCCGGTCGGGGCTGCGGGCCACGATGCGCGCGGCGCGTACAAGCTCGTCGCGTGCGAATGCCTTGGCCTCCTCGCTGGTCACCGCAGGGTCGGAAGGAGGCGACGTGTCCTCGATGCGAGCGCGTGCGACCTGACCGTAGAACACCGTCGGATAAGCCGCCGCCTTCGCATACCAATTGCGGGCGCCCTCTTCGTCGTTCAGCGCCTCTGCGGCGCGTCCCGCCCAGTAGGCCCCGCGCGCGACGCTCACAGGAAAGCTGACGTTCGCGTGCAGTGCCTCGAAATGTCGCAGCGCGGCCTCGGCGTTGCCGAGGAAACGCAGGGCGATCCATCCCGACAGGAACTCGGCGTCCGCAAAGGCAGCGCCACGCGACAAGCCGTGGTGCGACGCAAGACGGTACGCGACCGATGCTTCGCCGTTCGACAGAGCGCGGCGGACCTGGATCGCTCGTTCGTCCCACCACATCTCGGGGCGGCCGAGATCTTTCGGGGCATGGTCGAGGAGATCCCGCGCCTCCATGTCGCGGCCCTTGACGCGACGCCAGCGCAAGCGTTCGTACAGGAGCCCGGGATGGCTTTGCATAGTTGCGGGCACCCGCTTCAGGAGCCCATCGACACCCGGATCCAATCGGCGCAGCGCCAGGCGCGCATTGGCGAGCGCCTGCGTGTCTGGATCCACGAGACGCAACTCGCGACGTGCATCGAACGCGCGACCATCCCAGATCAGGCGGTCGAGGCGTGCCGCGTGGTCCTCGCGCGTGAGATGCTTGCGGAAGCGCGACAGGAATTCCTTTTCCTCGCTCTCGCTGAAGTTCGTGTCGCGCCAAGCAGCGCGGGCCGCATCGCGCGCTTCCGCGGTACGACCGGCACTCTCGAGCGCTGCCACCCGCGCGATCCGGCCACGCGCCGTGAGCGGCGGGTGCTCGTCGAGCCACGCGAGAATCTGGGACGAGGGGAGGCTCAGCTCGATGTTGGCTTCCGCATTCCGACGCAGCGTGCGGCTGTCCGGCCACTCCGGATTTTCGTCGAGGAAGCGTGCAATCTCGCTGAAGCTCGCGCGGTTGCCGGGCGTCCGGTAGCTCGCCCACGCGACGAGCTTCGTCAGGACCGGGTCCTTGAGAGCGGCAGCTTCGTTGTAGGCGCGGGTGAAGTCGCGACGATTGAGCGCGTCGAGCATGCCCTCGACGCGCAGGCTGAGCGGGGGGAAGGCATCGCCCGGTACTCCGGGCGTCTTAGAGGCGGTCGTCGTCGGCTTCGCCTGAGCGAGCGCGATGCCGGCCATCCCCGCGGCAAGGTAGGCGCCGAGGGCGAAGGCGACAACAAAACGGCCCAGCGGCGCAGCTCCACGGCGACCGCCGCAGGTCTCAAAGCTCTTGAACGCCCCCACCACGCCGATTAGGCCCCTTTCTGTGCGCCGGTTATAAGCCAGCAGCGGCGTTGCGCCAAGGCCGCCGCTTGCTGGCTGAGCCGACCAGCGGGTATCTTGCGGGCGCGCATCCGCGCGCCCACTCCCGCTTACGCCCGAAGATGCCTAGAGGATCAGACGATGTTTAAGGGATCGTTCACCGCGCTTATCACCCCGTTCCGCAACGGGCGCGTGGACGAAAAGTCCTTCCAAGCGCTTGTGGATTGGCAGATCCGCGAAGGGACCGACGGGCTCGTGCCGTGCGGCACGACCGGTGAATCGCCGACGCTGTCGCACGACGAGCATCATCGGGTCACGGAAATGTGTATCGAGGTGGCGAAGGGGAGGGTTCCGGTGATTGCCGGAACCGGGTCGAACTCGACGGAAGAAGCGCTGTCGCTGACGCGACACGCGAAAAAGGTCGGCGCGACCGCCGCGCTCATGGTCGTTCCGTACTACAACAAGCCGACTCAGGAAGGCATGGCACGTCACTTTCTCGCCGTCGCCGACGCCGTCGATCTACCGATCATCATCTACAACATCCCAGGCCGCTCGGTGGTGAACATGACCACAGAGACGATGGCGCGGCTCGCGAAGCACCCCAACATCGTCGGCGTGAAGGATGCGACGGCGGATCTTGCGCGGCCGGCACGCACCCGGCTCGCGATCGGCAAGGATTTCTGTCAGCTCTCTGGCGAGGACGTCACGGTCGTGCCGTTCCTGGCGCAGGGAGGTCACGGCTGCATCTCCGTGACGTCGAACATTGCGCCGCGGCTCTGCGCCGATCTCCACAAGGCGTGGCAGCGGAAGGATTTCGCTACCGTCGAGTCGATCAACGACCGTCTCGTGCCGGTCCACGATGCGATGTTCATCGAATCGAGCCCGGGGCCGGTGAAGTATGCGGCCGAGTTGCTCGGCCTGTGCAGCTCCGAGCTGAGGCTCCCAATGTGCGAGATCGCGGATTCCTCAAAGGCCGCAGTCCGCTCCGCGCTGACCGGGGCGGGGCTCCTCAACTAGCGATGGCGCGCCAGACCGAGTGCCGCGTCTGCGCCCAGAACCGTAAGGCGCGTCATAACTACTTCATCGACTCGACCCTCGAGGCCGGCATCATGCTGCTCGGCACCGAGGTGAAGTCGCTACGCACCGGGCAGGCGAGCCTCAACGACGCCTACGCCGGCGAGAAAGACGGGGAGCTCTACCTCATCAACTCGCATATCCCCGAATACGCGGCCGCCAACCGCTTCAACCATGAGCCGCGCAGGCCGCGGAAGCTCCTCTTGAACCGCCGGGAGCTCGACCGCATCCTCGGTGCTATCCGGCGCGAGGGAATGACCGCAGTGCCGCTGTCGATCTACTTCAATGAGCGCGGGCGCGCGAAGGTCGAGCTCGGCCTTGCCCACGGCAAGAAGAAGCACGAGAAACGCGAGTCGATCAAAGAACGGGACTGGAGCCGCCAGAAGGCGCGCGTGATGCGCGCCCGGGGGTAGGAGCGAAGGATGGCTGACGACGACAAGATCTCGCTGGCCGGCCGCATCAAGGACAAGCTCGTCGCGAAGAAGGAGCGGGATGCCGCGGAGGGGCGCCACCTGACGGGCGAGCACGTCCCGGAGCGACGGCGGCTTCCGCCCGGGCAGCGGCTCGTGGAGAAGTGGCCGGTGCTCGACCTCGGTATCACTCCGACCGTTCCGAAAGAGGGATTCCGCCTGGAAGTCCGCGGTGCGCTCGAGAACCCGGTGAGCTGGGGCTGGAACGACTTCATGGCCCAGCCCCAGGTGGAGATGACCTCGGACATTCATTGCGTGACCTCGTGGTCACGCTACGATAATCGGTGGACTGGGATATCAGCCAAGCACTTGTTGGCCATCGTTAAGCCAAAACCTGAGGCCCGTTACGTCCTGTTCGTGAGCTATGACAACTACACGACGAACGTGGGGCTGTCGGACTTCGACGACGAGGACGTGATCATCGCCCACGCGTGGGAAGGCAAGCCGCTGGAGAAGGAGCACGGCGGTCCGGTGCGCGTCGTAATTCCCAAGCGCTACTTCTGGAAAAGCGCGAAGTGGGTGAACCGGATCGTGTTCCTCGAGCGCGAACAGCGCGGATACTGGGAGGTGCGCGGCTACCACAATGAGGCCGACCCCTGGGAAGAGGAGCGGTACGGCTGATTGGGCGAGCGCCCGAAGCCTGGTTAGCGGATCAACCGATGCGGCTTTTCAGGGCTGCGACGACGTCGGCGAACATCGCATCGGTGAGGCGACCGGTGTTGGTGTTGAGCCGTGAGCAATGATAGCTGTCGACGAGCAGGCGGCCGTCGCCGAGGTCGTGCATGGCGCCGTGTGCGAAGGGGTAGGCGCTCCGCTTCAGCTTGAAGGTGTCGAGGACGGCGTTGTGGGCGATCTGCCCCAAGGCGAGAATTCCCTTCAGCTTCGGCATCGCCCCGATCTCGGCGGCGAGATATTGGCCGCAGGACTTGATCTCCGACGGCTCGGGACGGTTCCCAGGTGGCGCGCACCGCACCGCATTGGTAATCCGTGCGCCGACGAGAGTAAGGCCGTCGTCGGGTCGTTCGCCGTAGGTGCCGCTCGCAAAGCCATGGCGGAGCAATGTTCCGTACAGCAGCTTCCCGGCATAGTCGCCGGTAAACGGCCGTCCCGTGCGGTTCGCTCCCATTCGTCCCGGGGCGAGGCCGACGATGAGGAGGCGCGCGTCCAAGGGCCCGAACGACGGCACCGGCGCGTTATGCCACTCGGGCTCCCGTGCGCGGTTCTCGCTGCGATACGAAACGAGGCGCGGGCACAGCGTGCATCCCCGCCCCGGTTCCGGTAGAGCCATCCTCACAGATTTCGGCCGGCGGGTGCGACTTCGGCCGGGCCCGTCGGCCGCGCGTGGACCGCGTGTGCGTGGGGCGCATGAGCGCGCGCAATGCTGTTTGCGAGATCCTGCAGCTCGATGAATGTATCGGCTTGCCGCCGCAGCTCGTCGGCGATCATCGGCGGCGACGAGCGCATCGTCGAGACGACGCTGACGCGGACGCCGCGTCGCTGGATGGCCTCGACCAGGCACCGGAAATCGCCGTCGCCCGAGAACAGCACGACGTGATCGAGACGCTCGGCAAGCTCCATCATGTCGATCGCGATCTCGATATCCATGTTGCCGCGGACTTTGCGGCGGCCCATGGAGTCCGTGTACTCCTTGGCCGGCTTCGTAACGACCGCGTAGCCGTTGTAGTCGAGCCAGTCGACCAGCGGCCGCAACGGCGAATACTCCTGATCCTCGAGCAGCGCCGTATAGTAGAAGGCGCGCACCAACTGCCCCTGTTTGGCGAAGTGGTCGAGGAGCTTGCGGAAATCGATGTCGAAGCCGAGTGCCTTCGTAGAGGAATAAAGATTTGCCCCGTCGATGAACAGCGCGGTCCGCTCCTGCGGATAGAATATCGGCATCGTAATCTCCGGTTGTGAATCAGATGACGCAACGCACGGAAATAAAAATCGGGATCGACGAAACGTCGTTGCGGTGACGGCAATTCGGCGTCGACCGCGCTAAGTGCCCGAAGTTTTTAGTAGCTTGGCACCCTTGGAGCCGCAAGGAAAACAGCTGTGATCATAATAGGACTGGGTGCCAATCTTCCGTCGCCCGCGGGGCCGCCGGAGCGCACGCTGCGTGCCGCACTTGCGAAGCTCGACTCCGAGGGCATTCGCGTCATCTCGTGCTCACGGTTCTTCGCGAGCGAACCGGTCCCGCGATCGGATCAGCCGCTATTCGTCAACGCGGTTGCCATGCTGGCCACCCATTTGACGGCCGATGCGGTTCTCGCGCGGCTGCACGCCATCGAAGCCGCGTTCGGCCGGACACGCCGGGAGCGGAACGAGGCGCGCCCCCTCGACCTCGACCTTCTGGACTACAACGGCGAGCGTCGTGCCGGCGCCGCCGGCCCATTACTGCCGCATCCGAGGCTTGCCGAGCGGGCGTTTGTGCTGGCACCGCTCGCTGAGCTCGCGCCGGAGTGGCGTCACCCGGTATCCGGGCGAAGCGCAGCCGAGCTGTTGGCGTCGCTGACGGCGGAAGACCGAGCCGGCGTGCATCCGTTGCCGTTGGATCAAGGGTGAGCTAAGTCCCGGTAAGTCCATGAAAATCCGCACAAAAGCTTGCATATGAAAGCTTTTCAGACTATATAAACCGCATTCCGTGAACATCTCCGAATGCGCGCAGAGGACAGGCTATGGCCCGTATTACCGTTGAGGATTGCGTCACCCAGGTGCCGAACAGGTTCGATCTGGTCCTGTATTCGGCCCAGCGCGCGCGCCAGGTTTCGGCGGGGGCACCCCTGCTCGTCGAGCGCGACAACGACAAGAACCCAGTCGTCAGCCTGCGCGAGATCGCCGAGGAGAAGGTGACCCCGGAGAACCTCCGCGAAGCCATCATCACCGGCCTGCAGAAGCACGTCGAGCGCGATGAGCCGGCCGAGGAGGAGATCGACATTAGCACCGCGGCGCAGGAAGGCCTCATGGCCGCCGCCTCCGGTCAGCGGTTGGTCGAACAGGAAATCGCCGACGAGATGCTGACCGTCGGCGAAGAAGACGTGGAGCCCGGCGCCGGCGAGTCGGGGCTCTCCGTCAACGAGGAACCGGCCTCGCCCGAGGAGTAGGATTGTCTGCCACGCCGGCGTCGCTCCCGCGCGACGTGAGTTGATCGCCGGCGGCGGCTGCCTCCGGCACAGCGGCCGGAAGGATTGCGTGGCGCCATGATCCGTCAGTTCGAGCTTGTTGAGCGTGTGAAGGCCTACGACCCGGAGGCCGACGAGGACGCGCTCAACCGCGCCTATGTCTTTTCGATGAAGGCGCACGGGCTGCAGAAGCGGGCATCGGGCGACCCTTACTTTTCACATCCCCTCGAAGTAGCCGGTGTGCTCACCGGCATGAAGCTGGACACCGCGACGATCGTCACGGCGCTGCTCCACGACACCGTCGAGGACACTCTTGCGACGGTCGAGGAGATCGAGAAGCTGTTCGGTCCCGAGATCGGGGCTCTCGTCGACGGCGTCACCAAGCTGTCGAAGATCGAGCTCCAGTCCGATCACACGAAGCAGGCCGAGAACTTCCGCAAGTTCCTATTGGCGATGTCCCGGGACATCCGCGTGCTCCTGGTGAAGCTCGCGGATCGCCTCCACAACATGCGTACGCTCCGCCACCTCAAGGATCCGGAAAAGCGGCGCTCGATCGCGCGCGAAACGATGGAGATCTACGCGCCTCTCGCGGAGCGCATCGGCATCAATGATATCAAGAACGAGCTCGAGGATCTCGCGTTCGCCGAGCTACATCCCGAGGCGCGTTCGTCGATCATGGCGCGACTCGAGTACCTGCGGGAGCAGGGCAGCGATACCGTTCGTAAGATCGTTGCCGAGCTCCAATCGACGCTGACGGACGGCGGTGTCGTCGCCGAGGTCGAAGGCCGCGAGAAGACGCCGTATTCGATCTGGTCGAAGATGCAGCGCAAGAATGTGGCCTTCGAGCAGCTTTCGGACATCATGGCCTTCCGCGTTGTCGTTGACAGGGTCGCGGACTGCTATGCGGCTTTGGGAATCCTGCACGGCAGGTATCCCGTCGTCCCGGGACGGTTCAAGGATTACATCTCCACCCCGCGGCCGAACGGCTATCAGTCCTTGCACACCGGTGTCATCGGTCCCCTGCGCCAACGCATCGAGGTGCAGATCCGCACCCGTGAAATGCACGACATCGCCGAACGCGGCGTCGCCGCCCACTGGCAGTACAAGCAGGGCACGGACCAGCACGAGGGCAAGCAGTACCGCTGGCTGCGCGAACTTCTGGACATTCTCGAGAATGCGTCTGGCCCTGAGGAATTCCTCGAGCACACCAAGCTCGAGATGTTTCAGGATCAGGTGTTTGCCTTCACGCCCAAAGGCGATCTCATCAGCCTGCCGCGTGGTGCCACTCCCGTCGACTTCGCCTATGCGGTGCACTCCGAAATCGGCAACCACTGCGTCGGCGCGAAGATCAACGGCCGCATCGTGCCCCTCAAGAGCGAGCTGCAGAACGGCGATCAGGTCGAGATCGTCACCTCGCGGGCTCAGACGCCGTCGCCGACGTGGGAGGGCTTCGTCGTTACCGGGAAGGCGCGCTCGGCGATTCGTCGCTTCGTTCGCACCAAGCAGCACGAGCAATACCTCCAGCTTGGGCGCGCGATTCTGGAGAAGGCGTTTCAGCAGGAGGGCTACGAGTATTCCGACAAGGCGCTCCGGGGCGTGCTGAAGAAGTTCAAGGAGAACACGCCGGAGGATCTCATAGCCCGGGTCGGCGCAGGACTCGTGTCGGCGCGATCGGTGCTGACCGCAGTCTTCCCGGGCACGCGCGAAATCTCTCCGGGGGCGGGCGGTGCGGAGGTCGTGCCGATCGAGACCGCGCGGCGGGAAAAGGAAAAGAAGCCCAGGAAGAAGGGCTACGCCGTTCCGCTGAAGGGGCTCATCCCGGGCATGGCGCTGCATTACGCGAACTGCTGCCATCCGCTTCCCGGAGACCGGATCGTCGGCATCGTCACCACCGGTAAGGGCGTCACGATTCACACCATCGACTGCCGGACGCTGGAGAGCTTCGCCGATATGCCGGAGCGCTGGCTCGACGTGGCGTGGCAGGACGACGGTGGCGACGCCGATTCCGAGGCGCGCGTCGGTCGCATCAGACTGACGCTCATGAATGAGCCGGGAGCGCTGTCCTCGCTTTCGACCGTGATCGCCAAGAACCTCGGCAACATCCTCAACCTCAAGATCACACACCGATCGCCGGATTTCTTCGAAATGTTCATCGATGTCGAGGTGCGCAACGTGAAGCACCTCTCGAACATCATCGCGGCGCTGCGGGCTACGCCCGCCATCAACTCCGTGGAGCGGGCACGGGGCTGACGATGAGCGAGGGAGCGTCCGCGGTCCAGCGGATCAGGCTGGGCATCAACATCGACCATGTCGCGACCATCCGGAACGCTCGGGGCGGCGTTCACCCTGATCCGGTGCGGGCCGCGCGCGTCGCGGCCGACGCGGGCGCCGACCAGATCACCGCCCATCTGCGCGAGGACCGGCGCCATATTTCCGACGACGACATTCGCCGTCTCACGACAGAGATCGAACTACCGCTCAACCTCGAAATGGCTGCGACCGCCGAGATGCTCGACATCGCGCTTCGCCACCGGCCGTTTGCCGTCTGCCTCGTCCCGGAGAAGCGTCGGGAGCTCACCACGGAGGGCGGACTCGATGTGGTGGCCGGTACCAAGGACCTGAAGCCGATGGTGGAGCGGCTCAAGGATGCCGGAATCCGCGTCAGCCTCTTCATCGATCCCGACCTGCCGCAGGTGCGTGCAGCCCAGGCGATCGGCGCTTCGGTGATCGAGATTCACACCGGCAGCTATTGCGACGCGAAGGGAACGGCGCGGGACCGGGAACTGACGCGGGTGCGCGGCGCGGCGAGCGAGGGCTGTTCCATCGGCCTCGAAGTGCACGCCGGCCACGGCCTTTCCTACGACAGCGTCGGTGCGATCGCCGCGATCCCGCAGATCGTGGAGCTCAATATCGGGCACTTCCTCGTCGGCGAGGCGATCTTCGTGGGATTGCAGGAGTCGATACGCAAGATGCGGGTCGCGATTGATGCCGCGCGGGCTCCGGTGATGGCAGGACGCGCCTGACGTGATCATCGGAATTGGCAGCGATCTCATCGACATAGGCCGGATCGAGCGGACGATCGCGCGCTATGGTGAGCGCTTTCTCGACCGGGTCTTCACCGCGACCGAGCGTGCGCGGGCCGAGCGTCGCGCCAATCGCATCGCGACCTACGCCAAGCGATTCGCCGCCAAGGAGGCGTGCAGCAAGGCATTGGGGACTGGGTTCCGCAAGGGTGTGTTCATGCGCGACATGGGCGTCATCAACAAGCCCGGAGGGCAGCCGACGATGCTTCTCACCGGTGGAGCGGCGGCACGTCTCGCCGAGCTGACGCCCCCGGGCATGCGGCCGGAAATCCATGTCACTCTGACCGACGAGCCACCCATGGCCGAAGCGATCGTCGTCATCCAAATGGTGCCGGCGGCTTCGCCGGCGTCTCCGGGCGCCGCCTTGCCGTAGCACCCCCGCCTTGACACGCGGCGGCCCCGCTGGCTTCATGGCCTGCGCGTCCGATGAAAATGTCTAAAATTCAATAGGTTGTTCTGCGATATGGCGGCAGCGAAGCAATCCGGCGGGTTGGCCGAGACGATCAAGACCATCGTCTACGCCGGGCTCATCGCCATCGTGATCCGGACCGTCGCGTACGAGCCCTTCAATATTCCCTCGGCCTCGATGGTCCCGACGCTGTTGGTGGGCGACTACTTGTTTGTCTCCAAATTTTCGTACGGCTATACGCATTTTTCGCTGCCGTTTGCCCCCAATCTGTTCTCCGGCCGCATCCTCGCGACCATGCCGAAGCGCGGCGACGTCATCGTCTTCAAACTGCCGCGCGACGCCAAGACAGACTACATCAAGCGCCTGATCGGGCTCCCCGGCGACCGTATCCAGATGGTCAACGGCGTGCTGCACATTAACGGCGAGCCGATCAAGCGCACGCGAGTCGCCGATTACATCGACCGCATGCCGAACGGCAGCGTGATGGCCTTTGGGCAGTACGACGAGACTCTCCCCGAGGGTAAGGTCCATCGCATCATCGAGATCAGCGATCAGGGCCCGCTCGACAATACGCAGGTGTACGTCGTCCCACCGGGGTATTTCTTCTTCATGGGTGACAACCGCGACAACTCGCTGGATTCGCGAGTGCCCAGTGAGGTCGGCTTCGTCCCGTTTGAAAATCTCATCGGCCGGGCTGAGTTCATTTTCTTCTCGACGGACGGGTCCGCGGGCCTGCTCGAGTTCTGGAAGTGGCCGTTCGCGATCCGGTACAGCCGGTTGTTCCAGGCCATCAAGTGACGGATCCGCGTGACGGGCGCGAGCGCGTGCAAACAGCGCTCGGATATCGCTTCTCCGACGATCGCATTCTGACAGAAGCGCTGACGCATCGCAGCGCGACGCGGCCTCCGGAGCGCAGCTACGAACGGCTCGAATTCCTCGGCGACCGCGTGCTCGGCGTCGTCGTCGCGCAGATGCTGCTTGAGCGCTTTCCCGATGCCGACGAGGGCGAGCTGTCGCGTCGCCACACGGCACTGGTGCGCCGCGATACGCTGGCGGAGGTCGCCGAGGACATCGACCTCGGCCCGTGCATTCTGTTCGGGGCTGCGGAAGCCGAGAGCGGCCGCACGAACCCGAGCCTTCTCGCCGATGTCTGCGAGGCGGTGATCGCAGCCGTGTTCCTTGACGGCGGGCTCGATCCGGCGCGAAGGTTCATCGAGCGCGCTTGGGCGCCGATGGTCGACCGTGACGCGACAGCGGAGCGAGATGCGAAGACGCGACTGCAGGAATGGGCCCAGGCGCGCGCGCTCGGCCTGCCGCAATATGAGGTCGCCGGCCGCGAAGGGCCGGATCATGCGCCTCGTTTTCTGGTGACGGTGAAGCTCAACGGCGAGGGTGAGGCCGCGGGCGAGGGGAACTCGAAGCGTATCGCAGAGCAGGAGGCCGCAGCGGCGATGCTGCGACGGCTCGGTGTCAATGGCGGGCGGACATGAGTGAGACGGAACAGCGCTGCGGGTATGTGGCGATCTGCGGCGCACCGAACGCGGGCAAGTCGACACTCCTCAACCAGATGGTCGGCGCGAAGGTGTCGATCGTGACGCCGAAGGTGCAAACCACGCGGGCGCGCGTGCTCGCCATCGCCATCGCGGGGAGTGCCCAGATCATCTTTCTCGACACGCCGGGCGTGTTCACGGCCAAGCGCACTCCCGAACGGGCCATGGTCGACGCGGCCTGGCGCGCGGTCGAGGACGCGGACATCGTCTTGATGCTCGTGGACGCGGCCAAGGCGGATCGGGTTGACGGCTTTATCGATGAGGACACCGCGATTCTCGTCGCGGGTCTGAAGGAGCGGCCGCGAAAGAAGGCGGTACTCGCGTTGAACAAGATCGACCGAGTCCATCGCGAGCGATTGCTGCCCATGTCGCAACGCTTCGCAGGCGAAGGCGTCTTCGATGAAATCTTCATGATCTCGGCGCTGAACGGCGATGGCGTAATCGACCTCAAGCGGGCGCTCGCACGTATGGCGCCACCAGGTCCTTGGTTGTATCCCGAGGACCAGCTCGCGGAAATTCCCGAGCGCGAGCTCGCGGCTGAGATCACACGTGAACAGGCGTTTCTTCAGCTTCACCAGGAGGTGCCGTATGCCCTCGCCGTCGAGCCGGTTTCCTGGAAGGAGATGAAGGACGGCTCGGTTCGGATCGAGGAGGCGATCATCGTCGAGCGCGAAAGCCAGCGTCCGATCGTGCTCGGGAAGGGGGGCGCGCGCATCAAGGCGATCGGATCGGCGGCCAGAGGCCAGATTGAAATAGCGCTGGAGCGACGCGTGCACCTATTCCTCGACGTCAGGGTCGAGCCGAACTGGACCGAGAACAAGAAGCGCCTGAGAGCGCTGGGGTTCGAGATCGAGGGCTGACGGCCGATGTCGCGACCGAACGCGGGCCCCTAGGATGGAGTGGTCGGACGAAGGACTTGTGTTGAGCGCCCGCCGCCATGGCGAGAACGGCGCAATCGTTGCCTTGCTCACGCGAGAGCATGGCCGCCACGCTGGACTTGCCCGCGGCGCGAACGGGCGGGGCGCGCGGGGGGTGTACCAGCCCGGCAATCATGTCTCCGCGCGTTGGCGTGGGCGGCTTTCGGAGCACCTCGGCAACTGGACCTGCGAGCTGATCGCGGGCTATGCGGCGGCAACACTCGACGACCCGGGCCGCCTGACGGCGTTGTCGTCCGCGTGTGCGGTTCTGGAATCCGCGCTTCCGGAGCGGGAGCCGGCGGACCGGGTGTATCGGGACACGCTCACGTTCGTGTCAGCCCTGGCCGGCGATGACGGACCGGCGCGACAATGGGCGGCAACCTACGCCCGCTGGGAACTGCAGCTTCTATCGGACCTCGGCTTCGGACTCGATCTCTCGGCGTGCGCCGCGACCGGGGTGACTGAGGACCTCGCGTTCGTGTCGCCGAAAAGCGGACGATCAGTCTCGGCGACGGCCGGGGCGCCTTACCGGGATAAACTTCTCGTGTTGCCGGAATTCCTGAAGGTGCCCGAGGCGGAGCCGGCCGATGGCGCCGCAATCCGCGCGGCGCTGCGACTCACCGGCTATTTTCTCGAGCGCCACGTGTTTGCGCCACAGGATCGCACCCTGCCGCCGGCGCGCACGCGACTGATTGAAGCGCTCGCCTAACCTGCTATGACTCCGTCCGTTCGTATTGAGCGTGGTGCCATATGACCAAGAAGCCCGTTCCCGCCCAGCCACTCCGCGTCAACGAGGTCGGCCTCGCCAAGACGCTCGGCGACCGCTACCTCGCCTACGCGCTGTCGACGATCATGTCGCGGTCATTGCCGGATGCGCGCGACGGGCTCAAGCCGGTGCATCGGCGGCTGCTCTACGCCATGCGCCAGCTCGGCCTCGATCCGGCGTCGGGCTTCAAGAAGTGCGCCCGCATCGTCGGCGACGTCATGGGTAAGTATCACCCCCACGGAGATGCCGCGATCTACGACGCGATGGTGCGCCTGGCCCAGGACTTTGCCGTCCGTTATCCGCTGGTCGACGGACAGGGCAACTTCGGCAACGTCGACGGCGATAACGCGGCGGCAATGCGTTACACCGAGGCGCGGATGACGGCGGTCGCCGACGCCCTGATGGAAGGCCTCGACGAGGATGCCATCGACTTCCGCCAGACCTACGACGGCGAGGACAAGGAGCCGATCGTCTTCCCGGCGGCGTTCCCGAACCTGCTCGCCAACGGCGCCAACGGGATCGCCGTCGGCATGGCGACGTCGATCCCGCCGCACAACGTGGGCGAGATCTGCGACGCGCTCCAGCACCTGATCAAGACGCCGAAGGCCACCGTCGCCAAGCTGGTCTCGTTCATCAAGGGGCCGGACTTCCCCACCGGTGGCGTGCTGGTCGAGCCCGCTGAAACCATCCTGCAGGCCTACGAGGAGGGGCGCGGCTCGTTCCGGCTGCGCGCCAAGTACGACATCGAGCAGTTGCCGCGGAACCAGTACCGGATCGTCGTCACCGAGGTCCCGTACCAGGTGCCGAAGGCGCGCCTGATCGAACGCATGGCGGCGCTGCTCGAAGAGCGCAAGCTGCCGCTGCTCGGCGACATCCGCGACGAGTCCTCCGAGGACGTGCGGCTGGTTCTCGAGCCGAAGACCGGCACCGTGCCCGCCGAGATGCTGATGGAGAGCCTGTTCCGCGCCACCGACCTGGAAGTGCGGATTCCGCTCAACATGAACGTGCTCGACAAGGGCATCACTCCGCGGGTGATGAATCTGCGCGAGGTGCTGCAGGCGTTCCTCGATCATCGGCATGAGGTTCTGGTCCGCCGCTCCAAGCATCGCCTCGAGCGCATCGCCGAGCGGCTGATGGTGCTCGACGCTTACTTGGCGGCGTACCTGAACCTCGACCTGGTCATCAAGATCATCCGCAACGAGGACGAGCCCAAGCCGAAGCTGGTGAAGGCGCTGAAGATCACCGAGGAACAGGCCGAGGCGATCCTCAACATGCGGCTGCGGAGCCTGCGTAAGCTCGACGAGATGGAGATCCGCCGCGAGCATGCCGCCCTCACCTCGGAGCGGCGCGCACTCAACGCGCTCTTGAAAGACGAGGATGGGCGCTGGAAGAGGATCAGCGACGAGATCGCCGACATCAAGACGAAGTTCGGGCCGAAGACGGTGCTCGGCAAGCGCCGCACCGAGATCGGCGACGCGCCTGAGCCGATCGAGATCCCCGAGGACGCCGGCATCGAGAAGGAGGACATCACCGTGGTGTGCTCCGAGAAGGGCTGGATCCGCTCCTTCAAGGGCCACCTCGGGCCCGACGCCGACATCAAGTACAAGGAGGGCGACGGGCCGCGCTTCGCGTTCCACGCCTCGACGACCGACAAGCTCGTGATGTTCGGCTCGAACGGGCGATTCTACACCTTGGGTGGCGACCGCCTGCCGCCCGGCCGCGGCCACGGCGAGCCGGTGCGCCTGATGGTCGACCTCGGCAACGACGACGACATCGTCGCGCTGTTCGTGCACAAGCCCGGGCGCAAGCTGCTGGTCGCGTCGTCCGACGGGCGCGGCTTCATCGTCAACGAGGATGAAGTGCTGGCGCAGACCCGCGCCGGCAAGCAGGCGCTCAACGTCAAGGACGGCGTCACCGCCAAGGCGGCGGTGCCGGCCGAGGGTGACCACGTCGCGGTCATCGGCGACAACCGCAAGCTTCTGATCTTCGGCCTCGACGAGGTGCCGGAGATGGCCCGCGGCCGCGGCGTCATCCTGCAGAAGTACGGCGACGGCGGCCTCGCCGACGTGAAGGTGTTCACGAAAAAGGAAGGCCTGACGTGGCGCCAGGGCGAAAAGGAAAAGATCGAAACCGATCTCCGCGACTGGCTCGGCAAGCGCTCGCAGGCCGGTCGCCTGCCGCCGCAGGGCTTGGCACGGCAAAAGTCGTTCGGGTAGCGGTGCGCCGCTAGCGACTGCCTGTCGGGCCGATATCGGCGATCTGGACGGGAACCTTCCGGCTGCGGCCGTCCCGCACGACGGTGAGCTCGGCACGCTTGCCGACCCCGATCCGGTCGAGCTCGGCGGCGAGTTCGGCGAGGCTGGAAACTTTGGTGCCGTTCACTTCGGTGATGACATCGCCGAGGCGACCGCGCGCCGGGTCGATGCCCGACAGGCCGGCCCGCGCGGCAGGGGAGTTCGGCGTCACACGGGCGACAGCCACGCCTTTCACGCTGAGCCGTCCGGCGATCTCCTCCGGGAGCACCAGCACCCCGATGCCGGCACTCGGAACCCGACCGTTGGCGATGAGCTGGGGGACGACCCTGTTGACGGTGTCGGCGGGGATCGCGAACCCGATCCCCGCCGATGCGCCGGATCCGGAAATGATCGCCGTGTTGATCCCGATGAGGCGCCCGGCGGAATCGAGCAGCGGGCCGCCCGAGTTCCCGGGGTTGACGGCGGCGTCCGTCTGAATGACGTCGGCGATTTCGCGCCCGCTGTCCGTCGGCAGATGCCGACCGATGGCGGAGATGATGCCGGTCGTCATGGTCCGCGAGAGCGCGTAGGGATTGCCGATTGCGAACGCAAACTGACCGACTTTGAGGTCGGCGGAGCTGCCCAACGGAATCGGCACCAGATCGGATTTGCGCTCCTGGAGTTCGAGCACAGCGATGTCGTAGGTGGGGGCGGTTCCGATCACCTTCGCGGCGATCGGATCGCCGACGTCGAGCACCACGGCGACCCGGTCAGCACCCTCGACCACATGATAATTCGTGACGATGTGGCCGTTGCGATCCCACACGAAGCCCGAACCGGCACCGGCGCCCACCTGCCGACGGCCGAAGATGTCCTCGTTCGCCGTTAGGGTGAAGATGTAGGCGACGGACGGGGCGGCGCGCTGGAACAGCTCGACCGTTTGCTGTTCGCCCGGCGGAAGCGGACCGCGGGGCGTCACCGCGCGTGGTTGTTGGGCGGATGCGCCGGACGCGACGATCAGCGCGAGGGCAAGGGGCGGGAGTAAACGCGCGAGCCGGTGGCCCGCTGTCCGGAAATTGGAAGTGAGCGGCATCGGGTCCTCAGTCACTACGGCGATCCGAGCGTGGTCGCTCAGACGGTATGTGCCCCGGCGATCTTCGGCCATCGCAGTATCCCGTCGCGGAAGCTTTTAAGTGACCCGGATAAGCCCGTGTGTCGGGAATGCCTGATACCTAGCCGGCGTCGCCGTCGGCCAGCTCCCTCCGGGCGGATGCTTAGACGCTACCGAGATTCCGAATCGCCGGGATTGCAGGCGCGAGGCTACGCTCCGCAACGCGCTGCCAGCCGTCCGGGCCGAGCGCCTCGACAGGCGTGAACCGCGCCTTGTAGGCCATCTTCGGGCTGTTGCCGATCCAGTAGCCGAGATACACGAACGGCCGCTGCTCGTGCTCTGAGCGCCGCACCAGGTCGAGGATCATGAACGTGCCGAGGCCGCGCTTCGCCGCGTCCGCCTCGAAGAACGAGTAGACCGCGGACCAGCCGTCCGAGACGTGGTCCGCAAGCAGGGCGGCGGCGAGCTTGCCCGAGGCATCTCGGTACTCGATCAGCGACGCTGGTGCTGGGCTGTCCTCGAGCATGGCGCGGAAGTCCGCGAAGGTCATCGCTCCCATACCTTCCGTCCCGTGGCGGCTCACCTGGTACCGATGAAACAGATCAAAGCCCTCGGGCGTCGCCCGTGGCGCCACGATCTCGCCGCGCAGGTCGGCGTTGGCGGCGAGGGAGCGTCGGCGGCTCCTGGTCCAGGCGAACTCGCCGACGACCACGCGAATCGGCACGCAAGCGCCGCACCCGCGGCATGCCGGGCGATACACGTAGTTCTGGCTGCGTCGGAACCCGGCGCGACAGGCGGTGTCGAGGACTTCGATGGCGCGCAGCGGCGGAAGCGGGGCGGCGAGCGTGCGCTCGGTTCGGCCGGGCAGATACGGGCAAGGCCGTTCGCGTACGAACCTCAGGCCCGGAAGGGTCGGCACGTCCCATGTCATGGGACCAATTGTAGCGCCGTTCCGGTGGCTTACAAGGAGCGAGGCCGTGCCGCTCCGTGGCGCTATGGAGTCGGGCTCGCAGCCGACACCGCTTCGCGAAGCAGTACGATGCTGATGCGGCGGTTGCGCGGCGACGCCGGATCGTTGGCGATCAACGGCTCGCGGTCCGCCTTGCCCATGACGCGCTGCACGCGTTCGGCGGGCAGGCCGCTCTCGATCAGGACCCGCCGGCTCGCCTGGGCGCGGTCGGTCGACAGTTCCCAGTTCGTGTAGGTCGAGTTTGCCGAGTAGGGCGTGGAATCCGTGTGACCGGAGATGGCGATGCGGTTCGGCAGCTTGGTGACCACCCGGACGACCTCGGCGAGAAGCTGCCGTGTCTGGGCGTTGGGCACGGCCGAGCCCAGCGCGAACATCGAGAGCTGGTCCTGGTCGACGATTTGGATGCGCAAGCCTTCCGGGGTCTGGTCGATGAGCAGGCTCTCGGCGAGTTTCTTCAGCTCGGGCGAGGTCTGGATGGCCTGGCGCAGTTCCTGTGCGGCCTCCGTGAACAGCTTCTCCTCGCGTTCGCGGACGATGTTCTCGACGTCCTTGTCCGAGAGCGTCGACGGGTCCTTGCCGGCGTCGCGGGCGAGAGTGGAGGGATCGCGCGCGCCGTCCTTGCCGGGTAATGATCCGTCGCTCTCATCCGCGGCCTTCTCGGGCGCCTGATCGTTGGGGCCATCGACCTCCGGCATCCGATGGAACTCGTCGGCATCGTCCTCGGACGGCGGCACGACGTCCTCGGATTTCGGCAGCGGGACCTGCACCGGCTGTCCGCGGTTGTTGAGCGCGCCTTCCTTCGTCATCGTCGTTCCGCCGAGGATCGCGCCGGCTCCGGACGTGTTGCGCGACACGCTCGCGGGGGCGAAGTAATCGGAGATGCCCTTCCGCTGCTCCTGCGTGGTGGCGTTCAGCAGCCACAGCAGGAGGAAGAACGCCATCATCGCGGTCACGAAGTCGGCGTAAGCGACCTTCCAGGCGCCGCCGTGGCTGGCCCCGTGGTGGTTCTTCTTGATCTTCTTGATGATGACGATCGAATCGCCGGCGGCCATGGCCTGCCCCGATCGTCAGCCGGAGAACGAGGGGAGGGCCTGAACCCGCTCCTCGACCTCGTAGAAGGTCGGACGCACGTTGGAGAACAGCGTCTTGCGGGCGAACTCGACGGACACGGCGGGCGCGTAGCCGTTGAGATAGGCGAGCAGGCCCACCTTGATGCACTGGAGGTATTTCGTCTCCGAATTGTAGAGGCTGCGCAGGGACCCGGCGACGGGGCCGACGAAGCCGTAGGACAGCAACACACCCATGAAGGTGCCGACCAGCGCGCCGCCGATCAGCTTGCCGAGGACCTCGGGCGGCTCCGTGATGGCGCCCATCGTGTGGATGACGCCCAGGACCGCGGCGACGATGCCGAGCGCGGGCATCGCATCGGCCATGGTCTGGATGGCGTTCGAGATCTCCATGTGTTCGGAGTGATGCGTCTCGATCTCCTCGTCGATGAGCGATTCCATCTCATGCGGGTTGTCGGACCCGAGCACCATCATGCGGAGGTAATCGCAGAAAAATGTCCGCGCGTTGGTGTCGTTGAAGAACACGGGAAAGTTGCGGAACAGCTCGCTCTCCTCCGGATTCTCGACGTGCGCTTCAAGCGTCAGCATGCCCTTGGACTTGGCGAGCTTGAACACCGCATACATCAATCCGAGCAGCTCGAGGTAGCTGTCCTTGGTGTGGCGCGGGCCCTTCATCATCTGACCGATCGCCTTGCCGGTCTTGGCCAGCAGGGACTTCGGATTTGCGATCACGAACGAACCGACCGCGGCGCCGACGATGATCAGGATCTCGAACGGCTGCCACAGGACATAGAGGTGCCCGCCGTTGGCGATGTAGCCGCCCAGCACCGATAGAACGACGATGATCGCACCGCTGATGAAAAGCATGGTCCGCCGCCTGAAACCAGTCGCCAACGCCCGCCGACAGGCCGGTGAGGATGCGGCGAGCCCGGCCGCGAACCGGCGGCCGCTCGCGGGCGCGGCGGCTCCCCGCAAGGGTAGGCGGCATCTGTTAAGCACTGTTTAAGACTAACGGCGCGCCGCTAGCGGCCGGACGCGCGCGGCACGAGGCGCAGGGTCTGGCTATCGTTGTCGTCCTCGGTCGCGGGCGACAGCATCACGTACTCTCCCGCCGCCCAGCGCGTCGCCAGATCGCGGTAGTGGGGCGACAGGAAGTTGCCCGATTGCCCGGTCGCCTGCATGAACAGCGAGCGATCGAGGTCGGCGAAATCGAGGATCATGCGAAGGCCCGGACCGTGAATGCCGGGATACATTGGCGGGCGATACGACGGCGAGCCGCGGCGGCTGGTCAGGCTCGCCGTCCCGCGATTGACGGTGTTGTCGTCGCCGTCGGTCGGAACGTCGATGGTGGTCAGGCGGTCGAGCAGCGGGATCGAGGCGAACAGGCGGTTCGCGAACACCGCGCGGTGAGCGTCGCCCCAGCGCCACTCGTCGGGATCGTTGCCGAATCGCTGCGCGAGTTCCGCCATCGCGGTGGCGAACGCACCCGCGACCAGCGGCTGGCAGGTATCGACCGGCTCTTCGTTGGGCAGGGTCGTGCACCAGCGTTCCGGCGCGTCGAGGATGCGCGTCAGGGCTGACGGCCGCGCGATCATCGCCACGAGCGCCGTGTCCTGGGCCTGCCCCGGCACGGCGGCGAGCGACCGCGCCAGAGCCGCGATCCACGCGTGCCAGATCAGGGGCTCAGGTGCAGTGCGGCTCATGCTGCCGTCCCAGTGATCGAGCTTGCCCCGGGCTGCCGCAGCGACCTCATCGAGTCCTGCGTCGGCGATGAACGGCAGCAGACGCGGCAGCAGCGAGCGCGCACCGAGCGAGACGGCGTCGGTCTGAATGGAGGCCAGGCCCGGGCCGTCGAACAGCGGTGCCGCGGCAAGGCGCTGCTCGATGCGCTCCGCCCGCTCCGCGCCCGGCCAGAACGAGCCGAGATCGTAGGGATATTCCGTCCCGACCAGCTTGTTGTTCGCGTTCACGATCTGGCCGCGCGGAGGATCGAACGCCTGCGGCAGCTCGTCGAACGGCACGAAGGTCTCGCCCTCAGCGGCCGCGCTGCTACGGACGAGGTCGGTCGCGGTGCCCGGGGCGCGCTCGGCGATGCGGCCGGCGCTGACCTCGCCGATGTGGCCGTCGACATCCGCGAAGAATACGTTCTGCATCGGCGCATCGAAGGTCCGTAGCGCGTCCCGGAACGCCTCCGCGGTTGCGGCGCGGTTCAACCGGAAGAATGCATCGGCCGTGCGGTCATCGGGGCGCAGGGCGGGTGCGTGCAGGACGGCGACTTCGCCGGGCTTCAGCCCGGGAACGTTCGCCACGTCGGACACCACCGGCCCCTCGTCGGTTTCCCGAACCGTGATCTTCTCGGGGGCGTGTCCGGAAATCGCGATCGTCTCCTCGCGGAGCGAAAAGCGCGTCGACGCCAACGGCGCGGCGATGATCGTGTCGGTATCGGACCCGGTCGTCGTCAGCCCCCATCCGACGCGTCCGTTATGACCGATCACGAGGAACGGGACCCCCGGGACGGTCGCGCCGGCGAGCGTCATGTCCGGCGTATCGATCCGCACGAGATACCAGAGATTCGGAGCGTCGAAGGCGAGATGCGGATCGTTGGCGAGCAACGGCCGCCCGGTCGTTGTCCGCGCGCCCGAGAGCACGAACGCATTCGAGGCCTCGGCCAGCGTCTCGGTTGGCCCGAACAGCGGCACCGAGGCGAGCGCCCGCGGCGCGTTGCGCGTCGTCGCATCGTTGGCGGCGTGTCGGCCCATCGCGTCCTCGATCGTGAGCGGCGCATCGGACGGATACGGCGGGAAAACGTCCGCCGTTTCCTCGACCGTGAGCAGCGTGGCGATGCGCATGCGCAGCAGCTCGACGCCCCAGCCCGAGAGGCGGGAGGCCATCAGCTTGCCCCAGACGAGCGAATCCTCCGGCCGCCACGGCTCGGGCTGGTAGCGGAGCGCGACGAACTCCGGCGGCAATGCGCCCCGGTGCGTGTCGATCCACGCGTTCACGCCGGCGGTGTAGGAGTCCACGGCGGCGCGCGCGTCGGGCGAGAGCCTCTCGAGACTCGCCCGGGCAAGCCGCGCGAAACCCATGACCCGGGAAAATCGATCGGAGCCGACGCCGAGCGGGCCGACGACCTCGGCGAGGCGTCCTTCGCCCAGGCGGCGCGATCCCTCCATCTGCCAGAGGCGGTCCTGCGCGTGGACGAATCCGAGGGCAAAGTACGCATCCGCGTCGGTCGACGCCCGGATGTGCGGAATGCCGTCGCGGTCGCGGGTGATCGCGACCGGCTGCTGAAGGCCGGCAAGGGCGATGGTTCCGTCGGTGTCGGGCAGCGATGTTCTCAGCCACAGGACTCCGCCGCCGATGACGATGGCGACGAACAGCACCAGTCCGCTGAAGAACGCTGCGACGATGCGTAAGCGGCTGCGCGAGCGCCGACGTGCCACGAACGGGATCAGCCGCGCTTCAGACGCCGCGCGACGTCGAGCGCGGCGTAGGTGAGGATCGCATCGGCGCCGGCGCGCCGCATCGCGAGGAGGCTCTCCATCATCGCCTTGTCGCCGTCGAGCCAGCCTTTTTCCGCGGCGGCGCGGATCATCGCGTACTCGCCGCTCACCTGATACGCGAAGGTCGGGACACCGAAAGCGTCCTTCACGCCGCGGATGATGTCGAGATAGGGAAGGCCCGGCTTCACCATCACCATGTCGGCGCCCTCGGCGATGTCGAGCGCGACTTCACGCAGCGCCTCGACCGCGTTGGCGGGATCCATCTGGTACGTGCGCTTGTCGGCGCCGCCGAGCGCGGCCGACGACCCCACCGCCTCGCGGAACGGCGCGTAGAACGACGACGCATACTTGGCGGCATAGGCGAGGATCGACACCCGGCTGAAGCCGCGTTCGTCGAGCGCGTGCCGGAGCGCGCTGACGCGCCCATCCATCATGTCGGAGGGAGCGACGATGTCGGCGCCGGCCTCGGCTTCGGCGAGAGCCTGCCGGACCAGAACGTCGATGGTCTCGTCGTTGGCAACGTCGCCGTCAATGACGATGCCGTCCTGGCCGTGGGTCGTGTAGGGATCGAGCGCCACGTCGCAGATCACGCCGATGTCCGGCACGGCCGTCTTCACCGCGCGGATCGCGCGGCCGAGGAGGTTGTCAGGCTTGCAGGCTTCTTCGGCGTGGGCCGACTTCTTCGACGGCTCGATCACCGGGAAGAGAGCGATCGCCGGGATTCCGAGATCGCGCGCTTCCGTGGCCCGCTCGACCAGGCGCGGGATGGACATGCGCGCGACACCCGGCATCGCACCGACCGCCGCCTCGGCATCGCTGCCCTCGTGAACGAAAGCCGGCCAAATGAGGTCGTCGACGCCGAGCGTCGTCTCGCGCACGAGGCGGCGCGACCAATCGTGGCGCCGGTTGCGGCGCAGCCGCGTGCCGGGATAGGCACCCAGCGTCGGCCCCGAGCCGGGAAGGGCCGAGGAGACGCGTGCGCCTCGGAGAAGCGAGCGGATCGACATGGCCGGCATATTAAGAGGTGCTCCCCGGCGAGACAATCGCGGCCACCGTTCAGGGCCGCGTTTCGTGAGGGTTATGAAGGGGGTAGCCCGCGGTAACGTGATGTTAACGTTTCGCGGCAAAAACTGGTCCGCTTCCGAATTGTCCGGCGGAACAAAGGATCCAGTGTCGTGACCCAGTCGTACCACACCACCGTCTTCTTGATCGAACGCCTGCACCGTCGCTTCCTCGACGTCATCAAGGCGGAACTCGACCGTATGGGGATCGAGGACATCAACAACGTCCAGGCGCTGATCCTCTTCAACGTCGGCAAGGATGAGCTCACGGTCGGCGAATTGACGGCGCGCGGCTACTACCTCGGCTCGAACGTCTCCTACAACGTGAAGAAGATGGTCGAGACCGGCTATCTCGCCCATCAGCGCTCGATCCACGACCGCCGCTCGATCCGCCTCAGCCTCACCGAGAAGGGCCTCAAGCTCTACGGCGAGATGGCGCAGATCTTCGATCGTCAGATCCACATGCTTGCCGACGCCGGTATCGGCGACGGCGACCTTCGCGACACGATCGAGTCGCTCGAGTCGCTCGAGCAGTTCTGGACCAAGCTCGTGACGCTGTCGTCGCGCGGCGTGGTTCCGGCGAAGGCCAGCGCGGCCTGAACGTTCTTCCGCCGCCCGGGTGGCGGCGGCCCGGATGGCTGCGTGATCGACGGGCGTGGCCCGTCGCGCGGGCGCGAAATACATCTTGAAGTCCTCCAGGCACACCGAAGTCCCCCGCTCCTTATGAAGGGAGCGGGGGACCGGTGAGGGGCCGGTGGGTTCGCGCTTCGGAGCCACCTCGGCGCGGACACACGTCGTCGTCAGCGGATTAGCGAAATCCACTTTTTACCTTCTCCACGAGGGTCG